>NZ_QBJB02000008.1:0-168687 GCF_003057675.2 Pantoea sp. RIT413
CTCCCCATGCGAGAGTAGGGAACTGCCAGGCATCCATCAAGTAAAAAAGCCCTGAACAGACGTTCAGGGCTTTTTTACGTCTGCAGAAAACGCAGAAATGAGTAAAATTTAAGCTTTTTTCAGCCAGCTGGCGATAAAGTCAGCGATGCGGTCAGGCTGGTTGATATCCAGCAGCGGCACCTGTCCTCATTCTTTATTATCGCGTCTCATTCCGGAGCAGCGACAATTCCCTTACCGGGCAAACTAATGTTTTACTACCCGCTTCGCGTTCTTTCTTCGCAAGGAAATGAGGTAAAGCATGACCCATCTGGAACATCAAAACAGCCGACCGCCCGTATCAGCAGCCGAAACGCGGCAAAGGATCAGGGCAATTGTCGGTGCGTCATCCGGTAACCTGGTTGAGTGGTTTGACTTTTACGTTTACTCTTTTTTCTCCCTCTATTTTGCTCATGTCTTTTTTCCGGCAGGCGATACCACCACGCAGCTACTGCAAACAGCAGGGGTATTCGCTGCAGGTTTCCTGATGCGACCGATTGGCGGCTGGCTGTTTGGCTACATTGCCGATAAACATGGACGTAAAACCTCCATGCTGATCTCGGTCTGCATGATGTGCCTGGGCTCTCTGGTAATAGCGTGCCTGCCGGGCTATGGCGAAATTGGCATAGCAGCGCCGATCATTCTCCTGCTGGCACGTATGTTTCAGGGACTGTCAGTGGGTGGCGAGTATGGCACCAGTGCAACCTATATGAGTGAAGTCGCGCTGGAAGGGCGAAAAGGCTTTTATGCTTCTTTTCAGTATGTGACGCTGATTGGCGGTCAGCTAATGGCAGTATTAACCGTAGTCGTACTGCAACAGTTGCTGGATGATGAAGCGCTGCGCAGCTGGGGCTGGCGTATTCCGTTTTTCATCGGTGCCGGACTGGCCATCGTCGCACTCTGGCTGCGACGCTCTCTCAATGAAACCTCTGAGAAATCGCATCGTACGCATCGCGATGCGGGCAGCGTGATCGGGCTGTTGCGCAATCACTCACGCGCATTCTTTATGGTGCTGGGTTTTACCGCCGGCGGCTCGCTGAGCTTCTACACCTTTACCACCTATATGCAGAAGTATCTGGTCAATAGTGCCGGAATGGACGCGCGCAGTGCCAGCGGTCTGATGACGGGGGCGTTACTGGTCTTTATGGTGATCCAGCCTGTTGTCGGTGCGCTATCAGATAAAATCGGACGGCGGGCTTCCATGATGATATTTGGCGCGGGCGCCGCAACCTGTACCGTACCTGTTCTGCTGCTGCTGCAGCATACTGAGAGTCACTGGGTCGCATTCCTGCTGGTTATGCTGGCGCTGATTATCACCAGCTTCTATACCGCCATCAGCGGAATCCTTAAGGCTGAGATGTTTCCGCCAGAGGTGCGTGCGCTGGGCGTAGGACTCTCTTATGCGGTGGCCAACGCGATTTTTGGCGGCTCGGCTGAATATGTCGCTTTGCTGATGAAAAGAGAAGGTATCGAAACCAGCTTCTTCTGGTATGTCTCAGCCATGGGCGCGCTCTCTTTCCTGGTCTCACTTATGCTGCATCGCAAGGGAAAAGGAATTGCGCTGTAGTCAGTGACGGATATTCCAGAGCATGATGCCGCTGGCAGCGCCGGCGGCATCCCATGCCAGATCTTTCCAGCTCCAGCCGCTTCCTGCCGCACGGCTGTCATAGAGCTCTTTTGCCGCGCCAAAACTGAGTGAAAACATCAGGCCAAAACCCATATTTTGGGCGGTATCCTGCTGCTGGTGATGGGCAATTTCGCTGCCGGCGGCAGCAAGCAGCGCGGAGGCGACATAGTGCTGCGCTTTATCTTTACCGGTCCAGCTATCCTGCGCCTGATGCGCACATCCGCTACACAGCAACGCTATACAGAGGATGCACGCCCGCACGATTTTACAGCAACCTGCTGATCAGCCGGTCGATGCGGATACGTCGCAGACGACGGATAAGCTTGCGCACTTTGGCAGGGTAGTCAGAGATACTTTCCAGCTCGCGAAAGTGAGTCACCACCGTAGTATGTTCGCGGATTAGCGTCAGCTCTTTCTCGCGCTGTTCCGCCAGCTGATTAAGCGGATCGTGAATCAACACGGCATTTTCCAGATCCAGACGCCACGCGCGCGGATTAAGGTTGTTGCCGGTGATCATCATCCACTCATCATCAACCCAGATGCCTTTCAGGTGATAGCTGTTCTCACCATCTTTCCACAGGCGTACCGTCAGCTGACCGTTATCAACATAGTACTGCAGGCGGCTGAGAAAACGGCGCAGGTTGATCTCATAAAGGTAGGGCAGGGCGCCGATCACTTTGAAGGGCTCAGACGGCGGAATATAGAAATCGTTCGCCGTTTTATCACCGACAATAATCTCGACATCCTTGCCCTGACGCAGCAGATGGATCAGGTTACGCACCAGAATGGCAGGCAGATTAAAGTAAGGTGTGCAGAGCGTCAGCTTCTGCTCGGCGCAGGGCATCAGATGGAAAATAGTTTTATTAAGTAAGCTGCGCTTGCCCAGACCCACCAGCGGCGTCACCGCCAGCGTATCGTTACCGGCATCGCCGGTAAAATGATAATGAAAACTGCGCAGCTCGCTGCGAAACTGACGCGTCTCGTTTTTGATTTCCGGGCTGGAAGGACGCTCAGCCTGATCGAGGCGGTTGACCGCATCAGACTGTTTCAGGTTTTCATCGATCCACTCATACATCGCATTCGTTAACTGTGGATTACGAATCAGCTGATAGCGATCGTAGCGGTACCGTTCATGCTGATGCAGATAGACATCATTCAGGCTGGCTCCGCTGTAAAGCAGCGTATCGTCGATGATAAAACCTTTGAGATGCAGGACGCCCAGCGCTTCCCGCGTATTAACCGGAATACCATAAACCGGAATAGCAATATCCGGATGCCGGGTAGCCATCTCGCAGTACCAGTCAGCATTGGTCAGGCCACGCGCCGCACCGATACGTCCACGCTGCGCACGATGCCAGTCTACCAGAATGGCGATATCCAGTTCCGGACGAGCCTGACGCGCCGCATACAGCGCCTCCATAATACTGCGGCCGCCATCATCATTTTCCAGATAGAGCGCAGCAATACAGATGCGTTTTTCTGCCGCTGCAATTTTTGCCAGCAGCGTTTCGCGAAACTCAGCGGGCGAAAAAAGCGTGGTCACATCCGACACAGATTGTGACAGTTTAGGCAGCTGTGCGAGGTGTTGTTGGTGTTTATTGCGTTTAAATTTAGACAACATCACAGTGCACTTCTTCTCTGTTCATTTGTATGGCCTTTTGCCATCAAATCATGATCCTAACGTCAAATAATAACATCAACTCACCTGTTGAGGAGGATTTTTACCGTTCTCTACAGGCGGCGTTACGACGTCAATCAACGGTAAATTAAGCGTGACAATGCCATCATCAAGCTGAATATTCACGCGAAAGTTAAGTTTGCGCGCCAGCGTAATCATGCCGCTATTGTGCGGCATGGTTATACCGTTCAATTGTTGCAGACCGTGATCGCGGGTATAGCGAATCATCTTCTCCAGCAGCCGTCGCCCCATACCCAGCCCTTTGAGATCGGAACGAACCAGCACTGAAAACTCCGCATCGACATTATCAGCGTCAGATATCGCGCGGGTAACGCCGATAATCTCCTCTTCAGCGCCTTCCCGCTGGCGTACCGCCACAATCGCCATTTCGCGGTCGTAATCTATCTGCGTCATATTGGCTAAATCATCGTGGGTGAATTCGCTGATTTCACTGAAATAGCGGTAGTAGAGATCCTCTTTAGTCACCTGCGCAATAAAAGCGCGCAGCTGCGGCTCATCCTCAGGCAGGATTGGGCGAAACAGGCAGTGCTGGCCATCTTTCAGCTCAACCTGCTCCTCCAGATGCTGTGGGTAAGGGCGGATAACCAGCCGCGCCTCGCTGTCGCCGCTAAAAGGGGCCAACTGCAGCATGACGTCAATAAGGGTAAAGGTTTCTGCCGATGCCAGCAGCGGATGAATATCAAGCCGCTGGATCTCCGGACAATCCACCACCAGGTTTGATACCTGTACCAGCAACTGGCTCAGCCCGGCGATATCGAGCGGATGCAGCGCGCTGCGGCTGCGGATCTTGCCGCTTTTTATCGCCTGAATCACCAGATAGCGCGCCAGCGTCATATTCAGCGGCGGCAGCGCTACGGCGGCCTGCTTATCAGGCTGCCATTCAGCCCCCCCTTCGCCGAGCAGGATAATCGGGCCAAACAGCGGATCCTGGTCTACCACTACGCGCAGCTCCTGAGCGCCAGCCCGGCTGGCCATACTCTGTACCAGCAGGCCATCGACGCGCGCCTGTGGATGCGTGCTGCGCACGCGCTCAAAAATAGCCTGTGCGGCCTGTTTCACCTCGGCAGCGCTGCGCAGATAGAGCATCACACCCTGTACCTCAGATTTATGGGCGATATCGGGCGAGCGCAGTTTGAGGGCGACCGGATAGCCCGTCTGCTCAGCAATAGTGACCGCTTCCTGACTGTCGCTTGCGATCCAGCCGGGCAGCGTTGTCAGACCATAAGCCTGCATAACAGGCTGCACCTCATGGGTATCCAGCGTGGTCACACCGCGGTCAAGTGCCTGCTGCAGCAGCTGATGCGCTTTAGCGCTGTTTTGCTGCAGCCCCGGTGGCAGCGCCGGCGTTTCCCGCAGCTGCTTCTGGTTACGGCGATACTCGACCTGATGCATAAACGCGGTCACGGTGCCTTCCGGGGTGCGCCAGGTCGGAATGCCGGCCTGGGTAAAGGCGCGCCGCGCCGCCTGGGATGAGGATTCACCGCACCAGTTAGTCAGCAGCGTGATCTGCCTGCCGCGCGGATGACGCGCGAGTGCAGCAATAATCTGCTCCGCCGTCTCGGTCGCTGGCGCAACCGCGCTGGGGGAGTGAATAATCATCAGGGCGTCAAAATCATGACTGTCGAGCAGCAGTTCAATGCAGGCAACGTAGCGGGCAGGTGTGGCGTCATCTTTTAAATCCAGCGGGTTTCCCCGGCCAGCGCCCTCCGGCAGTAGTGAGGCTACTCTCTGTCGCATCGCCTCATCCAGCGAAGCCAGCTTACCGCTGCGCGCATAGAGCGCATCCAGCGCCAGAGCAGCCGGCGCAGCGCCGTTGCTGACGATCATCAGTCGCTCGCCGCGCAGCGGACGCATGTGGCTGAGTGATTCAACCGCAGAGAAAAGTTCATGCGTATCCTGCACGCGCAGCAGGCCGGCGCGTTGTATTGCGGCATCCCAGGCGGCATCCAGGCCGCTCAGGGTGCCAATCATCGCCTGCGCCTCCCGGCTGCGTCCGCTTTTGATGACCAGAATAGGCTTATTGCGTGAGGCGCTGCGCGAGGCGGAGACAAAACGCCGGGCATCGCTCAGGTGTTCCAGGTAGAGCAGGATAGCGCTGGTTTTCGGGTCGCGTGCCAGAAAATCGAGCACGTCATCGACATCGATATCGAGGCTGTCGCCCAGCGCGATAAACCAGGAGAAGCCGAGATTCCGCTGCTGCGCCCAGTCGAGGATGGTATTTGAGACCGCGGCAGACTGTGAAACAAAAGCAATACGCCCTTTAGCGATGGGCACCGGCGAGAAGCTGGCGTTCAGCCCCTGCCACGGGGCCAGCAGTCCAAGACTGTTAGGGCCGAGCAGGCGAATCTGCCACTGGCTGGCGCAGGTTTTCAGCGTCTCAAGCTGGCTGGCGGGTGAGGAGAGAATAATGCAGGCTCTGCAGCCTTTTTCGCCCAGCTGCTGCAGCAGCTCTGGATTGCGCTTTGCATGGGTGCAGATAATGGCCAGATCGGGAGCAAAAGGCAGACTGGCGATATCGGGCCATGCCAGCACGCCCTGTACCGCCTTATATTTTGGCGTAACCGGCAGCACCGGGCCGCTAAAGCCGCCCGCCAGCAGGTTGCGCATCAGGAAATAGCCGGCACGCCCCGGCGTTACCGAGGCGCCAATTACCGCAATCGATTTAGGTCTTAACAGCGCTTCCAGTCCACGTTGACTCATCATCCACTCCTGCTGTCGGGATTGGCATGATTGTAAACGCTTTTACAGCGAAAACCGATTTGCTGCTGTCAGGCTGCGAGCCAGCTTCAGTTTTCGCTGCTGTTTATCGCCTGCTGTGTATGAACCGGATGGTGTGGTTTGCCCGCAAGGTAGGCGTGACGGAACTGTTCAAAGTGCTGCTGCAGGGCGCTGGCGGCCGCGCTGTCGCCCGCCTGAGCAAGCAGGGCCGCAGCGACCTCTGCCGTGCAGTGCTGCCCTTTGCCGTGCGCCTCCCGCAGGGTGTAGCGCGATGGGGTGCTCACGCTCAGTGACATCACCGGAAAATGGTCCAGCCACGGGCTTTTACGAAACATTTTGCGCGCCTCAGACCAGGTGCCATCCAGCATAATAAACAGTGGCGGTTTACCGCTGACCGGCGGCGCAGTCAGCACCTCACGTCCGGGATCGGCATAAGAGGCGGGGAACACCACCACCGGCTGATAGTCGCTGCTCTGCACTGCTGCCAGCAGCGCCGGGTCAGGCTCTGTTCGCGACCAGCCGAAGGCGAGGGTATCCGGCAGCACATCGGCAATCAGGCGTCCGGTATTGCTGGGCTTCATCGGTTCAGTATCGAACATCACCAGGCAGAAGCGGCTGCGCGACTGCTGCGGCTGCAGCGTGGCACACAGGCAGTGCCTGTGCGGCAACAGACAGCGCTGACAGCGCACAACGCGATTACCGCGCGCGCGAAAGGGCCGCGTAGCGCGGGCCAGACGTTGCGCCCGTAAGCGCAGAACAGCATTTTCAGACATAGACAGGCAGGGCAGGAAAAACGTCAGTGTAATAGAAGGGGGAAAGCAAGGCCAGCAATCTGCTGGCCTTCAGTGACTACAGGGTTTCGTCGAGCCACTCATTAAACGGCGTTTTCGGCATCGCGCCATTCAGCATATCGACCATTTCGCCCCGTTTAAAAATCATGATGGTCGGGATCGTGCGGATACGAAAACGCGTGCTGAGCGCCTGCTCAGCTTCCGTATTGACTTTAATAAAACGCACTTTGCCGCTGCGTTCGGCCGCAACTTCTTTAAATACGGGCGCAAAGTTCACGCAGGGGCCGCACCACGGCGCCCAGAAGTCGATCACGACCGGCAGGTCATCCTGCAGATATTTATCCAGCGTAGCGGCCGTGGCATTAACCACCTCGCCGTTGAAAAGCGCTTCGCCGCAGCGACCGCACTTTGCACCGTCGGCCAGACGCGCTTCGGGAACGCGGTTAACTGCCTGACAGCCGGCGCATACAGTATTCATTGTCATCTCAAACCGGTCCTGTAAATCTGATGATAGAGTCGTATTATGAAAAGGCTGGATGCTATGCTCAATCTGGATTACCCAATAGGTTCAATAGTTGATAGCTAAGCGCTGGCACATCAGGTAATCTTCGCGCTCTCAATGCTGGAGGAACAGATGAACGACGAATTTAAAGGCAAAAGCGGCAAGGTAAAAGTGATGTATGTACGTGAAGAGGAGGGCGGCAGTAAGCCAAATCCGCGTACCGGCAAAGGCGGCCGTCCTGCTGCGCGCCAGGAAGATAATCGTCGCTCTGCTCCCCGCAGCAATCGCAACAATGACGAAAGCGATCGCGCGCGCGCGCCACGCAGCGGTGACGATTCCGGTCGCTCACGCAGCCGTGACGACGCTGGCCGCTCACGCGCGCCGCGCAGCAGCGATGATGCCGGACGCGGCCGCCGCACGGATCGTAATGACCGTAGCGAGCGCAGCAGCCGCCCTGAGCGTAACGACCGCGACGATCGCGGCTTCAGTGATTCGCCGTGGCGCACCGTATCCCGCCCGCCGGTTGCCGCTGCTGGCAGCCCGGCGGATGACGCCGCTGACGCGAAGCCGGTAATCGATTCCGAGCAGATCCGCCGTCAGCGTCAGGAAGAGACGCGCGTCTATGGCGAAAACGCCTGTCAGGCGCTCTTCCTGAGCCGTCCGGAGAGCATCGTGCGCGCCTGGTTTGTCCAGAGCGTTACGCCGCGCTTCCGCGAAACACTGCGCTGGCTGGCCGCAAACCGCAAAGCGTATCACGTGGTTGAGGAGGCTGAGCTGGCGAAAGCGTCCGGTACTGAACATCACGGCGGCGTCTGCTTTATTATCAAAAAGCGCAGCGGCATGGCGGTATCAGAGTGGCTGAAAAAGGCAGAGCGTAAAGATTGCGTGCTGGCGCTGGAAGATGTGAGCAACCCACATAACCTGGGCGGCATTATGCGCAGCTGCGCGCATTTTGGCGTGAAGGGGCTGCTGGTGAACGACGCGTCGCAGCTGGAGTCGGGTGCCGCCGTACGTACTGCTGAAGGCGGCGCTGAGCACGTACAGGCGATCAACGGCGAAGATTTCGCTGCAAGCCTTGATGCGTTCCGCAAGGCGGGCTACACCATCGTGACCACGTCGAGCCATGAGGGCACGCCGCTGGCGCGCGCCGAACTGCCGGCGAAAATGGTACTGGTGCTGGGTCAGGAGCGGGAAGGGCTTTCAGACAGCACCTTCCGGCAGGGCGAACTCAACCTGTCGATTGGCGGAACCGGCAACGTCGAGAGCCTGAACGTCTCGGTAGCAACCGGTATTCTGCTGGCCGAATGGTGGCGTCAGAACGCATAAAAAAAACGGGCCATAGCGGCCCGTTTTGCATAGTGGCGGCTAGTGTGCGCCACCCCCTCCGCCGCCTGCACCAAATGGCGGACGGGCAAACCATACCAGCACCAGCAGAATCACAAACACCCCCGCAGACGCCCAGAAAATCTCATTGGCTGAAATAATCAGGCCCTGATTAGTGATCTCCCGCGCAATCCACGCAGACGCCTGCTGGTGGCTCATGCCCATGCCTTCCAGCTGCGCATACATCTCCTGCGAATTCTGGTTGTAAGGATTGACGGATTCGCTCAGATAGCTGTGATGCATCGACTCGCGGTTGGTCCACAGGGTCGTGGTAATAGAGGTTCCGATCGATCCTGCCAGCGTACGCACAAAGTTAGAGAGGCTGGAGGCTGCGGCGAGGCGCTCCGGCGGCAGTCCCGACAGCGTAATGGTGGTCAGCGGCATAAAGAAACAGGCCACGGCAAAGCCCTGAATAAACTGCGGCCAGGCGGATGCGCCGAAGTCCATGCCGGGCTCAAAGGTGTAGGCGCGCCAGTAGAAACAGACGGCGTACATAATAAAGCTAAAGGTCACCAGCCGGCGCATATCGAGCTTGTGGGCGAACCGGCCAATAATGGGTGAGAGGATCACCGGAATAATCCCGACCGGGGCAGATGCGAGTCCGGCCCAGGTGGCGGTATAGCCGTAGACCTCCTGCAGCAGCTGCGGCAACAGCACAATGGAGCCGAAGTAGAGCATGTAGGCCAGGCTTATCGACAGACAGCCAATGGTGAAGTTGCGCATTTTAAACAGCGACAGGTCAACGATCGGATGATCGTCCGTCAGCTCCCACACCAGCAGCACCGCCAGCGCTACCACGGCGACCACCGCCAGCACGATAATCTCTGTCGAGCTGAACCAGTCGAGCTCCTTACCGCGATCCAGCATCACCTGCAGCGCGCCGATGCCCACCACCAGCAGCACCAGACCGACAATATCGATCGGGCGGATCTCAGTTTTGGTTTCACGACCGCGCAGCGTCTGCAGCGTCAGCATCACCACCACGATGCCAATCGGCACGTTGATAAAGAAGATCCAGCCCCAGTGATAGTTATCGCTGATCCAGCCGCCCAGGATCGGGCCGCAGATTGGCGCAACGATCACCGTCATCGCCCACAGCGACAGGGCAATACTGCGTTTAGCCGGAGGGTAGTTACTCAGCAGCAGGCTTTGCGACAGCGGGATCAGCGGACCGGCCACAATTCCCTGCAGAATACGGAAAAAGATCAGCATCTCCAGGCTTTCTGACATGCCACACGCCCAGGAGGCGAGCGCAAACAGAATGGTTGCCCAGGTGAAAAGCTTCACTTCACCGATGCGCTTTGCCAGCCAGCCGGTAATCGGAATCGAGATGGCGTTAGCCACCCCGAACGAGGTGATAACCCAGGTGCCCTGTGAATTCGACGCGCCCAGATTACCGGCAATGGTCGGGATCGCCACGTTGGCGATAGTTGAGTCGAGCACCTGCATAAATGTCGCCAGCGACAGGGCGATAGTCATCAGAACAAGTGGCGCGCCCTCAAGCGGTTTTTGTGCCATAACAGTCTCCGGCGGATCAGCCCGCGTTGGCACGAACGATAGCGGTAATCATCTGGTTGACCGGCGCAAGATCAATCGCCAGCGCGTTGCTCTCATAGGCGGCCTGCGGACGAACGGCGCCTGCCAGCACTGCACCCTCTTTGTTCTGCGTATCAACCTTCACCAGAGTCGAGAGTCCGATGCGCAGCGGATGCGCCGCCACTTCATCCGGGTTCAGTTCAATACGCACCGGCAGGCGCTGTACGACTTTGATCCAGTTGCCGGTAGCGTTTTGCGCGGGCAGCAGCGAGAAGGCGCTGCCGGTCCCCATATCGAGTCCCGCGACCTTGCCGTGATAGACCACATCATCACCATAGATATCGCTGACTACAGTTGCAGACTGGCCGATGCGGACGCCGGCAAGCTGCGTCTCTTTGAAGTTGGCATCTACCCACAGGTTGGTGGCGGGCACTACGGCCAGCAGCGGGGTGGTGGTGGAGATTTGCGAGCCTACCTGCACGCTGCGGCGTGAAACATAGCCATCAATCGGGCTGCGTATATCGGTACGCTGCAGATTAAGCCAGGCGTCGCGCAGGGCAGCGGCGCTCTGCTGCACCGCAGGCTGGTTTTCCAGACTGGTGTTCAGAATCATCGCCTGGTTGGCATTATATTGCTGCACAGCGACGTCAAGCTGCGCTTTCGCGGTCGCCACGGCGTCACGCGCGTGCTGCAGCTCTTCACGGCCAATCAGATTTGAGGCGCCCAGCGGTTCGCGGCGCTTCAGATCGGCTTCAGCCTGTTCCAGTGCCGTCTGCTGCAGCTTGATCGTGGCCTGATACTGCCTGCCGTTGATCATCAGCTGGTGCGTCTGGCGGACGCTGGTGGCCAGGGCGGTCTGCGCTTTTTCAAAGGCCTGCTGCGCATCGGTTTTATCCAGTGAGACCAGCACGTCGCCTTTTTTGACGCGATCGGTATCATCAAACCATACTTTGTTAACGCTGCCGGAAACCTGCGCCATCACCTGCACCTGATTGCCTGCTACATAGGCATCATCAGTCTCCTGAAAATGACGCAGTACCAGATACCAGTAAGTCAGATAGCCAATACCGGCCACAATAAACACGACAGCCAGCAGGATCAGCGCAATTTTACGCTTCTTCTTCTTGTTTGCAGGCTGTTGCGGGCTTTGAGCTTCCGCTGTCGCACTCATGTCGTTCTCCACGTTTGCCATAAGTCGGGGTGTGCTGATCCATCAACACGGTAACCCGAATCGAAAAAGCCAGCGCAAAAGGCGCTGGCCAGATAAAGGAAAATTAAAATAGCGATTTCGGCAGGGGGTTGTGTCGCACTTCTTGCTATTAGCGAGAGAGTGAGGCGATAACCTGATCTTCGTCCATTTTGTCCAGACGGTTAAGCAGCTTGCGCGTGATGGCTTCCAGCTGCTCCTGCTCGGTGGCGCTCAGTGACGACCAGAGATACTGCAGGCTCTGGTGCTGGGGCGGCAGCAGCTGACGCAGAAACTCGTTGCCTTTTTCCGTCAGATGCAGATGCAGGCAGCGGCGATCGTTGTCGCTTTCACGGCGTTCGATCCAGCCGCGCTTTTCCAGTTCATCCGCAATGCGCGTGGCGTTGGTGCGTGAAGAGCCCAGTGCCGCACTCAGTTCTGATGGCTGAATGCTCTGGTTTTCCTGCGCATCCAGCGTGATCAGCGCCATAAATAAGGTTTCGTTAATTCCCTGTGCCTTGAGCATCTTGTTGCGATTATCCAGCAGCTTGCCCTGCATATGCATACACAGGCGGGTCAGGATAATTTCCTGCAGCGGAAAATCTTTATGACGATTTGCCCGGACGTTCAGCATCTGCTCAATGGGAGTAAACGAACTTTCCATCTAAAAAAACCTCTTGATTGCAACGTAGAATTATCACATTCAGCGCGCTAACCGCTTCGCTGTGGAATAATTTCGAGAGTAAAAATAACTACAGTGAATAAGTACACTGCTAACGATATCAAACTCACCTGTTAATGGACAGCGCCGCTTACCGATTTACGCTGTTTTTCTTGCTCAGGCAGGCTCTGCGCTGGCGTTACGCCACCAGATTATCAGATTAAGCAGCGTCGCCAGGGCACCCGCCGCACAGACGCCATACCAGCCAAACAGATGAAAGGCGTTGGCCGAGATCACCGAGCCGAGCGCCCCACCGGTAAAATAGCTGGTCATATAGCCGGATGTCAGGCGATTACGCGCTTCAGGCATAGTGCGATAGATAACGCTTTGGTTGGTGATATGTACGCCCTGAACCGCCAGATCCAGCAGCACAATGCCGGCAATCAGCGCCAGCAGGCTGCTGCTGCCGAGTGCGGTAACGCCCCAGGAGATCAGCATGATCACCAGTCCGGCGCTGGTGGTGAGTTTTGCTTTGCCCCGGTCTGCCAGTCCGCCCGCCTGACGCGCCGCCAGCGCGCCTGCTGCCCCTGCCAGACCCAGCAGGCCGATCTCGCCCTCGCTGAAATTCCACGGCGGTGCAGCGAGTAAAAAGGCCATTGAAGTCCAGAGCATGCTGAAGTTTGCAAAACTCAGGCAGCCGGTCAGCGCCCGGGTACGTAACACCCGATCGGCGCTGAACAGTGAGAAAATTGAGCGCAGCAGCTGCAGATAGTTAAGCGGCACGCGCTGCTGGTAGCGCGGCAGATAGCGCCATAGCGCCAGCGCCATCAGGATCATCAGCACGCTGGCGCACCAGTAAACGCTGCGCCACCCGGCAACCTGAGCCAGCGCGCCGGCAACGGTACGCGCCAGTAAAATGCCCAGCAGCAGGCCACTCATGACCGTGCCTACCACTTTGCCACGCTTTTCCGGAGCAGCCAGCGTGGCCGCCAGCGGCACCAGAAGCTGTGCCACCACTGAGAAGAGACCGGTTACCACCGTACCCAGCAGCATCAGCGTCAGCGAAGAGGAGAGGGCGGTCAGCATCATGCCGCCCGCCGCCAGCAGGCTCATTGAAACAATCAGAGCACGCCGTTCCAGCATATCGCCCAGCGGCACCAGCAGCAGCAATCCACAGGCGTAGCCAAGCTGCGCGGTGGTCACGATAAAGCCCGCTACGCTGACAGAGAGACCAAACTGATGCGCAATCGTATCGAGCAGCGGCTGCACGTAATAGTTACTGGCCACCGCCAGCCCTGTCGCGACTGACATCAGCGCCACTAATGGGGCACTGAGGCGTGCCGGAGATGAGCTCATGAGCGGATACACAGTGAAATAATCATATGGGGATAATAGTAACCGAAAAAATTATTTCATAGTTGTGATAATTAACAGGACGTACCAGTGCGTTATAGCGCACGCTGCGCTTATCGGCGACGGAAACAGTGCGGGCGACCCGAAGGCCGCCCGCTGACTACATAAAACGATGGCGTTTATTTCGCGGCGGCCAGAGCGTCATTGATCCACTTATCAAACTCCGCCTGATGACCTTTAATCCAGCCATCCACATGATGGTTGATATCCGCTTCAGATGCCTGACCCGCATGCATGGCGGCATTCTCCGCGTTGATATCCTTAATCGGCAGCTTCATCTCCGCAAACAGCTTTGCGGCGGCCGGGTTTTTCTCTGCCCAGGCTCTGTTCGCCACGATATGCATGGTGTTCACCGGAAAGCCGTAATTCGCACCATTTGCCAGTTTGGTATCCACTTTGCTCTGTTCGCCAGGCAGGGAGGAGAACGGCACCTGCAGCCAGACTACGTCACGGCCCGGTTTCAGCACATCGCTCAACCAGTAAGGTGTCCAGGTGTAGTAGAGAATCGGTTTACCCTGTTTGAAGCGCGCCAGCGTATCGGCCACCATTGCCGAATAGTTACCCATATTGGCGGTAACGGTATCGGCCAGGCCAAACGCGCTGTTCTGGTGATTAATCACCGCTTCGCAGCCCCAGCCCGGCGTACAGCCGGTCATGTCCGCTTTACCATCCCCGTTACTGTCGAACAGTTTGGCAATTTTTGGATCTTTCAGCTGTTCAATATTGGTGATGTGATATTTTTCAGCGGTTTTTTTGTCAATTAAATAGCCCTGGGCAGCACCGCCAACGTAGGTGCCTTCGCGGTAAAACTTGCTGTCACCGCCAGCGGCTTTATACATATCGTCGTGCAGCGGCTGCCAGTTAGTGGCCACAAAGGTAGCGTCACCGGCAGCGATTGTGGTGTAAGCCACGTTGTAATCGACTTCGCCCGGTTTCTCCACGCTATAGCCGAGTTTCTCCAGCGCGCGGCTGACAATCAGCGTCTGGAAGGTTTCTTCAGCAATGGTGCTTTGCAGCGGTTTAACGGTAATGCCTTTACCCGGCAGGTCGGCGGCGGACACGTGCGTCGCGGCGAACGTCGTCAGGACGGCAGCGAACAGAGCTGTCTTGCGCATAGTCATTCCTTATTTTACGTGTGACGTCGGAGACGGGCGGCCACGATGGACCGCCCAAAAAAATCAGGCTTTTTTACTGAACGGACGCAGTAGCAGGCCAACCGGACCGGTGCTGTACCAGTGACGACTACCCCGGCTGCGGCTATCGCGGCCAACCGACTGCGTGAGGCGATCGAGGATAATGGCGAGGATCACAATGCCGACGCCGCCAACGGTGGCCAGCCCCATATCGAGGCGGCCAATGCCGCGCAGCACCATCTGGCCCAGTCCGCCGACCGCGATCATGGAGGCGATAACCACCATTGATAGCGCCAGCATCAGCGTTTGGTTAACCCCGGCCATGATAGTTGGCATCGCCAGCGGCAGCTGGACCTTAAACAACATCTGACGCGGGCTGGCGCCGAAGGATTCGCTGGCTTCAATCAGGTCAGCAGGCACCTGTTTAATACCGAGAATTGTGAGGCGCACAATCGGCGGCAGTGCAAAGATGATGGTTACCACCACGCCTGGTACGTTGCCGATACCAAACAGCATCACAATCGGCACCAGATAAACAAAGGCGGGCGTGGTCTGCATCGCATCCAGCAGCGGACGGACGATACGCGCGGCACGCTCGCTGCGCGCCAGCCAGATACCCAGCGGCAGCCCAATGACAATACAGAACAGCAGGGCGGTGAGCACCAGCGCCAGCGTTACCATGGCCTGCGACCATGCGCCAATCGCGCCAATTACAATTAGTGAAACCAGCGTGGCAATGCCCATCGCCGGCGTCGCAATCTGCCAGGCAATCAGCGCGAACAGCACAATCGCCACCGGTGCCGGCATGCCCAGCAGCAGCTGCTGGAAGGCGCTCAGGATGTAATCCACCGGAACGCGGATACCCTGAAACAGCGGGCGGAAGTGGTTCACGACCCAGTCGATGCCCTCGGTCACCCAGCTGTCGAGCGGAATCCAGGTTTTATGGAACGGGTCCATGATAGTGAAATGTTCCGGCGCTGGTGCAGGTGCACTGTTGAGCCAGTCGCTGCCGCTGGCCGTGCCAGTGGCAGCGTCATGACCGCCGCTGGTGGCTGCGGGATCCCCCCACGCATCTGCGCCACCGGTGCTGCTCTCTGCAGGCGTGGCTGAAGCGGCGCCTGACCAGGGATCGGCGGCGCTGGCATCAGGCGTGGTTGTTTGCGCTGCGCTCTGGCTGGCGCTATCCCATGGGTTGGCGGTGTGTTTACTCATGGCTGGGCTCCTTCACGGTCTAACGCACGCAATAACATGCTTTTGGAGATGATACCGACGTACTGATTATCTTCACCGACTACCGGTACGGCGCACGGCGCCTGCGCCACATGGGAAAGCAAATCATTCAGTGAGGTATCAGCAGGCACCGCCTGCGGGGCTTCCAGCAGCGCACTATCCAGCCCGGCACCGGCGGCCAGTGCCGCTTTCAGCGAATCACTGGAGACCACGCCAACAAACTTCTGTTTTTCCAGCACATAGCCAAACTCGCGGTCTTCATCCTGCAGCAGCTTAATGGCGGAGCGCGGACCGAAGCCGGGCGCTTTACGGATCAGCGCTCCGGCACTGCGGCGCGCAATATCTTTAGCGCTAAAGACATGACTAATATCCACACCGCGGAAAAAGGTGCGGACATAATCATTCGCGGGATTATTGAGGATCTCATCAGGCGTACCAACCTGAACTACTTCGCCGCCCTGCATAATGGCAATGCGATCGCCAATACGCATGGCTTCGTCAAGATCGTGAGAAATAAAGACAATGGTGCGCTGATGTTTTGCCTGCAGCTTTACCAGCTCATCCTGCATTTCGGTACGAATTAAGGGATCCAGAGCGGAGAACGCTTCATCCATCAGTAAAATATCGGGATTAATTGCCAGCGCGCGCGCTAATCCCACGCGCTGACGCATACCGCCGGAAAGTTCATCCGGATAAGCATTGACATAATTTTCCAGCCCTACCTGACGCAATGCCTCAAGCGCTTTTTCCTGACGTTCATGAAGCGGCGTGCCAGCTAATTCCATTCCAAAGGCGGTATTATTCAGTACCGTCATATGTGGCATAAGCGCGAAGGATTGAAACACCATACTGATCTTATTTCTGCGTACTTCGCGCAGTTCGCTATCTGATATTTTAGCAATATCGACACCATCGATAATCACCTGGCCCTGCGTGGGCTCTATCAGACGATTGAGAAGGCGAACCATGGTGGACTTTCCAGATCCTGACAGCCCCATGATGACGAAGATCTCGCCTTCTTCAATGGCCAGACTGGCATTTTGTACGCCTACTGAGAGACCGGTTTTCGCCAGAATTGTCTCTTTGCTTGCGCCTTGCGCAATGAGCTTAAATGCCTTTTCCGGATGATCGCCAAATACTTTATATAAATTTTTAACTTCGAGTTTAATTGCCATGCAATAATTACATTCCTGGTTAAATGTCTGACTATTTCTTGTTGTACCCTGATTAAATTTAAGCGCCCTATAACCTAACATAGTGAGAGTGTCTGACAACCCTTGCACAGAATATTTCCGGCAAATGCATCCTGACTATTGCCGCTAATTCCAGAGCCCACGAGGGATGAGCGCGGATCAATTTTTTCTGAATTTTTTGTGAAATTTGGCAGGTTTTAGTCAAATCGCTGCGTGAAATGCGGATAAATCGCGCTTTAACGACACTGATATTAATTAAATAGCGGACGCTGAGTGTCGGAAATATTCCGGTACGTTGATAGATAAGTAAGGCAGGATGAAACAGGAGATTGCGTTTGTCATAAGGACGTTCCGCAGGGCGCGTGAGGCCATTACGCGGAGTGGCGATCCGCAGAGCCGCCACTGCGTTGCATCAGGAGCGCCAGAGAGGACTACCCACCTGGCGCCAGAGCCGATTAGAAATCCCAGTCCTCATCCTCCGTTTCCACGGCTTTGCCCATGACATAGGAGGAGCCGGAGCCGGAGAAGAAGTCGTGGTTTTCATCTGCGTTCGGCGACAATGCCGCCAGTATTGCCGGGTTGACTGCTGCTATCTCCGCCGGAAACAGCGCTTCATAGCCCAGATTCATCAGCGCTTTATTAGCGTTGTAGTGCAGAAAGGCTTTTACCTCTTCCGCCCAGCCCGATTCCCCATACAGCGCATCGGTATAAGCCAGTTCGTTTTCATACAGCTCCAGCAGCAGATCGATAGCGAACTGCTGCAGCGCTTCACGCCGCGCGGCATCGGCGTGCTGCAGCGCCTGCTGATATTTATAGCCAATATAGTAACCATGAACCGCCTCATCGCGGATGATCAGGCGGATCAGATCGGCGGTGTTAGTCAGCTTGCCCCGGCTGGACCAGTACATCGGCAACCAGAAGCCGGAATAAAACAGAAACGACTCCAGGAAAACGCTGGCGATCTTTTTCTTCAGCGGATCGTCCGCCTGATAGTGCGCCAGAATGATCTGCGCCTTTTTCTGCAGCGCGGCGTTCTCTTCGCTCCAGCGGTAGGCAGCGTCAACGTCTGCCGTGTTGCATAGCGTGGAGAAAACCGAGCTGTAGGAGCGGGCGTGTACCGCCTCCATAAAGCTGATATTTGACAGCACCGCTTCTTCGTGCGGCGTGGCGGCGTCCGGCATCAGGCCCGGTGCGCCCACGACATTCTGAATCGTATCGAGCAGCGTCAGGCCGGTAAATACGCGGATAGTCAGCTGCTGCTGCGCCGGTGCCAGCGCCTGCCACGCAGGCAGATCGTTGGAAAGCGGCACTTTTTCCGGCAGCCAGAAATTACTGGTGAGACGGTTCCAGACCTCAAGATCTTTATCATCCTGCAGGCGATTCCAGTTAATCGCCTGAATAGCATTAAGTTTCATCATAACTTTACAGGGCGCAGGAGACGCAGCCCTCAACCTCCGTGCCTTGTAGCGCCATCTGACGCAGGCGAATGTAATAGAGCGTTTTAATGCCCTTTTTCCAGGCGTAAATCTGCGCTTTGTTGATATCGCGCGTGGTAACGTCGTCGCGGAAAAACAGCGTCAGCGACAATCCCTGATCGACATGCCGGGTTGCTTCCGCATAGGTATCGATAATCGCCTCAGGGCCAATCTGGTAGGCATCCTGATAAAATGCCTGGTTTTCATTGGTCATAAACGGCGCCGGATAATAGACGCGTCCGGTTTTACCCTCTTTACGGATCTCAATGCGTGACACAATCGGATGAATACTTGAGGTGGCGTGGTTGATGTAGGAGATAGAACCGGTTGGCGGGATCGCCTGCAGGTTCTGGTTAAACAGCCCGTGCTGCATCACCGCCGACCGCAGCGCCTGCCAGTCAGCCTGCGTCGGCAGGACAAGACCGGCATCGTCAAATAGCTGCGCAATGCGCGCGGTGCGCGGCTGCCAGCTGCACGTAATATATTTATCGAAGTACTCTCCGCTGGCGTAGTGAGACTGCTCAAACCCGTCAAAGCTGCGCTGACGCTCCCGGGCCAGCTGGTTTGAGGTACGCAGTGCGTGAAACGTGACGCAGTAAAAGTAGAGGTTGGTGAAATCAAGCGCCTCTTCTGAACCGTAGGCGATACCTTCCCGCGCCAGATAGCCGTGCAGATTCATCTGCCCGAGGCCAATAGCGTGTGAACGGCGATTGCCTTCGGCGACGGACGGCACCGAAGCGATCTCACTCATCTCTGACACGGCGGTGAGCGCCCGCACGGCCACCGCCACGGTGCGGGGGAGGTCACGGGAATCCATCGCGTGTGCGATATTCAGCGAGCCGAGATTACAGGAGATATCTTTGCCCGTGCGCCGGTAGCTGAGATCCTCATTCAGTTCGCTGGCGCTGTTGACCTGCAAAATCTCTGAACAGAGGTTGCTCATATTAATGCGCCCGGCAATCGGATTACTGCGGTTAACGCTATCCTCATACATGATATAGGGGTAGCCCGACTCAAACTGGATCTCTGCCAGCGTCTGGAAAAAGTCGCGCGGGTTGATATAGGTTTTGCGGATGCGTTCGTCCGCCAGCATCGCGTCATAGTGCTCGCTGATGCTGATATCGCCGAACGCTTTGCCATAGATGCGCTCAACGTCATACGGCGAAAACAGCGCCATATCCCGGTTCTCTTTTGCCAGCTGAAAAGTGATATCCGGGATCGTTACGCCCAGCGAGAGCGTTTTAATGCGGATTTTTTCATCCGCGTTTTCACGTTTGGTATCGAGGAAGCGCAGAATATCGGGATGATGGGCGTTCAGCCAGACCGCACCGGCCCCCTGACGCGCGCCCAGCTGATTAGCGTAAGAGAACGCATCCTCCAGCATCTTCATGACCGGGATCACGCCGGATGACTGGTTTTCGATACGCTTGATCGGCGCTCCCGCTTCGCGCAGGTTAGAAAGCAGAAACGCCACGCCGCCGCCGCGTTTAGAGAGCTGCAGGGCAGAGTTCACCGCGCGGCCAATCGACTCCATATTATCTTCAATACGCAGCAGGAA
The DNA here is from genome assembly GCF_003057675.2 of Pantoea sp. RIT413. NCBI lineage: Bacteria > Pseudomonadati > Pseudomonadota > Gammaproteobacteria > Enterobacterales > Erwiniaceae > Pantoea > Pantoea sp. RIT413. Next base: position 20,142 of record NZ_QBJB02000008.1, read on the forward strand.
GCAGGAGACCAGCTCACCGCGCTGCTGCTTGCCGCAGTTCAGAAACGTAGGTGTGGCGGGCTGGAAACGGCCGCTCAGGATCTCTGTCAGCAGCGCTCGCGCCTGCTGCTCATCGCCACGCGCCAGCGTCAGCGCCACCATGCAGGCGCGCTGGGTGAAGGTCTCCAGGTAACGTTTGCCATCAAAGGTTTTCAGCGTATAGCTGGTGTAAAACTTCCAGGCACCGAGGAAGGTGTGAAAGCGGTGATCCTGCGCATCCGCTTCATCATGCAGGGCGCAGAGAAAGCGAAAGTCATACTGATTCAGGACGCTGGCTTCGTAGTAGCCTTCCTCAACCAGATAGCGCAGCCGCTCAGCAGCGGAGCTGAAGGTCAGCGTATTGGGCTGAACGTGCTGCAGGAAAAACTGCCGCGCCGCTTCGCGATCTTTTTCAAACTGAATATGACCCGCTGTGTCATACAGATTCAGCATCGCGTTCAGCGCGTGGTAATCGAGCTGCGTGCTGTTCAGGGTGTCTGCTGTTGCCAAAATTGGGTTACTCCTGCTTTAACCTGCGCAATGTCTTCCGGCGTGCCCATCATTTCAAAGCGATAAAGGCAGGGCACCTGACATTTACGCGCAATGATGTCGCCTGCCAGGCAGAAACCGCTGCCGAAATTGCGGTTGCCGGCGGCAATGACGCCGCGGATGCCGCGACGATTTGCGCTGTCGTTAAGAAACTGAATCACCTGGCGCGGGACGGCACCCTGCACACCGCCGCCGCCATAGCTCGGCACCACCAGAATATAGGGGTGGTCAACCTGCAGCCGCTGGTTAGCCTCTGCAGGAATGCGGTGCGCCGGCAGCGCCAGGCGTGTAATAAACCTGTGGGTGTTTTCTGACCGGCTGGAAAAATAGACCAGCGGATACATGGCGCTATTCACTTACCGCAGCGGAGTGCCGCAGCGCAGCAATTTTATCCGGACGGAAACCGCTCCAGCTGTCATCCGGCGTCATAACAACCGGCACCTGGCGATATCCCAGCGCTTTAATTTCTTCGAGCGCTTCCGGCGCGGTATCAAGGTTGATGAGCTGATACGTCATGCCGCAGCGGTCCAGGGCATTTTTAGTGGTATCACACTGGACACAGTTACTCTTAGTGTAAATAATAATGCTCATGATTCGCATTTCCTTTTAGTGACATGAAGATAGCTGCTGTTGCCAGGCGCAACCGGTCATAAATCAATATGTAGCGTCTTTTGTATAATTAGATACTAGATGTGGTATTTGTGGCGGTCAACCCGATAACTGAAGGGGTATTGCTCTGACGGTACAACAACCCAGGCAGGCTGCGCTTTTTGCAATGGAAAAAATTTTTCTGGTCGCTGAAAGGCAAAAAAAAGCCCTGCATCAGCAGGGCTTTTTCAGAATCATGTGCCGGTTAGCGGCGGGACACCAGCAGTGCACCCAGAACCAGGCCTACGGCGGCACCCAGTCCTACGCCATGCCACGGCTTATCGCGTACGTAGGCGTCAACCTGATAGCCTGCATCGCGCGCCGCCTGGGAAACTGAACTATTGCCGTTCATTTTCGCGCGGGTCTGCTTCAGCAATTTTTGCGCCTTGTCGCGCGCGCTGTCGACTTCATCTTTGGCGTCGCTGCCATAAGACTTAAGCAACGCTTCCAGCGAATCAGCCAGATCGTTTACATCCTGATTGATATCAATGTCATCGTTTTTAGTGGTTCGATTAAACATTTTTCGCTCCCTTTGATTTAAAACGTAATACTAAGTGTAGACGATACGTGATTAAACGCAGCGCTATGCCAGGCTTTAGGGAAAATCCGAATGTCTGTACCCCAGGTCTGTTGTAAGGTTGCGGGGCTGTGAGAAGAGAGGAGCAAGCATGTATTTACGTCCGGATGAGGTTGCGCGCGTACTGGAAAAAGCAGGATTCGAAATGGATGTTCTGACGCCAAAAACCTATGGTTACCGTCGTGGTGAAAACTACGTCTATGTTAACCGTGAGGCGCGTCTGGGACGCACGGCGCTGGTGATCCATCCTACGCTGAAAGAGAAAAGCCAGCACTTTGCTGAGCCCGCCTCAGAGATGAAAACCTGCGATCACTACACGCAATTCCCTCTCTACCTGATGGGTGATTCACAGGAGCATTACGGTATTCCCCACGGTTTCAGTTCCCGTGTTGCGCTGGAGCGCTATCTGCAGGGCGTGTTTGGCGCCTGATTTTTTGCCCCGTTAACGCGGGGCTCTCCTGGCCTGCACCATCTCCGGTTTCTGCCACGTTGCAAAACGCAGCGCGGATGCGTATAACTCTGTATCCATATAGAAGTTTAGACGTCCATATGGATTATCAGTATGCAAAGCGCGAATACCCCTCCGCAGGAAAGTTTCAAACGCACGATGAAAGTGCGGCACCTGGTGATGCTGTCGCTGGGTGGCGTCATCGGCACCGGCCTGTTTTTCAATACCGGCTATATCATCTCAACCACCGGTGCAGCGGGCACGCTGCTGGCCTATCTGATTGGCGCGCTGGTGGTCTGGCTGGTCATGGCCTGCCTGGGCGAGCTGGCGGTAGCGATGCCGGAAACCGGCGCGTTTCACGTCTATGCCGCACGTTATCTGAGCCCGGCCACGGGCTATACCGTCGCCTGGCTCTACTGGCTCACCTGGACCGTGGCGCTGGGGTCGAGCCTGACCGCGGCCGGTTTCTGTATGCAGTACTGGTTCCCGACGGTGCCGGTCTGGCTCTGGTGCCTGGTGTTCTGCCTGGCTATCTATCTGCTGAATATCATCTCGACGCGCTTTTTTGCCGAAGGTGAGTTCTGGTTCTCAGTCATTAAAGTGGTCACCATCATCGCCTTTATTGTGCTGGGCGGCGCCGCGATGTTTGGCTTTATCCCGCTGAAAGATGGCTCTGCCGCGCCTGGCCTGCATAACCTGACGGCGTCAGGCTGGCTACCGCACGGCACGCTGCCGATTCTGATGACCATGGTGGCGGTAAACTTTGCGTTTTCCGGTACTGAACTGATTGGGATTGCAGCAGGGGAGACCGAGGATCCGCAGAAAGCGCTGCCGCTGGCTATCCGTACTACCGTCGCGCGCCTGATTATCTTTTTTGTCGGCACGGTGTTTGTGCTGGCGGCACTTATCCCGATGGACCAGGCGGGCATCGTCAAAAGCCCGTTTGTTCTGGTGTTTGAAAAAATCGGTATTCCCTGGTCGGCTGACATCTTCAATTTTGTGATTCTCACGGCGATCCTCTCCGCCGCTAACTCCGGCCTCTATGCCTCCGGACGCATGCTCTGGTCGCTGGCGAATGAAAATACGCTGCCGCGCTGTTTTGCGCGCGTGAACCGGCGCGGTATTCCGGTGCTGGCGATCACCATCAGCATGCTGGGGGGCCTGCTGGCGCTCTTCTCCAGCGTGATCGCGCCGGATACGGTATTTGTGGCGCTGTCGGCGATCTCCGGTTTTGCCGTGGTGGCCGTCTGGCTCAGCATCTGCGCCTCGCACTACGTTTTCCGCCGGCGCTACGTGCGTGCCGGCAAAGATATCAGACAGCTCGCCTGGCGCGCGCCATTCTATCCGGTGGTGCCGGTGCTGGGGTTTGTGCTCTGCCTGCTGGCGTGCGTGGGCCTGGCCTTCGATCCGTCGCAGCGCATTGCGCTCTGGTGCGGTATTCCGTTTGTACTGCTCTGTTATGCTGCTTACTATGTTACCCGGCGACGTAAACCCCTTAAGACGCAGGAGAGCAACCATGCCGCGTAACCCGATTGCTGAAGCACTCACCCAGACCTGTCCGCTGATCCTTGATGGCGCACTGGCCACCGAGCTGGAGGCGCGCGGCTGCGATCTGGCAGATTCCCTCTGGTCAGCAAAGGTGCTGATGGAGCAGCCGGAACTGATTTATGCCGTGCACCGCGACTACTTTGCTGCCGGCGCGCAGGTAGCGATCACCGCCAGCTATCAGGCAACGCCGCGCGGTTTTGCCGCGCGCGGTCTGGAGAGCGGCAAGGCGGGCGAGCTGATTCGCCTGAGCGTGACGCTGGCGCAGCGTGCACGCGATGATTATCGCGCCGCTTCCGGCACCACGGCGCCGCTGCTGGTCGCCGGTTCAGTGGGGCCGTGGGGCGCCTATCTGGCAAACGGGGCCGAATATCGCGGCGATTACGCGCTGCCGCCGGAAGAGATGAAAGATTTCCACCGGCCGCGCGTGGCGGCGCTGCTGGAAGCGGGTGTCGACCTGCTGGCGTGTGAAACGCTGCCGTCGTTTGGTGAAGCGCAGGCGCTGATCGCGCTGCTGGCTGAATTTCCGCACAGCAGCGCGTGGTTTTCGTTTACGCTGCGTGATGCAGAGCATATCAGCGACGGCACGCCGCTTGAGAGCGTGATGAAGGTAATTAACGCGGCACCGCAGGTGGTGGCGGTGGGGATCAACTGTATCGCGCTGGAGAGCGTCACGCCGGCGCTGCGGACGCTGCAGGCGCTGACGCAGAAGCCGCTGCTGGTCTACCCTAACTCGGGCGAGCAGTATGATGCAGAGAGTAAAAGCTGGCACTCGGCACCCTCTGGCTGCACGCTGCAGGAGAAGTTTAGCGAATGGCAGCAGGCGGGTGCGCAGCTGATTGGCGGCTGCTGCCGGACGTCGCCTGAGGATATCCGGGCAATTGCTGCCTGTTGTCAACGCTGAATAAGCACAAAAAAAGCACACTGATAGCGCGATTGTCGTCAGTGAAAAGCCAGAGAGCACGGTTTACACTGTGCTCTCTGACTCTGATGCGGATCTGCTATGAACCTGCGACACACTCTTCCCGCCTGCGCGCTGCTGCTAAGCGGCTGCGCCACTATTGTCGGTACAGACACGCAGCCGGTAAAAATTGACTCCATTCCGCAAGGCGCCCGCTTTACGGTACAGGATGAGACCGGGCGCGCGGTGGCGCAGGGCTACACGCCCCAGACCGTAGACCTGGCAAAATCAAACGGCAGTTACTTCGGCAAAAAACATTATCAGGTCATGCTGGAAAGCCCGGGCTATGTCCCGCTGACGCTGCCCATTGAGGCGAGTGCCAATCTCTGGTACGTGCTGGGAAATATTCCGCTGCTCGGCTTCCCGGGCTGGCTGTTAGTCGATCCGTTCTATGGCGGGATGTATACCCTGAAGCCGGATCATCCGCAGCCGGTACTGAACGTAACAGGCGCGCGCGGCCGCTAGCCCCCGCGTAATAATCCTTACGGGTTCGTAGGGGGCGCATTAATGCGCCCCTGGCAGATTCCCGGCAACGTCGGCCAGGGTGCCATTAATGGCGCCCCTACAGAATTTTCAGGTGCCGTAGGGGGCGCATTAATGCGCCCCTGGCGGATTCCCGGCAACATTGGCCAGGGCGCCATTAATGGCGCCCCTACGAAGGGTTCAGGTGCCGTAGGGGGCGCATTAATGCGCCCCTGGCGGATTCCCGGCAACGTCGGCCAGGGCGCCATTAATGGCGCCCCTACGAGGGGTTCAGGTGCCGTAGGGGACGCATTCATGCGCCCCTGCAAACCTGTAAAATTCGCTGCTTACTGGGCGGTGGGCTTGACCATGGCGTTGCCGGGTTTATGCTGGGCGAGATACTGCTGCTGAAAAATACACATGCGGATGGTGTTACGGTATTCACCGTTGATAAAAAATTCATGCTTCAGCACGCCTTCGACTTCGAAGCCCAGCTTACTGTAGATATGAATCGCTTTCTCATTCTCCTGATCAACAATCAGATAGAGCTTGTAGAGATTCAGCACGGAAAAACCGTAATCCATTGCCAGCCGCGCCGCCTTGCTGGCTAAGCCTTTCCCCTGATGCCCCGGCGCGATGATGATCTGAAACTCCGCGCGGCGGTGCACATGGTTAATCTCCACCAGCTCGACCAGTCCCGCTTTTTCCTCTTCATACTCGACCACAAAGCGTCGTTCGGTCTGATCGTGAATATGCTTGTCATAGAGGTCGGAGAGCTCAACAAACGCCTCATAAGGCTCTTCAAACCAGTAGCGCATTACGCTGGCATTGTTATCCAGCTGATGAACAAAATGCAGATCTTCCCGCTCCAGAGGGCGTAATTTCACCGTCATAACAGTTCCTGAATGTTTAGTGGAGTGCGCCTGAATAGGAGGTGCGCATAAATGCGCACCCTGCAGATGTGATGCAGGCATATGCGACCCGGAACCCGTGCGCCGTTAGCTCACGATCCGTCCCTGCGCCATATGCGCCGCGCGGTCGCACATATGATCGATAACGTCCGGATCGTGGCTGACCAGCACCATGGTCAGCCCGTCGTTCTGTTTAAGATCGTTCAGCAGGTTGAGGATCTCCGCCTGGACTGACATATCCAGCGCCGATGTCGGTTCATCCAGCAGCAGAATTTTAGGTTCCAGCAGCAGCGCGCGCACAATCGCCACGCGCTGGCGCTGTCCGCCCGAGAGCTGATGCGGATAGCGGTTCGCCAGCGCCGGATCGAGACCCACGTGACGAAAACCTGCGTCGATGCGGTCATCGATATTATCGCGCTTTAACAACTTCAGCGGCTCCGCCAGCGTGCGGCGCAGGCGATGGCGCGGATGCAGCGAGGCATACGGATCCTGAAACACCATCTGCACATCGCGTCGCAGCTGGCCGGTAAAGGCTTTGCCCGGCTGGACTGCCGTCTGCGCCAGCGTCATCTCGCCCTGCCAGTGCGGATTCAGACCGGCCAGCACCCACAGCAGCGACGATTTGCCGCAGCCGGATGGGCCAACCAGACCAAAACACTCACCGGCAGCGACCTGCAGGGAGACGTCGTGCACCACGGTACGCAGCTCATAGCCGTGCTTATGGGCAACGCTCAGGTTTGATAACTCAATCATTCTCTCTCTCCAGCGCGGCGCGATCCAGCACCGGCAGACGTTCGCCGTGCGTCGCCTTACCGGGACGACAGGCCCACAGCGTGCGGGTATAGGGGTGGGTAGCATGAGAGAGCTGTGCGGCAGGCAGCGTATCAAGCAGCCGGCCCTTATACATCACCATCACCCGTTCGCAGTGCTCTGAGACCTGCTGCAGATCGTGACTGATCAGCAGCAGCCCCATATTACGCTGCTCAACCAGCCGGCGGATCAGCGCCAGCACCTGATCGCGCATGGCGTGATCGAGCGCGGAGGTTGGCTCGTCGGCAATCAGCAGTTCCGGATCGGTAATCAGCGCAATCGCCAGCATCACGCGCTGACCCATGCCGCCGGAGAGCTGGTGCGGATAGCGCTTCATCAGCTGACGCGGTTCAGGCAGGCCAACGGCGGCCAGCATCTCACACACTTTCTCGCGTCGCTCAGCGCGGCTCAGCTTGCGATGCAAAATCAGCGGCTCTTCTACCTGCCAGCCGATGGTGCGCGTCGGGTTAAGCGCATATTTCGGGTCCTGCATCACCATCGCTACTTTTCCGCCGCGCAGCGTGATCCAGTCACGCTCCTGCAGACGCTGAGCATCAGCACCGGCAATCTGCAGACGTTCAGCCTGCAGCTGCAGGGAAGGGGAGAGCAGGCCCATCAGCGAGCGTGCGGTAAGCGATTTGCCGGAGCCGGATTCACCGACCAGCGCCACGCGTTCGCGGCCAATCTGAAAGCTGATGTTATCCACCAGCAGCGAGTCGCCGCTGCGGATGCTCAGCCCGCGGGCATCAATTAATAAATCATTTTGCATGGCGGGTATCCAGTCGATCGCGCAGGCCGTCGCCTGTCAGGTTAAACGCCAGGCTGGCGAACAAAATCGCAGCGCCGGGCGCAGCCGCCACCCACCACTGATCGAAAATAACTTTACTGCCTTCGGCAACCATTGAGCCCCACTCGGCAGTAGGGGGCTGTACGCCCATACCGAGGAAGCCGAGACCGGCAGCGGAGAGAATAATACCGCCGAGGCTGAGCGCAGCACGCACGACGGCAGTCGGCAGGCAGAGCGGCAGAATATGGCCGAACATCAGCCGCAGGCCGGTGATACCCTGCATGCGCGCGGCGGCAAGATAGTCGCTGCGGCGCAGCGCCAGCGTCTCTGCACGCGCCTGGCGGGCAAACGGCGGCCAGCTGGTCAGCGCCAGCGCCAGCGCGCCGTTCATCAGGCCCGGACCGAGCATGGCGACCAGCGCCAGCGCAATCACCAGGTTCGGCAGCGACAGGAAAATATCGGTAATGCGCATCAGCACGCGCTCGGTCCAGCCGCCCACGTAACCGGCGGTAATACCAATCAGTAATCCCACCGGGATCGTCAGCACCAGGATCAGCGACACCAGCAGCAGCGTCGGGCGCGCGCCGTAAATCACGCGCGACAGCAGATCGCGGCCAAAGCCGTCGGTGCCAAACCAGTGCAGCGCGGAGGGCGGCAGCAGGCGCTGGTTAATGGTCTGCACATTCGGATCAAACGGAGCCAGCCAGGGTGCCAGCAGCGCCATCACAATCAGAATGACCACCAGCGTCAGGCCGATGGAGAGGGAAGTCACGCGCGCCCGACGACGACGCGGACGCACGCTTTCCAGTTCGTGAAGTTGTTGAGTCATCGGGTTCTCGGATCGGTTAACCAGGTCAGGGCGTCAGCCACGGCGTTAAGCAGAATAAAGCAGCCGCCAATCAGCAGCGTGGCGCCAAGGATAGCCGGCACATCCGCTGAGAACAGAGCGTTGGTCATATAGCGGCCCACGCCCGGCCATGCGAATACGGTCTCTGTCAGCACCGAGCCTTCCAGCAGCGTGGCATAGGAGAGCGCAATCACGGTGATCAGCGTACCGGTGACGTTGGGCAAAATATGACGCAGCAGGATGCGCGTGCGGCCCGCACCTTTTGCGCGTGCCAGTACCACATACTCTTTGCTGCTCTCTTCGAGCAGCGCCGCACGCAGCAGACGGGTAATGCCCGCCATCGCCAGCAGACCGAGGATCACGACCGGCAGCCAGAGGTGCGCAATCGCGTTACGGAACATCTCCGGATCGCCGGAGAGCCAGCTGTCGATCAGCACAAAGCCGGTTTTGGGTTCCAGCGTATAGACCCAGATATCATCCAGCTGGCCCGGTCCGGCTGACCAGTGCAGCACCGCGTAGAACAGCAGCAGGCCCAGCAGCCCAAGCCAGAACACCGGCACCGAATAGCCCAGCAGCGAAATAAAACGCGCCACGTTGTCGATAACACTGCCCGGCTTCCACGCCGCCAGCAGCGCCAGCGCCACGCCAAACACGGCGGCAAAGATCATCGCGCAGGTGGCCAGCTCAATCGTGGCCGGGAAGGTACGCAGCAGGTCGGCGCTCACCGGCTGATTCGTCAGATGAGAGAGACCCAAATCGCCGCGCGCGAGGTGGCTGATATAGCGCCAGAACTGCACCAGCACCGGCTGGTCAAGTCCGAGATCGTGCCGCACCTGCGCGTAGGTCGCTTCGCTGGCATGATCGCCGGCAATCTGCTGCACCGGATCGACCGGTGAGAGGTGCGACAGCATAAAGGTAAACGCCAGCAGCCCGAGCAGCGTCACCAGCAGCGAGAGCAGGCTGGTGACAAGGCGGCTGCCGCGCTGCCAGAGTGACCGGGCGAACCCGGTCTGTGAAGCAGATACGGACATTATTTAGAGACCTGCGCGTAATAGACCATATCGGGGTTAATACCCTGCACATAGCCTTTCAGATTGTCGCGCAGCGCAACCAGATTACGCGCCTGCAGGCCAATCACGTACGGGGAGTTTTTCAGCACTTCGCGCTGCATCGCCTGGTACAGCTCTGCGCGTTTGTTGCTGTCCGCTTCCGCTGTGGCAGCCAGCGTCTGCTTGCTCAGCTCCGGAATGTGCCAGTCAGAGCGGTAGGCGATGGTTTTGCTGCCATCTTCCGGGTTATAGGCAAATGAGGCGGCGTTGGTGTTGGGATCGAAGTAATCGGCACCCCAGGCGTTCAGCGTCGCTTCAAACTGATGCGCTTTAACGCGCGTTGAGACTTCAGAGCTGAGGCCCGGCTGCACCTCAACTTTTACGCCGCCCTTCGCAAAGCTGCCCTGCAGCGCCTGAGCGATATCAAGATAAGGCGGCTGGTTGCTGGTGGAGAGGGTAAAGCTCACATTGGTCAGGCCCGCTTTCTTCAGAATCGCTTTGGCTTTTTCCGGATCGTAGCTGTATGGCGTTTCATTCAGCGCGCCTAAGAAGCCTTTCGGCAGGAAGGTCTGATGCACTTCAAACTGCCCTTTCAGCAAGTTATCGGCAATGCCTTTATAATCGAACAGGTAGCGTGCCGCTTCCCACAGCGCCGGGTTTTTCAGCACCGGATCTTTGCCGACGTTAAACTGAATGTAGTAGAGCGACGCCATCGGGATCGCGTCAGTTTTGACGCCCGCCTTGCCTTTTAGCGCGGCAATCTGGTCAGCGCCCAGGTTACGTGCGATATCCACATCACCCTGTTCCAGCAGCAGGCGGCGCGCCGCAGGCTCCGGTACGTTTTTGATCAGAATGTTCTTCAGCTTCGGCGCGCCGGCGGGAGAAGAGGGGTTTGCTGTCAGCAGAACCGCTTCATGCAGCACGACTTTGCGGATCTGATACGGGCCGCTGCCGGCAGAGTGAGTGCCCAGCCACGCATGACCGAAATCACCGTTTTTCGCATTAGCCTGCGCCGTTTTTTCATCGATGATAGAAGAGACCGGTGCCGAGAGCAGGCTCAGCACATAGGCCGGGCTGACGTTAGCGTTCCAGCTGATCTGTACGTGCTGGTCATCCACCTTTTTCAGGAAGCTATCAACGTTATCTTTATTCCAGCCGAGCTGCGTCAGGATAAAAGAGGGGTCAAGATTGAGTTTAACCACGCGACCCAGCGAGAAGATCACATCTTCCGGGCGCAGCGGGTTGCCGCTGGCAAAGGTCACATCTTTACGCAGCTCAAACGTCAGGCTGCGGTTATCGCTGCCCGGCTGCCATGAGGTCGCCAGGGTCGGTTTCAGGTCGGTCGGGTTTTGCGGATCGGACTGAACCAGGCGCTGATAGATATTAGTGAATGACTGTACCGTGGTGAGTTCAAAGCCCTGCGCCGGATCGAAGCTGTCAGCATCATCGGTAGACTGTGCAATCACCAGCGTATCTTTGGGTGTGACAGCGTGCGCAGAGAAGGCGGCCACCAGCGACAGCGCCAGCAGTGAGGGAATAATTTTTTTCATGTTGTTTCCTTGCCTTAAAAAAGTAACGCGAGTTTACGAGAGCGTACCAGTGAAGAATAGTCTATTTATGGCTATGCATATGCTTTTAGGTTCTAAGCCCGGAGGTTCTGTTATAAGGGTTATGGCCGCTAATAACCAGCATAGTACGCATCAGATACGCTTTTTCAGAAATGTTTCAGCCCCGGCTTTTCTCCCGATGAATGGGGCGACTGTCGCAGATCGTTAATAGCCTGCTCAACCAAACGGCAACAAAATTTAGATAAAACGCTCATGCGCTATATTCACCTTTACTTCATTAACTGCGTAAATATAATAACGGCAATTAACTATCTGGAGGATCTCGTTGAACAGTCAACTTTATCGATGGCGATACATGGCAAGCTGAAGCACGGATCCTTTTCCTGCTGCTTGCCACTCTGGCGGGCGGCACGTTCTGTTTTCTGCAGAATGCTCCCGGACACTCAATGCTGATAACCAATACAGGTTCGCGGGAGTTATTATGTCTCTGATTTACAACGCGCTATTTCCACCGCCCCGATGCGCACGCTGATCCTCAGCGTGCACCTGTCTGCTGCGCGTTAAACCTGACTTCGCATTTTCAGTCAGACATTACGCCATACAAATTCACTGGCTCACTTTTATCTGGTGCGGGATCGTCACGCTTTTTATTAATTAAAAGCGCGTCATCTTTTTGCCCGATAATTGCGGGTTCAGCGTGCTGATTAATTATCAGGCTCTCTGTTTATTATGCGTCTGGCGCAGGATAGCGCCTGCCTGAATAACACCATCGGGGTGTCACATGAACAATATGAAATATAATCTGCAGCGGAATAACCGGAAAAAGGATCTGCAGTCGCCGCGTTACCGTATTGAACAGGAAGCGGGCTTTACTGCGGATGAAACGCTGGTACGGCTGTGCAGTCAGGCTACCGGCCTGACCGAAGAAGAAGCTGCGGCACGCCTGCGCCGCTATGGCCCTAACGATGCCCGGCATATTGACGCGCCACCGGCGCTGCTGCAGCTGCTGCAGGCGTTCAGCAATCCATTTATCTATGTGCTGATGGCGCTGGCCGCGGTGAGTTTTTTTACTGACTACTGGATCCCGCGGCGGCAGGGCGGGGAGACCGACCTGACCGGGATCGCGATTATCATCACTATGGTAACGCTGAGCGGACTGCTGCGTTTCTGGCAGGAGTTTCGCACCAGTAAAGCAGCCCAGGCGCTGAAATCGATGGTGCGCACGACCGCAACGGTGATACGGCGTACGTCGCTGCAGGCGTCGCCGGTACGCAGGGAAGTGGATATCGCGGATCTGGTGCCGGGGGACATCATCTGTCTTTCCGCGGGCGATCTGGTGCCGGCCGATCTCCGCCTGCTGGAGTCGCGCGATCTGTTTATCAGTCAGGCGATCCTGACCGGCGAGTCGCTGCCGGTAGAAAAATATGACGTCACCGGCCATGTCACCAGTAAAGCGGCGGGCGGATGCGAACAGAGCGCGTCGCTGCTTGAGTCAGGCAGCATCTGCCTGATGGGCACCAGCGTGGCCAGCGGCTGCGCAAAAGGGGTGGTGGTCGCCACCGGCAGCGATACCTATTTCGGCAGTCTGGCAAAATCGCTTACCGGTAAACGCAGCCAGACGGCGTTCGATCGCGGGGTAAACAGCGTCAGCTGGCTGCTGATCCGCTTTATGCTGGTTATGGTGCCGGTGGTACTGCTGCTTAACGGCTTCACTAAAGGCGACTGGCTGGAAGCCTCTCTGTTTGCGCTGGCGGTCGCGGTGGGTCTGACGCCGGAGATGCTGCCGATGATCGTCAGCTCTAATCTGGCAAAAGGGGCTATCGCCATGTCGCGGCGCAAGGTGATTGTGAAACGCCTGAACGCGATTCAGAACCTGGGCGCGATGGATGTGCTGTGTACGGACAAAACCGGCACGCTGACGCAGGACAACATTACGCTGGCACAGCACGTCGACTGCGCCGGGGTGGAGAACAGCCGCGTGCTGATGCTGAGCTGGCTCAACAGCCTTTATCAGAGCAGTACCGCGAATCCGATCGATCGCGCCATTCTGCACTATGGCGGCGCGCGCCTGGGCAGTGCGGTCAGCGACGCGTGGAGCAAAATCGATGAGCTGCCGTTTGATTTTGTCCGGCGGCGCGTGTCGGTCGTGGTACACAACCGCCGGCTTAATCAGCAGCTGCTGATCTGCAAAGGTGCCGTTGATGAGATGCTCAGCATCGCGGTCGCAGAGCGTGAGGGCAGGCTGATTCAGCCGCTGGATGAGGCCCGGCGCGCGGAGCTGCTGGCGCTGGCGCACGGGTATAATCAGCAGGGTTTTCGCGTGCTGCTGGTGGCAAGCCGCGTACTTAAAGAGCCGGGTCTGCAGCAGGCGCTGAACGTTGCGGATGAGCAGAACCTCATTATAGAAGGGCTGCTGACGTTTCTGGACCCGCCTAAAGCCAGCGCCGCGCCGGCGGTCAGCGCGCTGCGCGATAACGGCGTCGCGGTAAAAGTTCTGACCGGAGATAACCCGGTGGTGACCGCGCGCATTTGTGCAGAGGTGGGTATCGACAGCGGCGCTATCGTAACCGGTGAGCAGCTGGCGCAGATGAGCGACGAGCAGCTGGCGCAGGCTGTGCAGCAGAGTGCGGTGTTTGCCAGACTCACGCCGCTGCAGAAGGCGCGCATTGTGACGGCGCTGCAGCAGCAGGGGCATACCGTCGGCTTTCTGGGCGACGGCATCAATGACGCCCCGGCGCTGCGCGCGGCCGATGTCGGGATCTCCGTAGACAGCGCGGCGGATATCGCCAAAGAGTCCTCCGATATCATTCTGCTGGAGAAAGATCTGCGGGTGCTGGAGGAGGGGATCATCAAAGGGCGCGAGACCTTCGGCAATATCATCAAGTACCTCAACATGACCGCCAGCTCTAACTTTGGCAACGTCTTTTCGGTGCTGGTCGCCAGCGCGTTTATTCCGTTTCTGCCGATGCTGGCGATCCACCTGCTGATTCAGAACCTGATGTATGACATCTCGCAGCTGGCGATGCCGTGGGACAAACTGGACAAAGAGTTTCTGCAGAAGCCGCGCAGGTGGGACGCGCGTAATATCAAACGGTTTATGCTGTGGATTGGGCCGACCTCCTCCCTGTTCGACATCACCACCTTTGCGCTGATGTGGTATGTGTTTGCTGCGAATACACCAGAGATGCAGTCGCTGTTTCAGTCGGGCTGGTTTGTCGAGGGGCTGCTGTCACAGACGCTGGTGGTGCATATGCTGCGCACCCGCAAAATCCCGTTTATTCAGAGCCGCGCCGCGCTGCCGGTGCTGCTGACCACCGCCTGCGTCATGATCGCCGGCGTCCTGCTGCCGTTCTCATCGCTGGGAGCCAGCGTCGGGCTGACGCCGCTGCCGTGGTCCTACTTTCCGTGGCTGGTGGCAACCCTGTGTGGTTACTGCCTGGTGGCGCAGGGCATGAAAACCCTCTACATCAAACGTTTTGGTCAGTGGTTCTGATCTGCAGGAGGAGCGATGAAAAAGCCGGAACTGACAAAGGTGGTCTGCCACCTGGTGTTAATGATGACGGTGATTACCATGCTAACGTTAGTGTTACGTTAGTTCATCGCGGGCAGCATACGCTGCCCGTTTCGCTATCTGTCCGGGAGAAAGGTATGAGCCAGTCACAACGCGCGTTAATTATCGGTGCTTCAAAAGGGATCGGGCTTGCGGTGGTACAGCAGTTTTTACAGGCGGGCTGGGACGTGACCGCCACCTTCCGCCGCACGGCGGTATCATACCAGCACGATCGGCTGCGCTGGCTGGCGCTGGATATCACCGACGGCGCGGCGCGTGCGGCGCTGCAGCAGCAGTTACAGGGTGAGCAGTTTGATGCGGTGCTGATCAACGCCGGCATCTTTGGCCCGGATGCGCAGCAGCTGCAGCAGGCAGAGGATGCGGAGCTGAGCGAGCTGTTTCTCACTAATGCGGTAGCCCCGGTGCGGCTGGCGGAGAGCCTGCTGCCGCTGCTGCGTGATAAGCAGAGCGTGGTAGGGATCACCACGTCACAGCTGGCGAGCCTGAATGAAAACCGCGTCGCCGCGATGCCGCTCTATTCGGCCAGCAAGGCGGCACTCAATATGCTGAGCCGCGCGCTGGCGAAAGAGATGCGGCCGCAGGGAGCGACGCTGCTGTCGCTGCATCCGGGCTGGGTAAAAACCGATATGGGTGGCGAGAACGCCGATATCACAGCGGAAGAGAGCGCGGCAGGGCTGGTTACGCAGCTGCAGCGCTATCGCGGCAAGGGCGGTCATCACTACCTTGATTACAAAGGTGACGCGCTCGCCTGGTAATGTTTCGGGCCGGTTTACGCGTCGTCAGGCGCGTAATACTGCACCCCGATCTCAATGCGTTCGCGGCCGCCGGCCACGCGGTGACGGTTGGTATCGCGCAGTGAATAGATGCAGCCGCAATACTCCTGCTGATAGAAGCGCTCGCGCTTGCTGATCTCAATCATGCGCGACGAGCCGCCGCCTTTACGCCAGTTAAACTCCCAGTAGAGCATATCCGGATAGTGCGCCGCCGCCCGCACGCCGCAGTCGTTGATCTGCTTCATATCTTTCCAGCGTGAAATCCCGAGCGAACTGGTGATCACCGGAAAGCCGTGCTCGTGCGCGTAAAGCGCGGTGCGTTCAAAGCGCATATCGAAACACATGGTGCAGCGTACGCCGCGTTCCGGCTCCCACTCCATGCCGCGCGCGCGCTCAAACCAGTTATCTTTGTCGTAATCAGCATCCACAAACGGCACGCCAAACTGCTCAGCAAAGCGGATATTCTCCTCTTTGCGCAGCTCATACTCTTTCAGCGGATGAATATTCGGGTTGTAGAAGAAAATGGTGTAGTCGATGCCGGAGGCGAGCATCGCTTCCATCACTTCGCCGGAGCAGGGCGCACAGCAGGAGTGCAGCAGCACTTTATTGTGTCCGCCGGGCAGCGGCAGCGGCTGACGTGTAAAGGTTTCAGACATAAGTAACCGTTAAGCTTGCAGAGAGTGGGGGTAGTGTAGGGAGTTACAGCGCCGGATGCAAAATGCGGCAGCGGAAAAACAAAAAGGCCGCAGGGCGGCCTTTTTATCACAGCAGTGCAGCTTACTCGCTGACTTTCTGTTTCAGATCGCTGGCACCTTCTTTGGTTTTGTTCCAGCCTTTCTGTGCGCCTTCTTTGGTCGCATCCCAGCCTTTCTCAGTCCCTTCTTTGGTCTTGTTCCAGGTTTTCTGGGTGCCTTCGCTGGCTTTGCTGGACATGCTGTCGCGCTCGCCCTGTGCCGCGTGCTTCGCTTTGAGACGCTGCTCTTCGCCCTGATGCTGCGCCTGATGCAGTTTCTCTTTTGCGGTGTTAGCGCCAGCCTGAGCGTTAGCGACCGTATCGTCAGTTGCGTGTGTGGTAGCCGCAAACGCGGAAGAAGCCAGCAGGAAAGCAGATACAGCAATAATGGTCTTTTTCATCATAGTCCCTCATTTAACGTATTTGGTGATATGAGCGTAGTTAAGAGTGGCACACTGAGCAACGTTGCGCTCCAGGATAAAACTGTAAGTGAATGAAAACGTGCTGAGGGGGTTACATCAGCTGGAAAAATAGCCGCAGGATATTGTTGCTCAGAGGTGGGTTTTGAAATGGCGAATGCAGGGTTTTGGGCTGAGTTATTGTTTGGATGGGTGAGCTGTATGTATGGAGGGGAGTAAGTTAGGGAAGAAGGTGAATGAGCTGTATGGTAAGCCTAGGTTGATAAGCCGTAGGGGCAAAAAGTCCATAGGGTTTAATGCTGTGAGGCCTTTTTAAAGCTTCATTAAATGACTATGGTAATCACGCGCTGGCGGAGTCTGAAAAAGAAATGTAACCATATGAAAATAAAATGTTTTATTCAATTCAAGTTTTCGCCGTATACCTAAACGTATACCAATTCAGGAAAGTAACAGGTCAAAACTCGAAATTGGGCCATCTTATCTCATCAGCGAAATAGCTGATTT
Organism: Pantoea sp. RIT413; assembly: GCF_003057675.2. Classification (NCBI taxonomy): domain Bacteria; kingdom Pseudomonadati; phylum Pseudomonadota; class Gammaproteobacteria; order Enterobacterales; family Erwiniaceae; genus Pantoea; species Pantoea sp. RIT413. The sequence continues at coordinate 37,322 of NZ_QBJB02000008.1, forward strand.
AATATACTCTTCATGGGGTTTGAACCTCGACATATGCCGCACACACACAACCGGAACCCGCTGGCTGTGGAATTTAGCATAAAACGCGTATGTGGTGTAATACCCTATAGGATGCGAATACTTCAATGAACCAGCCTCGCCAAAATGTTTAAGTAACAAACTGGCAGCGGACAACGAAGTTAGCCCATTGCTATAAGCGATAATCACCTCTGGATTGCAAAGCTGCAGCGTTACATTCTCGAAGAAGCCCGTAGAATTTTTCACCAGTTGCTCAACGGATAAATTCTGCTTCAATGCTTCTTTTTGTATGGATGCTGCATTTTGGGAGCACATCATAAGAGCATTAGTGTAAACAACGTCCTGCCAATCATAACCAAGCCCTACCGGGATTTGTTGCAATCGCTTCGCGAGGTGAGTTATTCCCCATGCCCCCTCGATTCCGTTCTGAACATTAGAGATGGTAGGGTACTCGAAATCTTTCTCAATGGATTGCGCGTTGGTGATGTGAGCGTCTACGAGGGAGCCATTAAAACCCATCATGATCACGCGCTTTCGATCTGGAGGAGATGCTAAAAGTTCAAAGGCACTGTCGTAAGGCCTTCCTGGCAGATCGCTTAAGCCAAAGTCTGCTAAACCATCTAAGATGAATTTTTTTGTGGCTTCCATTTTAATCACTTCTATAAAAATGAACATTCCATCATACGTGAAAAGTTTCTTTTCGAATTTATCCTTCACACTGTTCACCCTGTGATTTTTAAAATAAAAACAGAGTGTTAAGTGGTGTTTGATTGGTGAATGATGATGGGTGCAATTTACTTCTAAAGAAGAATGACCTAAAAAAAGGAAGGTTGCTATTAATTTTAATGACAACCTTATGTCAATTTTAAACTCTTACTTCTGTTGGTCGCTCGCTCTACGATTTAGCTTTGTTAGACAGCGCATATATAGATCTTCAATATCTTTATCGACCTGTTTAAAGCTGTTTTTAACATCGAGGACAGATATGGGTTCTAAACCTTTGGGGTTTAAATAAACTCGCGCTAAGATTTTAATTCTGTGATGAGGTTGGAATGTTTTGTTTGAGTCGGAAAAATCTATTAAACTATAGTTATCATCCACTTGTTTTTTGAGGAGTTTAATGCTGGACTTTCCGATATCCTTAAAGTTATTTTCGCTTACAATATCTATCATTATATCATATTTGCTATTTGTTTCCTTCTGCGTCTCAAGGATGGAATTAAGTTCACTAGTGAAATCATTAATCCCTTCGATAGACATTTCGATATTAGAAAATGTGGTCTTTTTTTCGAAAACCTTCTTCCATATATTTCTTTCGATTATATCATTGATTAACGTGTTATTGACGCGGAACTCGGTTTCATTGCTTTTATATGCACTGGATATCCTGCTTAAGATATTTTCTTCTAAAAAATAGTTGTCGGTGTTCTTCTTGTAGAAATTAGTTAGCTTGTTAACTAAACTATCATTCCCCGATAAATCTATTACATCAGATGTTATTCTTTCACATGCAGTGTACAAAGCTTTAGATAGGAATCTATTAGTTTTATGGAAGTAGACTTGCCCAAATAAGCTGCTTCGTGCATTAATAAATTCTAATAATGAGTCAATGCCGCTTTCTTTAAAAGTTAGATATACGGTTTTATTATCATTGATAGGCACTAAAGACATCATTAAACGGCTGTAATCATAAATGCCATATTTGACCCCTGAGAAAAAACTGTCTCTGAGTAAATAATCCATTCTGTCAGCATCGATAGGGCAAGATGATATGATGGACGTCAATAAATTGTGAACATTAACACCATCCACTTCAGGGTATGCATGCTTATACTTACTTTCAATTAACTTAATTACACAATCAATATCTTCTTTTTTCAATTTTACATCATTCAATATTTCTATTGCAAATATGCATGAAATTAATTCATGATCTAATCTTTCACCTTTACATAACTCTGCAATTTTTAGATAGGTTTCTTTGTTTTTTTCGCCTTCAATATGATGAAGAAAATCCTTTTTCTTAATGGCGAACTTATCAAATAGATGAGCTAGGGGGCCGTGACCTATATCATGTAATAAAGCAGCAATCCTTAAGTTTACAATATGATTTTCAGGTAATGTTTTTATTTTACTATAGATTGCGCCCTCTTCATATGTCTTATTGTTGTATCGCTCAACATTAAGTGCTAGGTTTTTTAATAATTCATATGATAAATGCATAACTCCTAATGAGTGCTCAAATCTTGAATGAACTGCTGATGGAAATACTTTATAAAGCAAAGTGTTCTGTCTAACATTTCGTAAACGTTGAAAAAGAGGGTGGTTTATTATTTTTTTTTCAATTTCAGTAATTCGAATCGTCCCATGAATTGGGTCAAGAATTTTACCAACAAGTTTCTCATCAAAAGAGCCTATTAAATTCATAATTCCTCCATTTACCTTTTGTTAACCTCATAAATAAAATATATAAGCAATTGAAAGTCAACAGATTCAGATGGGACTGAATTGTAGCTTTCAATAGGATTCGCAATATTTTCTTAAATATCATTAAGTTATGTTTTGTTTTCTCTTGAGGATGAAACCCAGCTCAATGCTAGAGATATTGGGTAAAAAAACCGGCTTTCGCCGGTTCTGGTTAGTCACATTGCGGTGGGAACATCACATTTCGGCTGCCAGTTGCTGCTGCTTTCCTCCGTGAGATCGAGGTTGGTTTGCATCCCCAACTTTGTGCGCCGCTTCATATACTGCTGTCCTTATTCCCGCATGATGCTCTCCAGCGACAGGCCGAACATCTTCATGCTGAGCGGATTCTTGTAGCCGTTGGCCTCCATGTAGGCCAGATAGGCATGGTAAAGGTAACGCCTGGGCTGAAGCGACCTGATGCTGGCGTTACCCATATAGAGTGCGTTTGGCTCGGGCGTCGTAAACAGGTAGCCGCAGAAATCCACCATCGGATTCGCATCGCGCTTGATGCGCATCGCCTCGGCGGAGTTGTGCTGCGACTGAAGCAACGACCGGGCCTACTGCGGCGGGCTGAACTGCTGCATCAGCTGGCGCACTATAACGGCCAGCTCACCGCTGATTTTTCCTTCAGCTGCGGGTCGTGCTCGTCTGCTGGGATAATTTCCGGAGAGTGCAGTATCACCCGGCAGTGAGACACGCCCCCGCTGTGGTCGGTGAAGCGCATTAGGTTGTTGTTCACAGCCAGAATCGCCGCCGGAATGTGGGTTGAGTAGGCATCGCGGTACTTAGGGTCAACGGACACCGCATCTCCGGCGGTAATCGCCTTGATGCCTGCGCCGTCGCCTCTACTGAGCGGGCAGAATAATCAGCGAGAACTGACGACGCGTTCCTGCCATTAGTCTGGCGTGGCGAGTATGGTGTTATTCCAGCCAGAGAGCAGGGGCGTCTTATCTGTTCCATGAGTGCGATCCGTCCACGCGTTTAACCCACAATAAAACGCGTAGCTGTAATCACTCAATCCAGACACACTCAATTGGCAGACTACAAACACAAAAGAGCCCGCAGGGCTTGCGCCGTGCGGGCTCTTAGGACTTCATCGGATGACTCTGGTAATCACCGATGGAGAATTTTGGTGGAGCTGGCGGGAGTTGAACCCGCGTCCGAAATTACTACACCGTCGGTACTACATGCTTAGTCGGTCTTTACATTCGCCTGGCAGCTGCGGACAGACACGCCACTGACAGACTAGCCTGATTAGTTTTAACGCTTCAACCCCAGGCAGGGCATCCACGCGATCTCTTTTGGGTTTGACCTCTCTTGATCCCCGTCCTAAGAGCGGAGGCTAGGGAGAGAGGGCTGCAAGCAGGTTATTAAGCTGCTACTGCGTATTCGTCGTTATTTGCGACTATTTTTTTGCGGCTTTTTACGAGGCAAACCGCCCCTCGGCATGCACCTTGGGTTTCGCGAATCCCGTCGAATCCAGAATCAGCCCCAAGTTCTAAAACTGTAGCGCAAATCTATAAAAGAATCCAGTGCTTAACGGCTGGCGCTCTTCATAATTCGTGCTTTATCCATCTTCCACTCGCGATCTTTGATATCAGAGCGCTTATCGTGCTCTTTCTTACCGCGTGCGACGCCGATTTTGAGCTTGGCCCAGGCGTTCTTCCAGTAGAGCGAAAGCGGTATGATGGTATAACCGTCGCGGTTAACGCTGCCAAACAGTGAAGCGAGCTCGCGCTCTTTCAGCAGCAGTTTGCGGGTGCGCGTAGGGTCGCATACCACGTGCGTTGAAGCACCGATCAGCGGCTGGAACGTGGCGCCGAACAGAAACGCTTCGCCGTCGCGCAGCATGATATAGCTTTCGCTGATATTGGCTTTACCGGCGCGCAGTGCTTTAACTTCCCATCCCTGTAACGACAGACCCGCTTCGAACTCCTCTTCGACGAAGTATTCGTGGCGCGCGCGTTTGTTGAGGGCAATGGTGGCTGAACCGGGTTTGTGAGCTTTTTTCTTTGTCATAGTGCGGCGTAGTCTACATTACTCAGTTTGTGGGCGCATCCCCATGTCCTGCGGGGCGGTAAAAAACATCCTATTTTAGCACAGCTGGCAAAAGCATGAATTTTTGTTTAATGGCCTAAAATGGTACAATTCAATGGTTTTGTGACCAACAGGAACCCTTATGGCTCAGATTAGCCGCTCAGCGCTGGTCCCCTATAGCGCTGCACAGATGTACCAGCTTGTGAATGACGTGGATGCCTATCCTGAATTTCTTCCTGGCTGCACCGGCAGTCGCGTGCTGGATAACAGCGGTCATCAGATGACCGCTGCGGTCGATGTCTCAAAAGCGGGCATCAGTAAAACCTTCACCACGCGCAATACGCTGACTGACAACCAGAGCATTCATATGCAGCTGGTTGATGGCCCGTTCCGTAAGCTCACCGGCGGCTGGAAATTTATCTCGCTGGGTGATGACGCCTGCAAGGTTGAGCTGAGCCTCGACTTTGAGTTCACCAATATGCTGGTTGAGATGGCATTCGGGCGCGTGTTTAAAGAGCTGGCAAACAGCATGGTGCAGGCGTTTACCCAGCGTGCCAAAGAGGTCTATCGTGACTAAGATCCGCGTGGAGGTGGTTTATGCGCTTCCGGATAAGCAGTATCTGCGTGAGGTTACGCTGGAGCAGGGCGCCACGGTAGAGCAGGCGATAGAGGCATCGGGCCTGCTGCAGCTGCGCCGCGATATCGATCTGGCGCAGAATAAAACCGGGATCTTCAGCCGGCCGGTTAAGCTTGGTGACACGGTTGAAGAGGGCGATCGGGTTGAGATCTACCGGCCACTGATTGCCGATCCGAAAGAGCTGCGCCGCCAGCGTGCTGAGCGTGCTGCCACGAAAAAGTAGCTGACGTTGAGCATTAAAAAAGGCGCCCCGGGCGCCTTTTTTGCTGTCATCAGCTTAACTGTTTTTCTGACCCGCGAGCCGCGGCTTGTTATCAATATTCGTCAGGACACCGCTGCGATCAAACGTCAGCGTCAGCGTCTGCTGCTTCACGCGCTCGTGACCAGGCTCCTGGCGGAAAATGTAATACCAGACGTTGCTGCCAAAGGGATCGTGCATCATCGGGGTGCCCAGCGTATAGGCTACCTGCTGCTGCGTCATGCCGGTGTGGATCTTGGCGACATCGTTGGCGGCCAGGTAATTCCCCTGATTGATATCCGGACGATAGACAACGCGCTCCAGCGTGGAACATCCGGCGGTTGTCATCAACATTACCACTGCCGCAGCAGTCAGCGTCTTAAAGCGCATCTGTACATTCCTTTTTTCGGGCCAAACGCCTTTCAGCAGGCAGTTTTGTTGCCATTACATTCTGAACTCTGCACGCGGCAGGCTTTTATTATGGCGATATCACTGCCGATGATAATAGACCTTTTCCCGGTTGGGAACCTCTACAGAGCATGCATATGACCATCAGGCCGGAAAAAAGTGCGGTATCAGGCTGCTAAAAGTTCTTTGGCGTTCGCCAGCGTATTACGCGTGACTTCACTGCCGCCCAGCAGACGTGCCAGCTCCTGCAGGCGTGACCGCTTATCCAGCGGCTGCATATGCGTTTCCGTCATCGCGCCGTCGGTCTCTTTGCTGACAAAGAAGTGCTGATGACCGCAGCCTGCGACCTGCGGCAGGTGCGTTACACACATAACCTGCGTCGACTCACCCAGCTGACGCAGCATCTTGCCTACAACAGCAGCAGTAGGCCCGCTGATACCGACATCCACTTCGTCGAAAATCATGGCCGGGGTTTCCATCTTCTGCGCGGTGATCACCTGAATAGCGAGCGCGATACGCGACAGCTCACCGCCAGAGGCGACTTTACCCAGCGGCTGCAGCGGCTGGCCGGGGTTGGTTGTCACCCGGAAATCGATGCGGCTGGCACCTTCGGCCGTCAGCTGATCGGGATTGAACTCCAGCACAATCGCAAACTGCCCGTGCGGCATCGCCAGAGTACGCATGCTTTGCGTAATGAGATCGCACAGCTCCTGAGCAGACTTTTCACGCTGATGATGCAGCGTTTCAGCGCAGGTAATAGCGGCTTTGTGATGCATCACTACGTCGTGCTGCAGGCTCTCCTGATCGCTCTCCTGCTGCGACAGCAGCTCCGCTTCTTCCAGCAGCTGCTGATGCAGGGCCGGCAGCGCTTCAGGGGCAACGTGATGCTTGCGCGCCAGCGCAATCTGCCGCGACAGCCGCTGCTCCAGCTCGTAAAGGCGATTGGGGTCAAGATCGAGACGTTCGCAGTAGTGACGCAGTTCGTCGCTGGCTTCGCTCAGCTGAATCGCCGCTTCTTCCAGCAGGTTAAATACGCCGCTGACTTTATCATCCAGCGAGACCAGCTCGCTGAGCATGTTGCGGGCGCTGTAGAGCAGGCTCTGCAGGTTGGTATCTTCACCGTCGGCTAGGATATGCAGCGCCTGCTGACTGGTAGAGAGCAGCTGTCCGCTGTTAGCGAGACGCTTGTACTCTTCATCAATCTGCTCATATTCACCCGCCTGCGGAGCAAACTCGTTCAGCTCTTTCAGCTGATACTGCAGCAGCTCGCGGCGCGCTTCACGCTCCTGCGACTGCTGCTGATGCTGCGCCAGCACACGGCAGCTGTGATGCCAGCGCTGGTAGTGCTGACGCATCTCCGTCAGCAGCCCGTCATGCGCCGCGTAAGCATCGAGAAGATGCTTCTGATGATCGGTTTTCAGCAGCAGCTGATGCGCGTGCTGACCGTGGATCTGAATCAGCAGCTGGCCCAGTTCGCGCAGCTGTGAGAGCGGTACGGCCGTGCCGTTGATGAAGCCGCGCGAGCGACCATCCGCGCTGATAACGCGACGCAGCAGGCACTCATTACCGTCATCCAGCTGATTATCAACCAGCCAGCGCTGCGCTGACGGCGATAATTTCAGCTGAAAGCGGGCACAGATATCAGCCCGGCTTGCGCCCTGACGCACCATATCCGCTTCCGCCCGTCCGCCAAGGCAGAGGCCCAGCGCATCAATGGCAATAGATTTACCTGCGCCGGTCTCACCGGTGATCGCTGTCATACCGCGATGAAAGTCGATCTCGAGCTCACGAACGATTGCGAAGTTACTGATGGTCAGTTGTGCCAGCATACAATCACCTGTATAGAAAAACAGATATGGTTTTTCGTACAGTATAAACTGGTTTTTTAACCAGTAAAGTAGCCAGCACTGATTTCTAGAACAATTTTTTCGACCAGCCGAGTTTTGAGCTTAATGTGTTGAAGTAGTTATAGTTTTTAGGATGAATAAGATTAAGGTGGCTGCTGCTGCGCCGGATCAGCACATCTTCACCCTCCTGAATCGGCAGGGCAATCTGGCTGTCACAGCTGATCTCCAGATCGCTGCGCAGCGAGGAGAAACGCAGGCGAATCGTACTGTTGCTGTTGATAACCAGCGGGCGCGACGACAGCGTGTGCGGGAACATCGGCACCAGCACAATCGCATCAAGCGAAGGGGTAAGAATAGGTCCGCCTGCGGAGAGAGAGTAGGCGGTGGAGCCGGTAGGGGTGGAGATAATCAGGCCATCTGAACGCTGCGAAAAGGCGAACACTTCGTCAATATAGACCTCAAACTCAATCATATGCGCCACTTTGCCAGGATGGAGCACCACTTCATTGATGGCGCTGCCAATGCGCGGTGAGCAGGTATCGCGGCAGACCTGCGCCTCAAGCAGAAAGCGACTCTCCACAAAGTAGTCGCCCTGAAGAACATCATCCAGCTGCTGCTGCGCGTTATCCGGATCGAGGTCGGTCAGGAAGCCCAGATTGCCACGGTTGATGCCAATCACTTTAATGTCATAGCGTGCCAGCACCCTGGCCGCGCCCAGCATATTGCCATCGCCGCCAACCACCACGGCCAGATCGGCCTGCTGGCCTATTTCCGCCAGCGTGCCGGTCTTTACATCGGTTAAGCTCAGCTCGCGCGCAATCTGCTGTTCGACAATCACCTCATATCCCTTATCGGTCAGCCAGCGCCAGAGCATCTCATGGGTGGTTAACGCGGTAGGATGGCGCGGATGACCCACGATTCCGATGCAGCTAAAGTGTGTGTTCATGTGGCGGGTATTCCTCATAAGCCAAAACGGCCTGGCAATGTGATGGGTTCACTTGAAACCGTCAAACTGATCCCCATAATAAGCCAACCAGCGAAATGAATGTGCAAAACGCGGAGAAATTCATGAGTAGTAAAGAACAGAACACCCCAAACGAGCAAGTCTCAGACGAAATTCAACAGGATCAACAGCCGGCGGACGCGGAGACAGCAACTGAGGTGGATCCGCGTGATGAGCGCATTGCGCAACTGGAAGCGGAGCTGACCCAGGCGCAGGGCGGCGTGCGCGAAGCGCAGCTGCGTGCGCAGGCGGAAATTGAAAACATCCGTCGCCGTGCAGAAATGGATGTCGAAAAAGCGCATAAATTTGCGCTGGAAAAATTTGCAAACGAGCTGCTGCCAGTGATTGATAGCCTGGAACGCGCGCTGGAAGTGGCTGATAAAGAGAACACCGGGCTCGCCTCAATGATTGAAGGCATCGAGCTGACGCTGAAATCCCTGCTGGGCGCGGTGCGCAAGTTTGGCGTTGAAGTGGTGGGCGACACCCACGTGCCGTTTAACCCGGATCTGCATCAGGCGATGTCGATGATGGAATCGGATGAGGTTGAGCCGAACCATGTACTGATGGTAATGCAGCGTGGCTATACCCTGAATGGTCGCCTGCTGCGTCCGGCCATGGTGGCGGTCTCTAAAGCCAAAGCCTGAGCAGAGTAGTGCATCACAACGGCCGCCTGACGCGGCCGTTGTTGTTTCAGGGGAGGACTGGCGTCCAGTCGATCGGCGTTTCTCCCGCCTGGCTGAGCAGTGCGTTGGTCTGCGAGAAGTGCCGGCAGCCAAAAAAGCCGCGATGCGCTGAGAGCGGAGAAGGATGGGGAGCTTTCAGCACATGATGACGCTGCGCATCAATGATGCTGCCTTTCTTCTGCGCGTGCGATCCCCACAGCAGAAAAACCACGCCCTCACGGTGCGTATTGATGGCATCGATCACCCGGTCAGTAAACGTCTCCCAGCCAAGCCGCGCGTGCGAGTGTGCTTTGCCCGCCTCAACGGTCAGTACCGTATTCAGCAGCATTACCCCCTGGGTGGCCCAGCTCTCCAGAAAACCGTGCTGCGGCCGCTGAAAACCCTCAATATCCTGTTCCAGCTCTTTGTACATGTTAAGCAGAGAGGGCGGGATGGCTACGCCGGGCAGCACTGAAAATGCCAGGCCGTGAGCCTGATTCGGCCCGTGATAAGGGTCCTGACCAAGGATCACCACTTTGATATCGCCCAGTTCGGTCAGTTTAAACGCGTTAAACACATCTTTCTGTGGCGGATAAACGGTCACGCCCGCCGCCCGCTGCTGCGCAACCGCCTGCAGCGTCTCTTTGAAATAGGGCTTCTCTTTTTCATCTGCCAGCACATCGTGCCAGGTCAGCTTGTCACTCATGGTTAACTCCTGACGATAGTTTTCCTTAGCTTAGCTGCTTCAGCGCGGGAGCAGAAGGATTAACCCCGCCGTTTCAGCTTGATGCAGGTCAAGGCACCGGCGGCGTCCCGGTGATATACCAGCCTGTCTATCTGTCAACGGCGTTCAGAGACAGAACGCCCCTTTCTGGAGATCGCTATGATTACCGGCATTCAAATTACCCAAACCCATAACCCGCTACTGCTGAACTCATTCTGGCTGCTGGATGAAGAGGCGGGACAGGCGCGCTGTCTGTGCGCCAGAGGCCTCTATGAGGAGGATCAGGTGGTTGCCCTGAGCGAGCTGGGCGAGATGGCATACCGTGAAGTGCCCCTGGAGCAGAAACCGCAGGTGCGCATTGAGGGCGGACAACATCTTAACGTCAATGTACTGCAGCGGGAAACGCTGGAAGATGCGGTTAAGCATCCCGAAAAGTATCCACAGCTGACCATTCGCGTATCCGGTTATGCCGTACGGTTTAATGCCCTGACGCCAGAGCAGCAGCGCGATGTGATCACCCGTACCTTTACAGAGAGCCTGTAACTGAAGCAGCGATGAAAAGTTGCTCATGCTGCAGGCCAGTGCGGAAGCGGTCCGGAACGCATGCGTTGATTAAAATGCGACATTTACCGGCGTTCGCGCTGACCCGCCTGTCAGTGGCCCTTAAGGCCAGCTGAATGTAAAAAAAAAGCGCCGGTTCAGGCGCTTTTTTTACTGCAGTGACGTTTTATTCCGCACCTGACTCCGGCGTGGTTGATCCGCTTGGCTTGCGGCGTTTACCCACGTTTTTGGTGTCACGATGGCGTTTTTTCACGCGCGGCTTTTCGTCTTCTTTCTCTTTCTTCTCTTTGCGTTTGGCAAGCGCCTTTTTCGACGGCTTTCCGGTGACTTTAGCACTCGGCGCACGCGACTCAGGGCGCAGCTCATCAATCACGCGCGATTTCAGCGGCTCATTAACGTAGCGGCTGATTTTACCCAGCAGAACGTGATCGTGCGCCTCAACCAGCGAGATAGCGATCCCTTTGCGTCCGGCGCGGCCGGTACGGCCAATGCGGTGCAGATAGGTATCTGCCGTACGCGGCAGGTCAAAGTTGATCACGTGAGTCACGTCATCAATATCGATACCGCGCGCCGCAACGTCAGTGGCAACCAGCACATTGACGCGACCATCGTTGATGCGTTTAATCGCTTCATTACGGTTCGCCTGTACCATCTCCCCTTCGAGGTAGCTGCTGCGCAGGCCCGCTTCATGCATCCAGGTCACCAGCTCGTGCAGACGTTCACGCTTGCGCACAAACACAATCGCACGCTTCACTTCCGGCTGCTTTAACAGGTGCACCAGCAGTTTGGTCTTGTGCTCAAGGTTATCAGCACGGTAGTACCACTGCTGAATGCGTTTGCGTTCGCTTTTGCTCGGGTCGGCTTCAATCGCGACCGGATCGTTGAGCAGGCGTTCAGCAAAATCTTTGATGTGCTCGCCTTCCAGCGTGGCGGAGAAGAGCAGCGTCTGTTTGCGCCAGCGCGTCTCACCGGCGATGGTCTCGATATCCTGGGCAAAGCCCATATCGACCATGCGGTCCGCCTCATCGAGAATCAGTGTTTCTACCGCGCGGCAGTCAAAGTTCTCTTCTTTGATGTACTGCAGCAGGCGGCCGGTGGTCGCCACCACAATATCCTGATTTTCGCTGAAGACTTCAGCGTGGTTCATATAGGCAACGCCGCCGGTGATGGTGGCGATATCCAGATGGGTATGCTTCGCCAGCTCACGCGCCTGATCGGCCACCTGCATCGCCAGTTCGCGGGTAGGGGTGAGGATCAGGATACGCGGCGGACCCGACTTCTTACGCGGGAAGTCCAGCAGATGCTGTAATGCGGGCAGCAGATAGGCGGCGGTTTTCCCCGTTCCGGTGGGTGCCGAACCTAACACGTCACGGCCTTCCAGCGCGGCAGGAATGGCTTCAGCCTGAATGGCCGTCGGGCGCGTGAAGCCTTTTTCCTGCAGGGCATCCAGCAGGCTTTCGTCGAGTTCGAGTTCGGAGAATGTGGTTACTGTCATGTTCTACCTCAGTTTGGGGCGCTGATTATAGACAGATCGGCCGCAATCTTCATCTGTTTGTGTTCATCAGGCGCAGATGAATTCATTGTGCGACCACGTTACACTCTCGCCAGATAACAATTCAATGGCCGAAAGCATGTCTCAGTACCAGCCGCCAGCACGGGCGACATTAAGAAAAGATGGGTTTACGTTTAAACAATTTTTTGTCGCACACGATCGCTGTGCAATGAAGGTTGGCACGGATGGCGTGCTGCTGGGGGCGTGGGCGCCGGTGGCCGGGGCACGGCGTATTCTGGATATTGGCTGCGGCAGCGGGCTTATCGCCCTGATGCTGGCGCAGCGCACGCCGCAACAGGTTACGCTGGATGCGGTCGAGCTTGATAGCGAAGCCGCCGCGCAGGCGCAGGAGAATGTGCAGGCGTCGCCGTGGGGCGTCCGTATCAGCGTGCACCAGGCCGATATCCTTAACTGGAGTAAACAGTGCGAAAAGCGCTACTCGCTGATCGTCAGCAATCCGCCTTTTTTTGTGCCCGGCATGGCCTCATCCAGCGTCGCGCGAGACGCGGCACGCAGTACTGCTACGCTCGATCATGCCACACTGCTGCAGTGCGCGGCACAGCTTATCGAAGAAGAGGGGCTGTTTTGCGTGGTGCTGCCGGTGGATAGCGGCGAGGCGCTGGTGCAGCTCGCCCGCGCCGATGGCTGGCATCTGCGGCTGCGCTACGACGTCGCGCCTTATGCACATCGGCCGCCTAACCGGCTGGTACTGGGCTTTTCACCTTCTGCCGGTGAGCTGATACAGGAGCGGCTGGCGATCCGTAATGAAGACAAAAGCTACTCCGCTGACTGGCTGAGCCTGGTAACAGACTTCTATCTTTTTCGCTGATTATTTTCCGGCACAGCGCGGCAATCGCCGACGCGATCTGCCGTTACGATCGCAGGATCCCTGCTGCATCGTGTTGCAACTTAGCGAATTTTGCGCGCTGCCGTCAGCTATGCTGAAAAGAAGAGTAATAAAGATGAAAAAGAGATCGCCTTACGCTACTCTGCCAGCACCGATCGGCACTGCATAAGCCATTGAAAGCGGGTCAGCCGCTACGTCATAACGGGTTGCAATGCCGCGACGAAAAAACAGGTCGTAGTGAACTTCAGGCCAGAACAGAACTCAAAGCGCATGCTTGCTCACGGGTATGAGATGTGCTGGCAGTCCACTTACGCATAAAAGAGTTTTGGGGAGACATTACCTCGGATGAGCGAGCAGTTAACGGATCAGGTTCTCGTTGAGCGGGTTCAGAAAGGAGATCAAAAGTCCTTTAACTTACTGGTAGTCCGATACCAGCATAAAGTGGCGAGCCTGGTTTCACGCTATGTCCCTTCGGGTGACGTGCCCGATGTGGTACAGGAATCATTTATCAAAGCCTATCGCGCGCTGGAGTCGTTCCGCGGGGATAGCGCTTTTTACACGTGGCTTTACCGCATCGCGGTAAACACGGCAAAAAATTATCTGGTGGCTCAGGGCCGTCGTCCGCCTTCCAGCGACGTAGATGCAATTGATGCAGAAAACTTCGAAAGTGCGGGCGCGTTAAAAGAAATATCGAACCCTGAGAACTTAATGTTGTCTGACGAACTGAAACAAATTGTTTTTCGGACAATTGAGTCACTTCCTGAAGATCTCCGTATGGCTATCACGCTCCGGGAGCTGGATGGTCTGAGCTATGAAGAGATCGCTGCCATTATGGATTGCCCGGTTGGTACTGTCCGATCGCGCATATTTCGTGCCCGGGAAGCCATTGATAACAAAGTTCAACCGCTTATCCAACGTTAGTGATAGCGGCTACTGAAAGGGTACCAAGGCATGCAGAAAGAAAAACTTTCCGCTTTAATGGATGGTGAAACGTTAGACAGCGAGCTGTTGTCCTCGTTGTCAAAGGATGTCGAACTTCAGAAAAGCTGGGAGAGCTACCATCTTATTCGCGACACCCTTCGCGGGGATGTAGGCGAAGTGCTGCATTTTGATATCTCCGCCCGCGTGGCCGCAGCCATCGAAAATGAACCGCTGCGCCCTGCGGCAACACCGCTGATCCCTGAAGCGCAGCCGGAACCGGCACGCTGGCAAAAAATGCCGTTCTGGCGTCGCGGTGGCAGCTGGGTGGCATCAGTCACGCAAATTGGCGTAGCCGCCTGCGTATCACTGGCGGTCATTGTTGGCGTGCAGCATTACAACGGCTCTTCTGCCGGTGGGGCAGCAGAATCCTCAGATGCTCCGGCGTTTAATACGCTGCCGATGATGGGTAAAGCATCACCGGTAAGCCTGGGCGTACCGTCTGATGCCTTTGAGACCAACAGTTCAAATCAGCAGGTTCAGGATCAGCGGCGTCGCGTTAACGCCATGCTGCAGGATTATGAACTGCAGCGCCGTCTGCATGCCGATCAGGTACAGTTTGAAAACAGCGTACCGCAGCAGGCGCAGGCCATCGTTCCCGGAACGCAGTCGTTAGGAACTCAACAGCAGTAATGAAGCAGCTCTGGTGCGCCGTTAGCCTTATGGCCGGCAGCCTGCTCTGGACATCAACCGCCCCGGCACAGACGTCGTCTTCCGGGGCGTTGTTACAGCAGATGGAGCAGGCGACTCAAAATCTCAATTATGAATTTGCGTATATTAATGTCTCACGACTGGGCATTGAGTCTCTGCGCTATCGTCACGCCGTGGTGGATAAGCGCGTCTTTGCGCAGCTGCTGCAGATGGATGGTCCGCGCCGTGAAGTGATCCAGCGCGGTAACGACATCAGCTATTTTGAACCCGGGCTGGATCCGTTTTCACTGCCGGGCAACCATATTATTGACGCGCTGCCCTCGCTGATGTTTGCTGATTTTTCCCGACTCGGTCAGGCGTATGACTTTGTACCGGTAGGGCGGTCGCGTATGGCTGACCAGATGTGCGAAGTTGTGCGTATCGTCTCCCGTGACGGTACCCGCTACAGCTATGTAGTCTGGCTGGACGTGGATACCAAACTGCCGCTGCGAATCGATTTGCTGGATCGCGATGGTGAAACGCTGGAGCAGTTCCGCGTTATCAGCTTTGCCGTCGATGAGGGCGTGCGCAATCTGATGCAGGGGCTTGAGAAAGCCAATCTGCCGCCGTCGCTCTCACTGCCGGCGGGCGACAAAGTGGAACTCAGCTGGCAGCCTGGCTGGATACCGGCGGGCATGAAGCTGATTTCGCAAAGCCGTCGCGCGATACCCGCTATGAACAAAACCGTTGAATCGCGTCTCTACAGCGACGGGCTGTTTAGTTTTGCCATCAACATAGCGCCTGCCGATAAAAATAGCGTGCCTCAGCAATTGCGCACGGGACGTCGTACGGTGCAGACCGTTGTGCGCGATAATCAGGAGATCACCGTGGTGGGCGAATTACCGCCTGCAACCGCGAAACGAATCGCCAGCGCTATTGATGCAGGGGCAAAAAAATGATGAGAGAGTGGGCCACCGTGGTGGCATGGCAGGATGGCATTGCCACGCTGCATTCTGAAGCGAAAACTTCCTGCAACAGCTGTTCAGCGCGTAAAGGCTGCGGCAGCCATGCGCTCAACAAGCTGGGGCCAAAGAACGCCCACGTCATGACCATTCCCAGCGCTGAGCCGCTACAGCCGGGTCAGCGCATTGAGTTAGGCATTCGCGAAAGCAGCCTGCTCGGCTCAGCGCTGCTGGTCTATATGACGCCGCTGTTTGGCCTGTTTGCTGTGGCTGGTATATTCCAGATGCTGTTTCACAGCGACCTTGCGGCCGCCTGCGGGGCGCTGCTTGGCGGCGTGGGAGGCTTTATCATTGCCAAAGGCGTCTCATCCCGCTACGCCGGAGGCGAAGCCTTTCAGCCGGTGATCCTCAGCGTTGCGCTTCCGCCTGATGCGCTGCGGGTTGAAGATGTCAGCTGATGCCGCCTGGGCCGCCTGCTGTGCGGCCTTTTCATTTCCGCTTACCCGCTGAATTCTGTTGCAAATCCCACAGGTTCCATTCTTTAACGCGCGGCGTTAACAGTGTAATATGCGACGTCATTAATGAGGCCGACAGGGTTCCGGGTAAAGATCGCTTGCCTGAATGTGTCTGTGCTCACGTTTTCAACTGATTCTCTACGTGAAGATATTCATATAAATGAAGCACATACGAAATTTCTCTATTATTGCTCACATTGACCACGGCAAATCAACGCTCTCCGATCGTCTGATTCAGATTTGTGGTGGCCTGAGCGATCGTGAGATGGCGGCGCAGGTTCTTGATTCCATGGATCTGGAGCGCGAGCGCGGTATTACGATTAAAGCGCAGAGCGTCACGCTCGATTACACAGCGCCAGACGGTGAAACTTACCAGCTCAATTTTATCGACACCCCGGGCCACGTAGACTTCTCGTATGAAGTTTCCCGCTCGCTGGCGGCCTGTGAAGGGGCGCTGCTGGTGGTCGATGCAGGACAGGGCGTTGAAGCACAGACGCTGGCGAACTGCTATACCGCCATGGAAATGGATCTGGAAGTGGTACCGGTACTGAATAAGATCGACCTGCCCGCTGCCGATCCTGAGCGCGTAGCCGAAGAGATTGAAGATATCGTGGGTATCGATGCCGTAGATGCCGTGCGCTGCTCGGCTAAAACCGGCATCGGCGTACCGGATGTGCTGGAGCGCCTGGTGCGCGATATCCCGGCACCGGAAGGCGATCCGGATGGCCCGCTGCAGGCGCTGATTATCGATTCCTGGTTCGATAACTACCTTGGCGTTGTTTCCCTGATCCGTATTAAAAACGGGACGCTGCGCAAGGGCGAGAAGGTCAAAGTCATGAGTACCGGTCAGGTATATAACGCTGACCGCCTGGGTATCTTCACACCCAAACAGGTTGACCGCACCGAGCTGAAGTGCGGGGAAGTGGGCTGGCTGGTGTGCGCCATCAAAGACATTCTGGGTGCGCCGGTGGGCGATACGCTGACGCTGCAGCGCAACCCGGCAGACAAAGCGCTGCCTGGCTTTAAAAAGGTTAAACCGCAGGTTTATGCCGGTCTTTTCCCGGTGAGTTCAGATGACTATGAGTCATTCCGCGACGCGCTGGGCAAGCTGAGCCTGAACGACGCCTCTCTGTTCTATGAGCCAGAGAGTTCAACCGCGCTGGGTTTTGGTTTCCGCTGCGGCTTCCTGGGTCTGCTGCATATGGAGATCATTCAGGAGCGCCTGGAGCGCGAGTACGATCTCGATCTGATCACCACTGCGCCAACGGTTGTGTATGAAGTGCAAACCACCGATGGCGCAGTGGTATATGTCGACAGCCCGGCCAAGCTGCCGCCGCTCAACAATATTGAAGAGCTGCGTGAGCCGATTGCAGAGTGTCACATGCTGCTGCCACAGGAGTATCTGGGTAACGTGATTACCCTGTGCGTGGAGAAGCGTGGCGTGCAGACTAATATGGTTTACCACGGTAACCAGGTCGCGCTCACCTACGATATCCCGATGGCTGAAGTGGTACTCGACTTCTTCGACCGTCTGAAATCGACGTCGCGCGGCTATGCGTCGCTGGACTACAACTTCAAGCGTTTCCAGGCGTCAGACATGGTGCGCGTGGATGTATTAATTAACGCAGAGCGCGTTGATGCCCTGGCGCTGATCACCCACCGCGATAACTCGCAGTACCGCGGTCGCGAGCTGGTAGAGAAGATGAAAGATCTGATCCCGCGCCAGCAGTTTGATATCGCGATTCAGGCGGCGATTGGCAACCATATCATTGCGCGTTCCACCGTGAAGCAGCTGCGCAAAAACGTTCTGGCAAAATGCTACGGCGGTGACGTCAGCCGTAAGAAAAAACTGTTGCAGAAACAGAAAGATGGTAAGAAGCGCATGAAGCAGGTCGGCAACGTTGAGCTGCCGCAGGAAGCTTTCCTCGCCATTCTGCATGTCGGTAAAGACAGCAAATAAGGAACCACAATGGCTAACATGTTCGCCCTGATTCTGGTTATCGCTACGCTGCTGACCGGCATCATCTGGTGTATCGATCGCGTGAAGTGGGCACCTGAGCGTCGGGCAAAACAGGCCGCTGCACAGGCGCAGGCGGGTAACTCGCTCGACAGCAAAACGCTGGCGAAAGTGGCTGCGCAGCCAGGCTGGATTGAAACGGCAGCATCGGTATTCCCGGTGCTGGCGGTGGTACTGATTGTACGTTCATTTATTTTTGAACCCTTTCAGATCCCCTCCGGTTCAATGATGCCAACGCTGCTGATTGGCGACTTTATTCTGGTGGAGAAGTTTGCCTACGGTATTAAAGATCCCATTACGCAGACCACGCTGATCCCGACCGGACATCCAAAGCGCGGCGATGTCGCCGTGTTTAAATATCCGAAAGATCCCAGCGTTGACTACATCAAGCGCGTGATTGGTCTGCCGGGCGATAAAGTGGTGTTTGATCCGTTCAGTAAAACGCTGACTATCAATCCTGGCTGCGGTAACGGTAAATGTGATACGGCGCTGCCGGTCACCTATACCAATATTGAGCCAAGCGACTTTATCCAGACGTTCAGCGGCTTTGACGGCAACGAGACCGGCAACGGCTTCTTCCGGAAACCGCAGGGTGAAACGCTGCGCGGTGGCCTGCGTCTCGGGACGCGCAAAGAGACGCTGGGCGATGTGACGCACAATATTCTGCTGGTGAATGAGGCGCAGAGCCAGGCGAACATGTACTATCAGCAGCCGGGCCAGCCGCAGGCGACCTGGGTGGTGCCGCAGGGTCAATATTTCATGATGGGCGATAACCGTGACAACAGCGCCGACAGCCGCTACTGGGGCTTTGTGCCTGAGAAGAATCTGGTCGGTAAAGCGGTCGCTATCTGGATGAGCTTTGAAAAACAGGAAGGTGAGTGGCCGACAGGCGTACGCCTGAGCCGTATCGGCGGCATTCACTAAATACGGGTGGCTTCCTGTCTGACAGGAAGCCACTGCACACGAAACAGAACGCGCTGCTATCAGCCCTGTTTCGTATGCAGAGTTACAGACGCACAGAACAACTGGAATCGCATGAACCCCATTCTCATTACTAAGCTGCAGCGCAAACTGGGCTACACTTTTACTCATCCGGAACTTTTGCAGCAGGCCCTGACACACCGCAGCGCCAGCAGCAAGCATAACGAGCGGCTTGAATTTCTTGGCGATTCAATTCTCAGCTATGTAATTGCCAACGCGCTTTATCACCGCTTCCCGCGCGTGGACGAAGGCGATATGAGCCGCATGCGCGCCACGCTGGTGCGCGGCAATACGCTGGCTGAGATGGCGCGTGAGTTTGAACTGGGCGAGTGCCTGCGTCTTGGACCAGGCGAACTGAAAAGCGGCGGTTTCCGTCGTGAGTCGATCCTTGCGGATACGGTAGAGGCGCTGATTGGCGGCATCTTCCTCGACAGTAATATCCAGACCGTTGAGAAGCTGATTCTCGACTGGTATCTGAACCGTCTGGAGCAGATAAGCCCGGGCGATAAACAGAAAGATCCCAAAACGCGCCTGCAGGAGTATCTGCAGGGTCGCCATCTGCCGCTGCCTTCCTATCTGGTGGTGCAGGTGCGGGGCGAAGCGCACGACCAGGAGTTCACCATTCACTGTCAGGTGAGTGGCATGGCCGATCCGGTCGTGGGCGTAGGCTCCAGCCGCCGCAAAGCGGAACAGGCTGCCGCCGAACAGGCTTTAATTAAGCTTGGACTCGAATAAATTGTTTTACGACAGCGCCATCCCGGCGCTGACTAAGTCAGGACCCGAATGAGCGAACACGAAACTTATTGCGGCTTTGTCGCGATTGTAGGCCGGCCCAACGTCGGTAAATCAACCTTACTGAACCAGCTGCTGGGGCAGAAGGTCTCGATCACCTCACGCAAACCGCAAACCACGCGCCACCGTATTATGGGCATCCACACCGAGGGCGCTTATCAGGCGATCTACGTGGATACACCCGGGCTGCATATGGAAGAGAAGCGGGCGATCAACCGCCTGATGAACCGTGCTGCCAGCAGCTCAATTGGCGACGTGGAGCTGGTAATTTTCGTCGTGGAAGGCACGCGCTGGACGCCGGATGATGAGATGGTGCTCAACAAGCTGCGCGACGGCAAAGTCCCGGTGGTTCTGGCGGTGAACAAGGTGGATAACATTCAGGATAAAAGTATCCTGCTGCCGCACCTGCAGTTCCTGAGCCAGCAGATGAATTTCCTCGATATCGTGCCGATCTCTGCTGAGAATGGCAAAAACGTCGATACCATCGCAGCGATTGCCCGTAAGCGTCTGCCGCTGGCGGAGCACCACTTCCCGGAAGATTACATCACCGACCGCTCACAGCGCTTTATGGCTTCGGAGATCATCCGCGAAAAGCTGATGCGTTTCCTCGGTGCCGAACTGCCTTACTCTGTGACCGTTGAGATCGAACAGTTTGTGGCCAATGAGCGCGGCGGCTACGACATCAATGGCCTGATTCTGGTAGAGCGTGAAGGCCAGAAGAAAATGGTAATTGGCAATAAAGGCTCGAAAATCAAAACCATCGGCATTGAAGCGCGGCGTGACATGGAAGAGATGTTTGAAGCCAAAGTGCACCTTGAGCTCTGGGTGAAAGTTAAATCGGGCTGGGCAGACGACGAACGTGCGCTGCGCAGCCTGGGCTACACAGACGATCTGTAACTGATGGAAGGCTGGCAACGCGCGTTTGTGCTGCATAGTCGCCCCTACAGCGAAACCAGCCTGCTGCTCGATCTCTTTACAGAAAGTCAGGGCCGCGTTCGCGTCCTGGCTAAAGGCGCGCGCTCGCGTCGCTCTCAGCTGAAAGGCACCCTGCAGCCTTTTACGCCGCTGCTGGTCCGCTGGGGCGGACGCGGTGAAGTCAAAACGCTGCGTAATGCCGAAGCGGTTTCGCTGGCGCTGCCGCTCAGCGGCATCACGCTCTACTGCGGTCTTTATGTCAATGAACTGCTGTCGCGCGTGCTGGAGCAGGAGATCCCCTTTTCTGAACTCTTCTTCGATTACCTGAACTGTATTCAGGAGCTGGCCGCCGGCACCGCCTCGCCGGAACCGGCGCTGCGCCGTTTTGAGCTGGCGCTGCTCGGGCATCTCGGCTACGGCGTCGATTTTCTGCACTGCGCCGGCAGCGGCGAGGCGATCGATGACGCCATGACCTACAGCTACCGCGAAGAGAAGGGCTTTATCGCCAGCCTGGTGCTGAATCAGCGCAGCTTTACCGGTCACCAGCTGCGCGCCATTGAAGCGCGCAGTTTCCCCGATGCCGATAGCCTGCGGGCCGCCAAGCGCTTTACGCGCATTGCGCTAAAGCCCTATCTCGGCGGCAAACCGCTGAAGAGTCAGGAGCTGTTTCGCCAGTTTATTCCAAAGAAGAAACCCGATGCGCCGCAGGCGTAGCGGCGGTCAGACCACCTGAACGTATCGTCGCGATACACTGCACTGACATTAAATAAAGAGAAGCGTAGTTATGGCTGAGTTGCTGTTAGGCGTCAATATTGATCATATCGCTACCGTACGTAACGCGCGTGGCACCCACTATCCCGATCCGGTACAGGCTGCCTTCGTGGCCGAGCAGGCGGGCGCTGATGGTATTACCGTGCATCTGCGTGAAGACCGCCGGCATATCACCGATCGCGATGTGCGTATCCTGCGCGATACCATTCAGACGCGAATGAACCTGGAGATGGCGGTCACGGATGAGATGAGCGCTATCGCCTGTGACATCCGGCCGCACTTTGTCTGCCTGGTGCCGGAGAAGCGTCAGGAGGTCACCACGGAGGGCGGCCTGGACGTGGCGGGCCAGCAGGCGAGCGTCAGCGCAGCGGTACAGCAGCTGTCAGAGGCGGGCATACTGGTGTCACTGTTTATCGATGCCGACCGCCGGCAGATTGACGCAGCGGTTGCCAGCGGCGCGCCTTATATCGAAATTCATACCGGCGCATACGCCGAAGCGCCGGAAGGGCAGGCGCGTGATGCCGAGCTGATGCGTATTCGCGAAGCAGCGCGCTACGCCGCCTCTCTCGGGCTGAAGGTCAATGCCGGCCACGGACTGACTTATCACAATGTGCAGCCAATTGCGGCGCTGCCGGAGATGCATGAGCTGAATATCGGCCATGCCATTATCGGCCGCGCGCTCTTCAGCGGGCTGGCGGATGCGGTAAGCGAAATGAAGCAGCTGATGCGGGAAGCGCGGCGCTGATGGCGATTCTCGGCCTCGGCAGCGATATCGTGGAAATTGAGCGCATCGCTGGCGTTATCGAACGTTCCGGCGATCGCCTGGCGCGCCGCGTACTGAGTGACGCGGAGTGGCAGCAGTATCAGGCGCATCAGCAGCCGGTGCGTTTCCTTGCCAAGCGCTTCGCCGTGAAAGAGGCGGCGGCCAAAGCCTTTGGCACCGGGATCCGCGGCGGACTGGCGTTTAATCAGTTTGAGGTGTTCAACGATGCGCTGGGAAAACCGGGTCTGCGCTTTTTTGAGCAGGCGAGCATCATTGCTGAACGGCTTGGCGTGCAGCGCGTGCACGTGACGCTGGCTGATGAGCGCCACTACGCCTGTGCCACGGTGATCATCGAGGACTGAGCGTTACGCGCTCAGTGCGGCCAGAGCTGTACGAATTTCTCCCACAGCGCGTCGCGGCTTTCGGCGCGCTGCGGGTCGCTGATAATCGTATTGTCGATAGGACAGACGCTCTGACAGGTTGGCGTTTCATAATGCCCCACGCACTCGGTGCAGCGCGCCGGATCGATTTCATATATCGCCTCACCCAGCGCGATAGCCTGATTGGGACACTCCGGCTCACACATGTCGCAGTTAATACATTTCGCCGTAATCAGTAACGCCATTCTTCACGTCCGTTAATCCTCATTAAAAACGCGGTCATTATAAGCTGGTTTAACGCTTATATCAGCTTTTTCACCAGCGCTTCGCTGTGGCGAATGTGGCTCGATGCCCGCTCCGGATCGTGCTGCACCAGCGCCATAAACAGCAAATCTGTCAGGGCCAGCTGGGCGCTGGTTGAGGAGATTGCCGCGCTGCGCGTGCTCTGCTCCTCTGCAACGGTATAAAGGCAGATTGACGCGCACTGCTGCAGCGCATTTGGCGTAAAACCGGTAAAGGCCACCACATCCGCGCCGATAGCGGCTGCTTCCTGTGCCGCCAGATTGATTTCGCGTCGTTCGCCGGTGTAGGAGATGGCCAGCAGGACATCGCCCGGCGCCATCGCCTGAACGCTGGCGAGCAGGGCGTGCATATCCTGCTCTGCCACCGCGTTAATACCGATTTTCATCAGTTTCCAGGAGAAATCTTTCGCCACCAGACCGGATGCCCCGATACCCACCAGCAGAATGCGGTTGGCATTCTTCAGCAGATGCAGCGTCTCCATCAGCTTCTCTTCGCTGTTAATATCCAGCGTGGCGCGGATCGCGGAGATCTTCTCCGTCAGCAGCTTCTCTCCCACGATCTTCAGCGGATCGTCACTGAGGATATGATTATGCACGGTGATCGCATCGCGATCCGCCAGCGATTCACTCAGCGCCAGCTTCAGTGCAGGAAAGCCTTTATAACCCAGCTTCTGCGCAAATTTCACCACGCTCGACTGGCTGACGCCCGCCTCTTCAGCCAGCTTCTGCGAGCTGAGATGGCGCGCCCGATCGGGCTGTGACAGTAAAAAGTCGGCCAGCCGGCGCTCATTCAGCGCCAGCCGGGGATAGAGCTGACGGATTCGCAGCAGTGAACTCATGGTCGATCCTTACTCCCGGTTTTATAGCATGGCGCGGCTAACGTCTCCGCAGCATGCGCAGCAATAGTCAATATTCCATGACACCAAGAATAAACTATTCAGTGGGCTTTGTAGCTAGCGGAATTAAAAATCACAGCTTCGCTAAGCGCGGTTGCTGGCTACACTGTAGAGCAGCAACTGATTTAAAAAAGGAGAGGGGTTTGACACAGGACTCGCAACGTCGCGTCGTATTTTTCGACCTGGATGGCACGCTGCATCAGCAGGATATGTTTGGCACCTTTATGCGCTTTTTACTGCGCCGGCAGCCGCTGAATCTGCTGCTGGTGGTTCCGCTGCTGCCGGTTATTGGCCTCGGGCTGCTGATTAAGGGCCGGGCAGCGCGCTGGCCAATGAGTCTGCTGCTCTGGGCAATCACGTTCGGGCACAGCGAAACGCGCCTGCGCGCGCGTGAAGCGGAGTTTGCGCAGTGGTTCCGCGAGCGGGTAGTGGCGTTTCCGGTGGTGCAGCAGCGCCTGACCGATTACCTGCAGAGCAACGATGCCGATGTGTGGCTGATTACCGGCTCACCACAGTCGCTGGTGGAGCAGGTCTATTTTGACTCCGCTTTTCTGCCGCGTGTGAAACTGATTGCCAGCCAGATGCGGCCAGGACGCGGCGGACGCGTGCTGGCGATGCGCTGCCTGGGCCACGAAAAGGTTGCGCAGCTGGAAGAGCAGATTGGCACGCCGCTGCAGCTCTACAGCGGCTATAGCGACAGCAAGCAGGATAACCCGCTGCTGTTTTTCTGCCAGCATCGCTGGCGCGTAACGCCGCGCGGTGAACTGCAGCAGCTGGAGTGAATCGCGCGGCGTTTTTGTCTATAATGCGCCGCCTTTTGATTCTGCAGGAGTTACCCGGTGAAGCCACAAACTGATGAATACTGGATGCGTTATGCGCTGCAGCTGGCGCAGCGTGCCCGGGAGCAGGGTGAGGTGCCGGTCGGAGCCGTGCTGGTGCAGGGAGATAAAGTCATAGGCGAGGGCTGGAACCGGCCGATTGGCCAGTGCGATCCCACCGCACACGCGGAGATCATGGCGCTGCGCCAGGGCGGCAAAGTGCTGGATAACTATCGCCTGCTGGATACCACGCTCTATGTCACGCTGGAGCCGTGCGTCATGTGCGCCGGCGCCATGGTTCACAGCCGCATTACCCGCCTGGTCTACGGCGCGAAAGATATTAAAACCGGCGCGGCCGGTTCGCTGCTGGATGTGCTGGGGCACCCGGGGATGAATCATCAGATTGAGATCGCCTGCGGCGTGCTGGCGGAGGAGTGCGCCGGCATGCTGAGCGACTTTTTTCGTATGCGACGCGAGCAGAAGCGCGCGCTGCGTCAGGCACAGCGCGCAGATTAGTTCATGGCAATTTTAGGCTCAACCGCCGGATAGCCGGCGCCCAGCTCCGCTTCCAGCGCTGAACGCTGCGCCAGGCGGCGCTCCTGCTCCTGCAGATAGCCCACCAGACTTAGCTGATACTTGCGGATATTCTCCACGTAGTTATACGCTTCATGCCCGCGCGCATAGCCGTAGGCGGTTTGCGCATAGTAGCGCTTCTGGCTGAGCATCGGCAGACGCAGTTTTACATCCGCCCAGCTGTCAGGGTTACCGCCCTGTTTTGCCGTCAGCCGGCGCACGTCGAGCATGTGCGCATATCCCATATTGTAAGCTGCCAGCGCAAACCAGATGCGCTCGTCATCAGGCACGCTCGCCGGCACTTTATCCATCATGCGCTGCAGATACTCACTGCCGCCGCGAATGCTCTGCTCCGGATCGAGCCGGTCATCAACGTTAAGACTATCCGCCGTGTTGCGCGTCAGCATCATCATGCCGCGCACGCCGGTGGGCGAGGTCGCCTGCGGATTCCAGTGCGACTCCTGATAGGAGATCGCCGCCAGCAGGCGCCAGTCCATGCTCGCCGCATATTTCTCAAACAGCGGTTTGATATCCGGCAGCGTATTGTCAATTGCGCGCAGGAAGGTGCGGGTATCAACATAATCAAACGTGCCAACGTGACCGAGATACTTCTCCTCCAGCCGCGCCATGGTGCCTTCTTCACCCATCTGGCTGTAGAAATCGAGCATGGCCGCGTTGAGGCTGCTGTCAGCATTGCGCGGCAGATACCAGGTCACTGGCTCTTCATCGGTAATATCAAAGGCTACCGCCAGCTGCGGATGAATACGCTGCAGCAGGCCCACGGTCACCGAGTCGCCTACCGTGTAGTCAAGCTTGCCGTCAGCCACCGCCTCCAGCAGCGCTTTCTGTCCCTGATCGGTGGCGATAGCCCAGTCGAGATCGGGATAGCTGTTGGCTTTTTCTGCCCGCAGCGTGGAGAGATAGGCTGAGCCGGACTGCACCACCAGACGGCCTTTCAGGTCGCCCAGCGTGCGCGGACGCGGCTTATCGATACGGTAAACCAGCTGCTGCGACACCGAATAGTAGCTGGGACCGGCCTGATAGTGCGCCAGACGCTCACTGTTATAGATAAGCCCGGCGGCGAGCAGATCGGCTTTTCCGTCATCGAGATCGTCAAACAGATCGCCCAGGCTGGGTCGCACAGTGACTTCCAGCCTGACGCCGAGGTAGTCTGCAAAGCGCTTTGCCAGCTCGTAATCCATGCCAGCCGGTGCCTGATTGACGGTGTAATAGGTCAGTGGCGAATTGACGGTGCTGATGCGCAACACACCGCGTGATTTGATCGCTGTCAGCGCGTCCCGATCGCCCCCGTACCAGGGGATTGCCGGCCACAGCGCCAGCGCCAGCAGCACGGTGATCAGACCGATAAACAGATAATTTAATTTTAGGCGTTTCAAATGGTTGTCTCTTAATGGCTCACAGGCCTCTGTCCTTTAAAGGCAGTATTGGTATTGTTTTTTACTCCCAGAGCGAGGGGCATTTTGCGCAACAAAGCGAAACAGGGCAACTCATATAGCAAGTTTTGCGCAAAATTCAGGCAAATCCCGTATGGCAGTTTTTCTGCGCAAACGGTTTCGTTACCCGCGCGCTTTCTCTATAATACCGCCCGTTTTCCCTGTTGCGCCCAATGAAGCGTCGCCCGGCGCTTCGAAGACGAGAGATCTTTAATGATGGAAATTCTGCGTGGTTCGCCCGCTCTGTCAGCATTTCGTGTAAACAAACTGCTGACCCGCTTTCAGAACGCTCATCTGCCGGTGAGTGATATTTACGCCGAGTATGTCCATTTTGCTGATGTTGCCGCACCGCTCAGCGCGGATGAACACGCCCGCCTGCAGCGTCTGCTGAAATATGGCCCTTCTCTCGCTGAACATGCGCCTCAAGGGCGTCTGCTGCTGGTTACGCCGCGTCCCGGCACTATCTCTCCCTGGTCATCGAAAGCCACGGACATTGCTCACAACTGCGATCTGCCGCAGGTTAAGCGCCTGGAGCGCGGCCTGGCGTTCTATGTTCAGGCGCCGCAGCTGACAGAAACGCAGTGGCAGCAGCTGGCTGGCCTGCTGCACGATCGCATGATGGAGTGCGTATTCAGCGATCTGCAGACGGCAGAGCAGCTGTTTGCTCATCACGCGCCGCAGCCGCTGCAGAGCGTTGACGTGCTGGGAACCGGACGTCAGGCGCTGGAGCAGGCGAATAGCACGCTGGGCCTGGCGCTGGCGGATGACGAAATAGATTACCTGCTGGATGCCTTTACCCGTCTGGGTCGCAACCCCAACGACATTGAACTCTATATGTTCGCGCAGGCGAACTCAGAGCACTGTCGCCACAAAATTTTCAACGCTGACTGGATCATCGATGGCGAAAAACAGCCCAAATCGCTGTTTAAGATGATCAAAAATACGTTTGAGCAGCATCCCGATCACGTACTGTCAGCCTATAAAGATAACGCTGCCGTGATGGAAGGCTCGGAAGTTGGCCGCTTCTACGCTGATGCGCAGCAGGGCGAGTACGCTTTTCATCAGGAAGCCGCGCATATTCTGATGAAGGTAGAGACGCATAACCATCCAACCGCTATCTCTCCCTGGCCGGGTGCCGCCACCGGTTCAGGTGGTGAAATCCGCGATGAAGGCGCAACCGGGCGTGGCGCCAAACCGAAAGCGGGTCTGACCGGCTTTTCCGTTTCCAATCTGCGCATTCCGGGCTTTGAGCAGCCGTGGGAAGAGGATTTCGGCAAGCCGGATCGTATTGTTACCGCACTGGATATCATGACCGAAGGCCCGCTGGGCGGCGCAGCGTTTAACAATGAATTTGGCCGTCCGGCGCTGAACGGTTACTTCCGCACCTATGAAGAGCAGGTTAACAGCCACAACGGCGTTGAACTGCGCGGCTACCATAAGCCGATCATGCTGGCAGGCGGTATTGGCAATATTCGTGCGGATCACGTGCAGAAAGGCGAGATCGTCGTGGGCGCCAAACTGATTGTGCTGGGCGGGCCGGCGATGAATATCGGCCTCGGCGGCGGTGCGGCCTCATCCATGGCCTCCGGTCAGTCCGATGCCGACCTCGATTTTGCCTCAGTGCAGCGCGACAACCCGGAAATGGAGCGCCGCTGCCAGGAAGTGATCGACCGCTGCTGGCAGCTGGGCGAAGCCAACCCGATTCTGTTTATTCACGACGTCGGCGCAGGCGGTCTCTCTAACGCCATGCCTGAGCTGGTCAGCGATGGCGGGCGCGGTGGTAACTTCAATCTGCGTGACATTCTTAGCGATGAGCCGGGCATGAGCCCGCTGGAAGTGTGGTGTAACGAGTCGCAGGAGCGCTATGTGCTGGCCGTTGCGCCAGAGAAGCTGGCGCTGTTTGATGAGCTGTGCCAGCGCGAGCGCGCCCCTTACGCGGTAATTGGCGAGGCGACTGAAGAGCAGCACCTCTCGCTGAGCGACAGCCATTTTGACAACAAGCCTATCGACATGCCGCTGGATGTTCTGCTGGGCAAAACGCCAAAAATGACGCGCGACGTCACGCGGCAGCAGGCAAAAGGCGACGCGCTGCAGCGTAACGGCATCACGGTTGCGGATGCGGTTAACCGCGTGCTGCATCTGCCTGCGGTGGCTGAGAAAACGTTTCTTATCACCATCGGCGACCGTTCCGTGACCGGCATGGTGGCGCGCGATCAGATGGTGGGACCGTGGCAGATCCCGGTGGCAAACTGCGCCGTGACCACGGCCAGCCTCGACAGCTATCACGGCGAGGCTTTCGCCCTGGGCGAACGCGCCCCGGTCGCGCTGCTCGATTTTGCCGCCTCCGGGCGTCTGGCGGTAGGCGAAGCGCTCACTAACCTGGCCGCTACCGCGATTGGTTCACTGAAGCGCGTGAAGCTTTCTGCGAACTGGATGGCAGCAGCCGGACATCCGGGTGAGGATGCCGGCCTTTACGAAGCGGTAAAAGCCGTTGGCGAAGAACTCTGCCCGGCGCTGGGGATCACTATCCCGGTCGGCAAAGACTCAATGTCGATGAAAACCCGCTGGCAGCAGGGCAATGAAGAGCGTGAAATGACGTCGCCGCTCTCGCTGGTGATCACCGCGTTTGCGCGCGTGGAAGATGTCCGGCGTACCGCAACGCCGCAGCTGCAGGCGGAGCAGGATAACCTGCTGCTGCTGGTGGACCTCGGCAACGGTGCCAATACGCTGGGCGCAACCGCGCTGTCGCAGGTCTATCGTCAGCTGGGCGATAAGCCGGCTGACGTGCGCGATGCCGCACAGCTGGCAGGCTTCTTCAACGCTATCCAGACGCTGGTCAGCGAACAGAAGCTGCTGGCCTACCACGACCGTTCCGACGGCGGGCTGCTGGTGACGCTGGCGGAGATGGCCTTTACCGGCCACTGCGGTATCGAGGCGGATATCGCCGCGCTGGGCAGCGATGCGCTGGCGGCGCTGTTCACCGAAGAGCTGGGCGCGGTGCTGCAGATCAACGCGGCCGATCTGGCAGCGGTAGAGAAGGTATTTGCTGACCACGGTCTGCGCAGCGCGCTGCATGTGATTGGCAAGGCGCTGCCGGGCGACCGCTTTGTGATCCGCGCCGGCGAGCATCCGGTCTACAGCGAAAGCCGCACGACGCTGCGTACCTGGTGGGCCGAAACCACCTGGCAGATGCAGCGCCTGCGTGATAATCCGGCCTGTGCCGATCAGGAGCATGAGGCGAAGCAAAACGACAGCGATCCGGGTCTGAACGCTCAGCTGACCTTCCGGCCGGAAGAAGATGTGGCTGCGCCGATGATCGCCACCGGCGTGCGCCCGCGCATCGCCGTGCTGCGTGAGCAGGGCGTTAACTCACACGTTGAGATGGCAGCAGCGTTCCATCGCGCCGGCTTTACCGCCGTGGATGTACACATGAGCGATCTGCTGGCGGGACGTCGCGGCCTGGAGGAGTTCCATGCGCTGGTGGCGTGCGGCGGTTTCTCTTACGGCGACGTACTGGGTGCCGGCGAAGGCTGGGCAAAATCGATTCTGTTTAACGGGCGCGTGCGCGACGAGTTTGAAAACTTCTTCCATCGTCCGCAGACGCTGGCGCTGGGTGTCTGCAACGGCTGCCAGATGATGTCAAACCTGCGCGAAGTGATCCCCGGCAGCGAGCTGTGGCCGCGTTTTGTCCGCAATCAGTCTGAGCGCTTTGAAGCGCGTTTCAGCCTGGTGGAAGTGGCGGCCAGTCCGTCGCTGCTGCTGGAGGGGATGGCAGGTTCACGCATGCCGATTGCGGTATCACACGGTGAAGGCTTTGTTGAAGTGCGCGACGGCGCCCATCTGGCGGCGCTGGAAGCAAAAGGCCTGGTGGCACTGCGCTTCACGGATAACTTCGGTAAAGTGACCGAAAGCTATCCGGCTAACCCGAACGGCTCGCCAAACGGTATCACGGCGGTCACCAACGAAAGCGGTCGCGTTACGATCATGATGCCGCATCCGGAGCGCGTCTTCCGTACCGTCAGCAACTCCTGGCATCCGGCAGAGTGGGGCGAAGACAGCCCGTGGATGCGCATTTTCCGTAATGCGCGTAAGCAGCTGGGCTGATCTGCGTTTTATAGCAGGTGCCTGTAAGCAGTAAAAAAAAGCCGCCGCAGTAAAGGGCGGTTTTTTTATCTGACGCAGACGACTGTCGCTCAATTCTGACAAATTGCCTGCCGCACTGTCTCTTTCTGGAGACACTTAACTCTTTGATTTATATTAATCGGAAAAATCCAGGCTAAATGCGTCGCTAAGCAGAGACACTTTTATGCGGTCAGCAGCTCACGGCTACCTGCCGGGCGCAGCGCGGCTATGGCGTCACTCTGATAAATAAAGAGTTTTAAAAAGTGGCACGATAGTTGCTATAATCAGGACGTGGCTCATTCGCCTGTCTGTGATTGCCCCGTAATTTACGGCAGAGCTCACAGAACCCTGAATGACGCACCAAACGGAGCCTGCCGTCCACCTGACCGATAATCGTCTGCATTGCAGCGTTATCAAGCACCGGACGTAACGTTGAGTTAGGCTCCACCTTTTCTGAGCGGCAGACCTTCGGGTCTGCTGTTTGCATTTCCGGCTTTCTAAGCGCGCCAGAGTTAGCTAGCATGCCTGCAGCACACTTTTTACGAGAGCGCGGCAGTATGAGATGGCGTCCGTTTCCCCGATCCCTGCGACAACTGGTTCTAATGGCCTTTTTACTGGTGCTGCTGCCGCTGCTGGTGCTGGCGTGGCAGGCGTGGGAAAGCCTCTCTGCGCTCAGTAATCAGGCGGCAGACACCAATCGCAACACCTTTACCGACGTGCGGCGCAGCGAGGCGATGGCCCGCACCGCCCTGGAGCTTGAGCGCAGCTATCGTCAATATTGCGTGCTCGGTGATGCTGCGCTGGCCAGACTCTATACCACCCAGTGGACGCGCTACGGGCAGATGCTGAACAGCCATGCGGCCAGCCTGCCGGAACTGCCCACGTTTACCCTGCTGCGCAGTACGCTGCCGCAGCTCGCCACGGCCGCCTGCGAAAACGGTAATCCTTCAGCATCCGGTGCCGCCGCGCTGGAGCGCTTTTCTGACGCTAACGCGCGTATGGTGCAGGCGACGCGCGACGTGGTGTTTTCCCGCGGGCTGCAGCTGCAGCGCGATATCGCCGAACGCGGTCAGTTCTTTGGCTGGCAGGCGCTGATCCTGTTCCTGGTTACGCTGATGCTGGTGCTGCTGTTTACCGGCATGATTATCGGGCCGGTAAAGCGCGTGGAGCGGATGATCAACCGGCTGGGGGAAGGGCAGTCGCTGGAAAATAACGTCAGCTTTCGCGGACCGCGTGAGCTGCGCTCGCTGGGACAGCGTATTGCCTGGCTTAGCGAACGGCTGAGCTGGCTGGAGGCGCAGCGACATGAATTTTTACGTCATCTTTCACACGAGCTGAAAACGCCGCTCGCCAGCCTGCGCGAAGGCACAGAGCTGCTGGCCGATGGCGTTGCCGGGCCGCTCAACGCAGAGCAGCAGGAGATCGTCGCTATTCTCGACAGCAGCAGTCGCCATCTGCAGCGCCTGATTGAGCAGCTGCTGGATTACAACCGCAAGCTGAACGAGATGCCGCTTACTCCGGAGCCGGTCGCGCTGGATGCGATCGTGGCGGCTGTCACCCGCGTGCATTCGCTGCCTGCCAGCGCCCGGCGAATAAAAACGCACGTTGATCTGCAGGCCACCCGCTGTCTGGCGGAAGCGACGCTGCTGGAGCGCGTTATCGATAACCTCTACTCGAACGCCGTGAACTATGGTCGTGAATCCGGTAACATCTGGCTGCACAGCCGGCAAAAAGGCGACCGGGTGTGGATTGATGTGGCGAATAGCGGTACTCCGATTCCGCCAGAGGAGCAGGCGATGATCTTCGAACCTTTCTATCAGGGCAGCCAGCAGCGGCAGGGGCCCGTAAAAGGCAGCGGCCTGGGCCTGAGCATTGCAAAAGATTGTCTGCGGCGCATGCAGGGAGACCTGCAGCTGGTCAGTCACAAAGAGGCAGATGTCTGTTTCCGCATTATTTTACCCGCCGGTGCCAGGAAGCCTGAACCATGAAACGCCTTATCAGACAAGCTCTTCTGAGCGTACTTATTTTAAGCGGCGTGAGCGCCTGCCAGCCGCATGCGGTGCCGGTGCCCCAGCGTGAGCATATAAGCGTCACTGAACCCGATACCCGGCTGCCGGACTACCTTACTACCGCCTGTCAGAACGTATGGCCTGCTGAAACCGCAGCGGCGGTAAACAATCCGCTTTACTGGCAGCGAGCGATTGACTGCAGCGAACGGTTTTCGGCGGCTGAAGCCCGCGCAGAGGCCCGCCGCTGGCCGGTGCAGAGCTGGGCGCGCGCCTTCAAGCAGGGCATTCTGCTGGCGAACGGTAACGTCACGCCGGTTGAGCGCCGTCAGTATATCGCCACGCTCGACAGCTACAGCGCAGACTTTCCCGCAACGGTGCGTCCGCTGATCCAGCTGTGGCGCAGTAACCAGGCTGCACAGCTGGAGCTGAGCGAGGCGCGCAGCCGCTACAGCGCGCTGCAGCAGAGTCACGATAGCGAACTGGATGCCCTGCGCCATCAGCAGGCCCGGCTGCATCAGGCGCTGAACGAAACCCAGCGCAAACTGGAGCGGCTGACTGACATAGAGCGCCAGCTTTCATCGCGTAAAGCGCCGGACAGCAGCGACAGCCCGCACGCCGGGGATGAAATCCGGGAGGAGCAGCCATGAGTGCACGTGCCCGTTTACTGCTGGTAGATGATGACCCGGGCCTGCTCAGGCTGCTCGGGATGCGTCTCAGCAGTGAGGGTTTTCAGGTCGCTACCGCCGCCAGCGGGGCTGAGGCGCTGCGTCAGCTGCAGAAAGAGCCCGCGGATGTGGTCATCAGCGATCTGCGTATGGATGAGATGGACGGGCTGGCGCTGTTTGGCGAAATTCAGCGGCGTCACGCCGGGCTGCCGGTCATTATCCTGACCGCGCACGGCTCCATACCCGATGCGGTTTCTGCCACGCAGCAGGGGGTATTCAGCTTTCTCACCAAACCCGTTGATCGCGACGCGCTGTATAAAGCGATCGATGAGGCGCTGGCGCTGCGTGCACCGGTCAGTGACGACCGATGGCGCGAAGCGATTGTCACCCGGAATCCGCTGATGCAGCGGCTGCTGGAGCAGGCGCACATGGTGGCGCAGTCGGACGTCTCCATACTGATCAACGGTCAGAGCGGCACCGGGAAAGAGGTGCTGGCGCAGGCAATTCATGCTGCCAGTCCGCGCGCGGCGAAACCCTTTATCGCCATTAACTGCGGCGCACTGCCGGAGCAGCTGCTGGAGTCAGAGCTGTTTGGCCACGCGCGGGGCGCATTTACCGGCGCGGTCAGCGCGCGCGAAGGATTATTTCAGGCCGCAGAGGGCGGCACGCTGTTTCTGGATGAGATTGGCGATATGCCTCCGGCGCTGCAGATCAAACTGCTGCGCGTGCTGCAGGAGCGCAAAGTGCGTCCGCTTGGCAGTAACCGGGATGTGAAGATCAACGTACGTATCCTTTCTGCCACCCATCGCGACCTGCCAAAAGCGATGGAGAAAAAGAGTTTTCGGGAAGATCTCTACTACCGGCTCAATGTCGTGAATCTTAAACTTCCGGCGCTGCACGAGCGTGCTGAAGATATTCCGCTGCTGGCTAACCATTTACTGCGTCAGGCCGCCGGGCGCCACAAGCCATTTGTCCGCAGCTTCTCTGCCGGTGCAATGAAGCGGCTGGTCAGCGCCAGCTGGCCGGGTAACGTCCGTCAGCTGGTTAACGTTATTGAGCAGTGCGTTGCGCTGACCGTTGCACCCGTGATTGGTGAAGCGCTGGTGGAGCAGGCGCTGTCGGGCGAGAACACCGCGCTGCCCACCTTTGCGGAGGCGCGCAACCAGTTTGAGCTGAACTATCTGCGCAAGCTGCTGCAGATGACCAAAGGCAACGTTACTCACGCCGCGCGTCTTGCTGGACGTAACCGTACCGAGTTCTATAAGCTGCTGTCTCGTCATGAGCTGGACGCCAGCGACTTTAAAGAGTAGTTAGCCGCGCCACCGGCGCCGTTAGCGATATATACTTTCTGTTATCCGTCCGTCATGGAGGGAGCGAAAAAGGGATCTGCGATGAAAAAGATCGATGCAATTATTAAACCATTCAAACTTGATGACGTGCGTGAAGCGCTGGCGGAAGTCGGCATCACCGGGATGACGGTGAGCGAGGTCAAAGGGTTTGGACGTCAGAAAGGCCACACTGAACTCTATCGTGGTGCCGAATATATGGTCGATTTCCTGCCCAAGGTAAAAATCGAGATGGTGGTCGGGGATGACATTGTCGATACCTGCGTGGAAACCATCATGAAAACGGCGCAGACCGGCAAAATCGGCGACGGTAAAATTTTCGTATTTGACGTGGCGCGCGTGGTGCGTATCCGCACCGGCGAAGAGGATGAAGAGGCAATCTGATCCTCTGTCCGGCGTCACAGTAAAAGCCTGCCTGCCGCAGGCTTTTTTATTGCTGCAATTACAGCACCTTGTGCGGGCCGAAAACCTCATAGTGAATGCGTGCGGTATCGACGCCTGCATCCAGCAGCTGGCGAGCGACAAACTGCATAAACGGCAGCGGCCCGCACAGCCAGAACGTGCGGTCCGGCTGGTTCAGCTCCGCTGACACGCAGGCCAGATCCATTACGCCCTCTGCATCATACCGGCCGGCATCGTCGCTGGCAGGCTGGCGATACCAGACGTGGCTGCGAAAGTGCGGCAGGGTGGCGCCCAGCGCGGCAACTTCCCGCGCAAAGGCGTGCTGCGCGCCATTTTCAGCCGCGTGCAGCCAGGTCACGGCTGCCGGATGCTGTTGCTGCGCCAGCACCGCGAGCATCGCTAACATCGGCGTCTGACCGACGCCCGCTGAGATCAGCGTCACCGGCGTCGCTGGTTCTGTCTGCAGCACGACGTCACCCGCCGGCGCGCTGCACTGCACAATATTTCCCACCCGGGCGCAGTCGTGCAGCCAGCCCGACACGGTGCCGTGCGCTTCACGTTTGACAGCAATACGGTAGGCTTTGCCGTCAGGCGCGTGCGTCAGCGAATACTGGCGATGCTGCATAAACCCGTTTTCTGTCAGACGTAGGCTGAGCGTCAGGTATTGTCCCGGCAGAAAATCGGCCACCGGCTGCCCGTCATTGGGAACCAGTTCCAGACTGGTAATCACGCTGCTTTCCGGCGTAATGCGGCGGATACGAAAGTCACGCAGGCCGCGCCAGCCACCACTCTTCTGCTCAGATGCCTGATAGATAGCTTCTTCACGCTGAATAAAGACCTGCGCCAGCAGCGCATACGCTTTGCCCCAGGCTGCAAGTACCTCCTCGTCCGGATTGAGCTGCTCCTTCATGGTGGCCAGCAGCGTGGCGCCTACCAGATCGTACTGTTCAGGCCGGATATTCAGGCTGGCGTGCTTCTGCGCAATTTTCTCGACCGCCGGCAGCAGCGCTGGCAAATCCTCCAGATGGGTGGCGTAAGCGCAAATCGCATTAAACAGAGCTTCACGCTGATCGCCGCTGCGCTGATTGTTCATGTTAAACACGTTTTTCAGTTCAGGATGATCGTTCAGCAGTTTGTGGTAAAAACAGCCGGTAAGAGCGGGTCCCATTTTTGCTATAGCGGGCACGGAAGATTTAATGGTCGCGATAGTCTGAGCGTCAAGCATGGTGTGTTCCTCAGCGGATAACTTAAAATATGTATTTTAAATGCATCTTATGCCACGCTCGTCTGACTGTAAATCGGCAGCAGCGGCTTTTAGCGCGAGCCGGGTACGCATTCCGGGCGGGTTACGCTGATCTTCCGTCTATCCATGCCCTTTTTCTGCGTGCAGCTAAAGCGTAAAAAAGGCGTTCCAGCGGCATGCCAATCGTTTGCGTAAAAAGAGCACCCTGGCGCTATCGTCCCCTGGCAAAACCGTTTACACTGTTGGCCTTCGCCCCTAAGCGGGGGCTTAAATTGCCGTTAAAGTTGCTGAGTCAGGAGATGCGGATGTTAAAGCGTGATATGAACATTGCCGATTATGATGCCGATTTGTGGCAGGCTATGGAGCAGGAGAAAGTGCGTCAGGAAGAGCACATTGAACTGATCGCTTCAGAAAACTACACCAGCCCGCGCGTTATGCAGGCGCAAGGTTCACAGCTCACCAATAAATACGCGGAAGGCTATCCGGGCAAGCGCTACTACGGCGGTTGTGAATATGTTGATATCGTTGAGCAGCTGGCGATCGACCGCGCAAAAGCCCTGTTTGGTGCAGATTTTGCCAACGTTCAGCCTCACTCTGGTTCGCAGGCAAACTTCGCTGTTTACACCGCGCTGCTGCAGCCGGGTGATACCATTCTTGGTATGAATCTGGCGCACGGTGGTCACCTGACCCACGGTTCACCGGTCAATCTTTCCGGAAAACTCTACAACGTTATCCCGTACGGCATCGATGAAACCGGCAAAATCAACTATGACGAACTGGCCGAGCTGGCGCAGACGCATAAGCCAAAAATGATCATCGGCGGCTTTTCTGCCTACTCCGGCGTCTGCGACTGGGCAAAAATGCGTGAAATCGCTGACAGCATCGGCGCCTGGCTGTTTGTGGATATGGCTCACGTGGCAGGTCTGGTGGCAGCTGACGTCTATCCTAACCCGGTTCCGCACGCGCATATCGTGACCACAACTACGCATAAAACGCTGGCGGGTCCGCGTGGCGGCCTGATTCTGGCGCAGGGCGGAGATGAGGATCTGTATAAGAAGCTCAACTCTGCGGTCTTCCCTGGCGGACAGGGCGGCCCACTGATGCACGTCATCGCCGGTAAAGCTGTAGCTTTCAAAGAGGCGATGGAGCCGGAGTTCAAAACCTATCAGCAGCAGGTGGCTAAAAACGCTAAAGCGATGGTTGAAGTCCTGCTGGAGCGCGGTTACAACATCGTTTCCGGCGGTACGTATAACCATCTGTTCCTGATCGATCTGGTGAGCAAAGGCCTGACCGGTAAAGAAGCGGATGCCGCTCTGGGACGTGCAAATATCACCGTGAACAAAAACAGCGTGCCAAACGATCCGAAAAGCCCGTTTGTGACCTCTGGCGTGCGTATTGGTACACCAGCGGTAACCCGTCGCGGCTTCAAAGAAGCAGACGTGCGTGAACTGGCTGGCTGGATCGCCGACGTGCTGGATAACGTGAATGACGAGGCCACCATCGAACGCACCAAACAGAAAGTGCTCGATATCTGTGCCCGTCTGCCCGTTTATGCCTGACAGGTTTTAACGGATGAAAAAAGGATGGCTCCGGCCATCCTTTTTTATTGGTGCATTTTCCACTGCTTAGCGCACGATTGATCCGCTCTGCGGGTTTCTTTTTAGCCGGTGCTTTGCCAAAGTAGCGCCCAAACCGCAGGCAGTGGCGCGCGCCACAGGAGAGAGCATGACCATCGCATCAGCCAGATGGCTGGGACTGAGCTATTTCACCTACTTTTTTTGCTACGGCATCTATTTACCTTTCTGGAGCGTCTGGCTGCAGGGCAGCGGACTCGATGCGGAAAAAATTGGCCTGCTGCTCGGTTGTGGCATGGTCGCGCGCTTCGCCGGCAGCCTGCTTATCGCTTCACAGGTTAAAAATCCGGCTCAGCTGATTGTCGCGCTGCGGCTGCTGGCGCTTCTGACTGCACTGTTCGCTCTCGGCTTCTGGTTCGGCGGCCAGTGGCTCTGGCTGCTGCTGGTCATGGCAGGGTTCAATCTCTTTTTCTCTCCGCTGGTGCCGCTGAGTGATGCGCTGGCGGCAACCTGGACGCGCCAGATTGGGCTGGCCTACGGTCCGGTGCGGCTGTGGGGATCGCTGGCGTTTGTCATCAGCTCGGCGCTCACCGGCATGCTGGTCAGCGCTTATTCTTATCAGGCGGTTTTGATGCTGCTGAGTCTGGGCGTCGTGGCCATGCTGAGCGGGATGCTGCTGCCACCGCAGACGCGTCCGCAGGGTGAGGCGCGACAGGGCGCCAGCGGCGGCTGGGCGGCGTGGCGCGATCTGCTGCGGGAAAAGAGCGTCTGGCGTTTTATGATCTGCGTTACGCTGCTGCAGGGCGCGCATGCCGCCTACTACAGCTTCAGTGCCATCTGGTGGCAGCAGGCGGGCTACTCCGCCTCCGTGGTGGGGTATCTGTGGTCGCTCGGCGTGGTGGCGGAGATTGTAGTCTTTGCCCTCAGTAACCGTCTGTTCAGACGCTGGAGCGCGCGCGATCTGCTGCTGCTTTCCGGCGTCTGCGCGTTGCTGCGCTGGACGCTGCTCGGTGCCACGACCGCGCTGCCGCTGCTGGTTGTCGCACAGATTTTGCACTGCGGCAGTTTTACCATCTGCCACCTGGCGGCGATGCGCTTTATCGCTGCACGCAAAGGCACCGAAGTGATTCGCCTGCAGTCGCTCTACTCGGCGCTGGCGATGGGGGGCGGGATTGCTGTGATGACCATGATCTGCGGCGTCCTGTTTGCCCATTTGCAGGGGCATCTCTTCTGGGTCATGGCGCTGGTAGCGCTGCCGGCGCTGTTCCTGCGTCCTGCGGCTCAGGCGTCCAGCAGCTGAAGAATACGCTGCTGCTGATGATCGCTTAACGGCAGTTCTGCGTGGATCAGCGGCGGCGAAAAGAGCGGCAGCGAAATAGCATAGGGGGTGACCACCAGCGCCACATCGCGCGGTGCGCCCTCGCGCTGGAAGTGCAGCATATCCTGATAGGTTATATTGATCGGCAGCAGCGTCATGTCGCGCAGCTGCTGCTCCAGCAGCTGCTCCAGCGCGGCGTCGACGCCGGTGAGCAGCAGTACCTGCTTCTCCTGCAGCGCGCTCTCCTGCATCATCCAGGCACCAAACAGCACCGCCACCAGGCTGGTCTCTTCCGCGCTGAACTGCGTGCCAAAGTCGCTGCTGAAATGGTACAGCGCGCGCTCGGTGGTGCGCATCAGCCGCGGATAGAGCCGCGCCACATCCAGCGCCACGCTATTATCGATGCCAATAGAAAAATGGCTGCGGTCCAGCGCCTGCGCCAGATGAGTATAGAGCTGGAGCTTCAGCTCATGCTGGTTGCGGATGCGCGTTTTTGCCAGCTGTTCAAAACGCGCAATCAGCGCTTCGGTGGCACTCATCAACCGGTGCGCCTGTGGCACACTCAGCTGGGTGGCATCAGGCGCATGAATCAGACTGAAGAGCAGCGTCCAGAAATCGGTTTCGCTGGCATCGGGCATCAGATGACAGCGTTTCTGCCAGTGGTGAATGACATCGTCTGCTGCGGCACGCTCCGCTTTGTCTGCCAGCCAGCTGCGCTGCCGCTCGCTGAACAGCGCCGCCTGACGCTGACAAAGGGCATACTTCATAAAAATAAGCAGAAAAAGCTGGTCGCGGGGAGAGAAATTGCGCATCAGCCGCAGGCTGCAGTGCTGGATCAGCGCCTGCAGGTTGATCTCATCCCACAGCGCTTTTTCGATCTGCAAAACTTTGAGCCGCTGACGCAGGGCGGGAACAAAATGGTCGCAGACAAACGCCTGCGACAGGCGCAGCGCGCGTCGCAGCCAGTGGATCAGGCAGAGTCTTCTGTCCAGTTCCGTGCCGTGAATGCGAAAGCTGCCATCCACCATCTGATGCAGTTCCAGCTGATGAAAGCGCTGTATCTCATCGCCCACATCCGCGATATCCTGACGGGCAACCGCAGGATCAACGCCGTTCAGCTGGCACAGTTTATCGAGCGTCAGGGCGGGGGCGGGCAGAAATAACAGCAGTAACAGATGGCAACGTCGCTGGGAACGGCTGAAGAGCGGTGCTGTAGCAGGCGCAAAACTCATCACGTATTTTATCCGCAGCTCATTTTTCAGCTAAGAATAGCCAATATCGCGCTGAAATTACGCTATCGGTGCAGACTTTTACTCAGAGCTTCAGGGCGGGTCACAGTTTTTTTCGGGCCACGTAAACCTTTACCTTATAAATTGTTACTTTATAACATATGAAAATTGCGCTTTTACTGGTTACGCTGTTTTTCTCCGCTGCGGCTGCATGCCATCCGCACAGTTTTATTGCGATGAAAGCAGAGCTGAAAAGCCAGAACGATCGGCTGACCGGCATAAAAATGGTCTGGACGATGGACGAAATCACCTCCGCCGACCTGCTTTATGATGCCGGGCAGGCCAGTCCGGGTGATGTGGTATGGAAAAAGCTGGCGGCTCAGGTGATGGCTAACGTACTGGGTCAGCACTATTTTACCGAGCTGTGGCAGGAGAAAACGCGGATAAAATTTCTTAATTTGCCGCAGGAGTACAATTTGTCGCGTAGCGGACATAAGGCCGTGCTCGAATTTA
The DNA here is from genome assembly GCF_003057675.2 of Pantoea sp. RIT413. NCBI lineage: Bacteria > Pseudomonadati > Pseudomonadota > Gammaproteobacteria > Enterobacterales > Erwiniaceae > Pantoea > Pantoea sp. RIT413. The sequence continues at coordinate 78,490 of NZ_QBJB02000008.1, forward strand.
TTGTGCCGCTGGGCGAGCCGCAGCCGTTGGCCGGGAAGCGTTACCGTATGCTGACGTTTGATCCCAGCTATTTTGTTGATATGCAGTATGAGACGTCACAGGATATTGCCATGGATGAGAACCTAAAGGCGCACTGCCAGCTGAAGCTTACGACCCCACAGCCGGACGCGTCGCTGCAGCAGTATGCACTGTCGCTGGATAAAGCTGACGCGCCGCCGGAAGATATGGATTTGGGCCGCCAGTTTGCCCAGACGGTGACGCTGATATGTCGCTGAATATTCCGCTCCCTACGCGGCGTCGCTGGCCACTGCCCGCCGCCGGCCTGTTGCTGCTGCTGACCGCAATGCTGCTCTGGCACGCCTGGCCGCACATTCTGTTACAGAGCGTGCTGTGGCAGAAAGCGCTTAACCATTCCCTGACACAGCTGCTGCAGCAGGTCGCAGCACAGCCGCGCCAGGCGGGGATAACGCTGCTGCTGCTGAGCCTGGCGTATGGCGTCCTGCACGCGCTGGGACCGGGGCATGGCAAAGTGGTGATCGCCACTTTTTTAGCGACGCACCCTGCGCAGTTGCGCACCAGCATTCGTCTGACTCTGCTGGCTGCGCTGCTGCAGGGCGGGGTAGCCATTGCCCTGGTGACGCTGATGCTGGTGGTGCTGCAGACCTCATCGCGCCAGCTCCATCTCAGCAGCTACTGGCTGGAAAAGGGGAGCTACCTGCTGGTTATCGCGCTGGGCTGCTGGCTGGGCTGTCGCGCCGTGAAATCGCTGCGGGCAGCCCTGCGTCTGGCAGCGGGCTGGCAGATCCGGGCAATACATACGCAGCATCAGCATGACGCAGCCTGCGCATGTGGCCATACGCATGTACCGGATGCGCATCAGCTGGCGAACGCGGTGAGCTTCAGGACTCAGCTGCTGCTGGTCCTCTCCATGGGCCTGCGCCCCTGTTCAGGGGCGCTGATGATGCTGCTATTCGCTAAAGTGATTGATGTTTATCTTTGGGGCGTGGCCGCTGCGCTGGCGATGGCGCTGGGGACCGCACTGACGGTGTCTCTGCTGGGCATCATGGTTCAGCGTTCGCGCGTGCTGGCAGCGAGATTGAGCCGTTCAGCAGCCGATCAAAAACGGACCGCGGTAGTGATGGCGCTGCTTATGCTGCTGGGAGCCATTGCGCTGATACTGGCCGGAGTACTTCTGTGGCAGAGTGCACTCCCCGCCGCCAACGGCCTGCGCCCCTTTTAACCGGGCCTCAGGATAAACATCCGGCCGCGCGGAATCAGCCGGATGTTTAATTTTCCGCTATCAGAGAAAAATATCCTGCTGTGCACCTCTGGTGTAAATAGCATTCTCTGTCTACGCTAAATGACATCAGCTGAGAATTAACTTTTTTAAAATAAACTTTTATCAGTCGTCGTTTTTTGCGAGGAGAATACCATGCCTGAAATCCGGACTCATAATGGCATCACGGAGACCGTGACCGATACACATGCGGGACTGCCGTTAAAACGCATTTCATGGAGCGCAATATTTGCAGGTGTTATCGCTGCGCTGATTGTTCATATATTACTGGGAGTATTGGGTACGGCAATTGGTGCTACGACCATTGATCCACAGCAGGAGCAAAATCCTCTGGAGCATCTTGGTACTGGCGCGCTGATCTGGACCGGTGCCAGCATGCTGATTGCGATGGCGGTAGGTAGCTATATCGCCGGCCGTCTGGCACAGCGCGAAGGCGCACTGCACGGTTTACTGATGTTTGGTGTCAGTACGCTTATTACTCTGTGGCTGGCTTTCTCTCTGGCAAGCGGTATTATTGGCGGCGCCTTTAATATTCTGGGTTCAGGTGTAAATGCGCTGGGTAATGGTATTTCTTCTGTTGCGCCTTCGCTGACCAATATGGCGAAAGAGAAGCTGCAGGAAAATAATATTAACCTCGACGATCTGCAGAATGAGCTGGAGACCACGCTGCGCCAGACCGGCAAGCCGGAATTACAGCCAGAAAATCTGCAGCAGGATGCAAATAACGAAGCGAACAACGCTGAGAATCAGGCAAAAAATACGGCACAAAATCCGCAGAACGCGGATGCTGATTTGAGCAACTGGTTTAAAGGCGTGCTGAGCCGTCATTCTGATACGCTGCAGGCTGCTGACCGCGATGCGCTGAAAAATATTATCAAAGCGCGTACCGGTAAGAGTGACGAGGAAGCAGAACAGATTGTTAACCAGGCAGAGCAGAGCTATCAGCAGGCGATGCAGAAGTATCAGCAGCTGAAGCAGGAAGCGGAGCAGAAAGCACGTGAAGCAGCAGAACAGGCTGCCGCTGCTACGGCGAAAGCGAGCTGGTTCACCTTCGTCATGCTGATTATCGAAGCCGTGCTGGCAGCGATTCTGGGTGGTGTAGGTCGCCGTACTCAGCCGCGTCAGGTGTTAACGCACGAACGTCGTTAATCAGTACCATTAAAAAAGGCGGCCCGCGGGCCGCCTTTTTTTTGCTTAGCGCTTCAGCGCTTCGCTCAGCTCTTCGCGCATATTAGCCAGCATGGCTTTTACGACGCGCGGATTGCCGGCTACGATGTTACCTGAGTGCAGATAACCGTGGTTGCCGGTGAAGTCAGTCACCAGACCGCCAGCCTCACGTACCAGCAGCTCACCCGCTGCAAAATCCCACGGCTTCAGGCCAATTTCGAAATAGCCATCCACGCGGCCGGCTGCGACATAAGCCAGATCCAGCGCGGCTGAACCGCTGCGACGGAAGTCTGCGCACTGGGTAAACAGTTTGCCAACAATATTGATATATGGCGTCGCGTGCTGCTTAACCTTGAACGGGAAGCCGGTCGCCAGGATGGTGCCATCCAGATCGCGGGCGTTGCTGCCGCGCAGACGATAGCCATTCAGCTGTGCGCCCTGACCGCGTACGGCGGTGAAGAGTTCATTTCGCATTGGATCGTAAACCACAGCCACTTCAGTGCGGCCTTTAATGCGCACGGCAATAGAGACGGAGAAGTGTGGCAGACGTTTGATGAAGTTGGTGGTGCCATCCAGCGGATCGATTACCCATTGAATATCCTGATCCTCACCCGCCAGCTCACCGCTCTCTTCGGTGATGATGGTGTGTTGTGGGTAAGATTTACGAATGACTTCGATAATCAGGCTTTCTGCGTCACGGTCAACATTGGTCACGAAGTCGTTGCTGCCTTTCTGGCTGGCTTCGACAGCGTCCGGGGTTTCGTAATTTTTGGCAATTAAATTTCCGGCCTTGCGCGCTGCGCGCACGGCGATGTTGAGCATCGGATGCATCGGTATCTCTCGCTGGATGTTAAAGAACGGGGAAAACGGCGCGGAGTATAGCAGCGTGTTCAGCAAATGTCCTGCATTTATGTTAGGATGCGCGTCATCATTTTCTCACCCGCTCATAATTATGCTGCAAAATATCCGAATTGTACTGGTTGAAACGTCCCACACCGGCAACATGGGTTCTGTTGCCCGCGCCATGAAAACCATGGGGTTAAGCAACCTTTATCTGGTGAATCCGCTGGTTAAACCTGACTCGCAGGCGATCTCTCTTGCGGCGGGTGCCAGCGACGTTATCGGCAACGCCCGCATTGTTGATACGCTGGATGAGGCGATTGCCGGCTGCAGCCTGGTGGTCGGCACCAGCGCCCGTTCACGGTCGTTGCCATGGCCGATGCTGAATTCACGCGAGTGCGGCATTAAGAGCGTGGAAGAGGGGCAGCAGGCACCGGTCGCGCTGGTATTTGGCCGTGAGCGCGTCGGACTGACCAACGACGAACTGCAGAAGTGCCATTATCACGTAGCTATTCAGGCTAACCCGGAGTACAGCTCGCTGAATCTGGCGATGGCAGTGCAGATTATCGCTTATGAAGTGCGTATGGCGTGGCTGGATGCGCAGGAAAAAGCGGCTCCGCAGCCGGAATATGAAGCCTCACCTTATCCGCTGGTGGACGATCTGGAACGCTTTTATCAGCATATCGAGCAGATGATGCTGGAAAGCGGCTTTATCCGTACCGGCACGCCGAGCCAGGTGATGAGCAAACTGCGCCGCCTCTATACGCGCGCCCGTCCGGAACGCGATGAGCTGAATATTCTGCGCGGCATGCTTTCCTCCTTTGAAAAACCCAAAGGCGATAAGGGTAATAGTTGAGTAAAACGCCAGGTTAAATAGTTGAGTAAATTACTCGGTTAAATAGTTGACCAAAATACTCGGGAATGGCAGACTGCGCTGACTGACATTCCACCGATAACCCGCCTGAGTAAGGGCGGATGCCGACGAGGTTTTACGCTATGAGACTGACATCCAAAGGACGCTATGCCGTTACCGCTATGCTGGACGTAGCCCTGCATTCGCATGAGGGGCCGGTACCGCTGGCGGATATTTCCGAGCGTCAGGGGATTTCACTCTCCTATCTGGAACAGCTGTTCTCGCGTCTGCGTAAGCACGGCCTGGTTGCCAGCGTGCGCGGGCCAGGTGGCGGTTATCTGCTGGGCAAAGATGCTAATGCTATCGCAGTGGGTGCGGTGATCACCGCGGTAGATGAGTCGGTGGATGCGACCAAATGTCAGGGTAAAGAGGGCTGTCAGGGTGGCGAACGCTGCCTGACTCACGTGCTGTGGCGCGATCTCAGCGAGCGCATCAGCGATTTCCTGAACAATATTACGCTGGCTGAGCTGGTGAATAATCAGGAAATCCTTGATGTTGCCGATCGTCAGAACAGCGTGGATAACCGTCGTTTTCAGCAGCATCGCGTGCAGGAAACCATCAACGTTAATCTGCGTGCCTGATCGCAATCCTATTGCCTGACTGAAGACTGACTTTTACAAAGCCCCGGGCGCTTAGCGATGAAGCCCCCGGGGCTTTGTGCTGTTAGCGCTCCCGTCACCGGCCGCATGACCGGTTTACTCTCTGCAGGCTGAATCATGCTATAAAGACCTGTGTTTTATTTTACGGAGTTACAGCGCCATGAAATTACCGATCTATCTGGATTACGCAGCGACCACGCCTGTGGATCCACGGGTCGCCAGCAGAATGATGCAGTGTCTGACGCTGGATGGCACCTTCGGTAATCCCGCATCCCGTTCCCACCGCTTTGGCTGGCAGGCTGAAGAGGTCGTTGATGTTGCCCGCAATCAGATTGCGGCGCTGGTTAACGCCGATCCGCGCGAAATAGTCTTTACTTCCGGCGCGACCGAAGCGGATAACCTCGCCATTAAAGGGGCAGCACACGCCCGTCAGGCGCGCGGACGGCATATTATTACCAGCCAGACGGAACATAAAGCGGTACTCGATAGCTGTCTGCAGCTGGTGCGCGAAGGGTTTGATGTGACCTGGCTGACGCCCGGAAGCGACGGTATTGTCACGCCGGATATGCTGGCTGCCGCGCTGCGCGACGATACCGTGCTGGTGTCGCTGATGCACATGAACAACGAAACGGGTGTCATCCAGGATATTGCGGCGCTGGGCGCGCTCTGTCACGCGCGTGACATTTTGTTCCACGTGGATGCCACGCAGAGCGTGGGCAAGCTGCCGCTTGACGTCAGCACGCTGCCGGTGGATCTGATGTCGTTCTCGGCGCATAAGCTTTACGGACCGAAAGGCATCGGTGCGCTCTGGGTGCGCCGCAAGCCGCAGGTGAAGATTGACGCACAGATGCATGGCGGCGGGCACGAGCGCGGTATGCGTTCAGGAACGCTGCCGGTGCATCAGATTGTCGGTATGGGTGAAGCCTATGCGCTGGCAGGCGAGGTGATGGCAGAGGAGATGACGCGACTCGCCACGCTGCGTCAGCGGCTCTGGCAGGGCATCAGCCAGCTGAGCGGCGTACAGCTTAACGGCTCGCTGGCGCACAGCGCACCAAATATCCTCAATATCAGCTTTGCGCAGGTTGAGGGTGAAACGCTGATTATGGCGCTGAAAGATCTGGCGCTTTCATCCGGCTCAGCCTGTACCTCGGCGAGTCTGGAACCCTCCTATGTGCTGCGCGCAATGGGCGTTGAGCCGGAGCTGGCCTACAGCTCGCTGCGCTTTTCGCTGGGGCGTTTCACTACGCAGGAGGAGATTGACTACGCGATTGCGCTGGTCAATAAAGCCGTCAGCCGGATGCGGGCCGTTGCCCCGGCAGCCGCCCGCTGATCCATGCCACTCCGCGCCGGTCTGGCGTGGAATAAGACCAAACGTAAACGGAGCGACGCGATGACAACACAACCGATGAATATTACGCTCAGCACGCAGCCTGCTGATGCGCGCTGGGGCGAAAAAGCCCTGCTGAGCAGCAGCGAGAGTGGTATGACGCTGCACCTTACGGGCAGTGATGCGCTGCTGACGATTCAGCGCGCGGCGCGCAAGCTCGACAGCCAGGGCATCCGTCACGTTGCGCTGTGCGGTGACGACTGGGATCTGGAAAAGTGCTGGGCATTCTGGCAGGGCTATCGCAGCCCGAAAGGCGCGCGCCAGGTGGAATGGCCGACGCTCAGCGACAGCGATCGCGCTGAATTCGATCGTCGTCTGCAGATTATTGACTGGGTGCGCGATACCATTAACCTGCCCGCGGAAGACCTGAGCCCGGAACAGCTGGCGCACAGCGCTATCGATCTGATCAGAGACGCGGGTGGCGATGCCGTCAGCTATCGCATCACTAAAGGCGAAGATCTGCGCGAGCAGGGGTATAGCGGTATCCATATCGTTGGGCGTGGCTCGTCGCGCGTGCCGGTACTGCTGGCGCTTGATTTCAACCCGACCGGTGACGCAGATGCGCCGGTTTACGCCTGTCTGGTCGGTAAAGGGATCACCTTTGATACCGGCGGCTACAGCCTGAAGCAGAGCGCATTTATGGACTCTATGAAGTCCGATATGGGCGGAGCGGCGACCGTCACCGGCGCGCTGGCGCTGGCGATTGCCCGCGGGCTGACGAAGCGCGTAAAACTCTATCTCTGCTGTGCCGATAACATGGTCAGCGGCAACGCATTCCGTCTTGGCGATATCATCCGCTACCGCAACGGTAAAACCGTTGAGGTGATGAACACCGATGCGGAAGGGCGTCTGGTGCTGGCGGATGGCCTGATTGACGCCAGCGAGCAGAAGCCGGAGCTGCTGATTGATGCTGCCACGCTGACCGGCGCAGCCAAAACGGCGCTCGGCAACGACTATCATGCGCTGTTTACCTTCGACGATGTGCTGGCTGAGTCGCTGCTGGGCAGCGCCACCGGCGAAAATGAAGCGTTCTGGCGTCTGCCGCTGGCGGAGTTCCACCGCAGCCATCTGCCGTCAAATTTTGCCGATCTCAACAACATCGCCAGCCCGGCTCACGCCGCCGGCGCCAGCAGCGCGGCCGCATTCCTCTCGTGGTTTGTTGAAAAATATCAGCAGGGCTGGCTGCATATCGACTGCTCCGCCACCTACCGCAAAAGCGCGGTGGATCAGTGGTCAGCAGGCGCAACCGGACTCGGCGTGCGTACCCTTGCCAACCTGTTACTGAAATAATCCCGCTTCGGGCAGGCTGGCTCCTGCCCGCTTTTTTGGAATGAAACACGCATGAGTAATCGTCTTGAAGAGGTGCTGAAGCTGGCGGCCACCGAGCCGGCGCATCGCCCGGAGTTTTTTCAGCTGTTGCTGGCCGCAGATGTCTGGGTGCCAGGCGAAAGCCCGGCTGAACAGTTTAACGCGACCTCGCCCGTCGAGTTACAGCACTGGGAGAAAGAGGGAGGCGGTAGCGTGATCCCGTTCTTCAGCTCTGAGGCGGCTATGCGCGAAGCGATAACGGATGAACAGCCGTGGCTGCGCCTGCCGGCGCGTACGCTGTTTGAGATGACGCTGGGGGAAGCGCTGTTTCTGAACCCGAAATTACCAGCGGGTAAAGAGTTTACGCCGGGTGAAATCGCGCATCTGCTGGGTGAGGAGGGAAGTGCGCTGAGCCAGCAGACAGTGCTGGAGGGCGGCCACGCGCTGCTGCTGTCGGAGGTAGCTGAGCCGCCGGCACAGATGATCGACTCCCTGACCCAGCTGTTTGCTAAATATAAACAGGTGCGCCGCGCCTACATTGCCAGCCTGCGTGAAAGCGTGAACGAAGCGCCTAATCTGCTGATTGGTATAGAAGCTGACAGTGATATCGATGAAATTATTCAGGCCGCAGGCAGCGTGGCGACCGATACGCTGACCGATGATGCTCCTGTTGATATCTGCGAAGTGGATGCCGGACAGCATGGCGTCAGCCATTTTTTTACCGCGCATATCACGCCATTTTATGAGCGGCGCTGGGGCAGTTTCCTGCGCGATTTTAAAGGCAGCCAGCGCATCATTTAACCATCGTATGTTGATGCATATGGCCCTGGCCCGCGCATAACGCGGGAATTCCCCGTAGGGGCGCCATTAATGGCGCCCTGGTTTCAGGCGGGTGCGGATCCTGTAGGGGCGCCATTCATGGCGCCCTGGTTTCAGGCAGGTGACTATTTTTCAATCGGTAAATCGTCGCGGCTGCCCCATTCGCCCCAGGAGCCGTCATAGAGCGTTGCGTCGCGGACGCCCAGCGCCGTCAGCGCCAGAATCAGCACCACCGCCGTTACGCCCGAGCCGCAGCTGGCAACGATGGGCTTATCCAGCGCCACGCCTGCCTGCGCAAACTGCTGACGCAGCTCGGCGGCGGGTTTCAGCGCGCCATTCTCCACCAGACTGTTCCATGGCAGATTCAGGCTGTGCGGAATATGTCCGCGCAGCAGGCCGGGACGCGGCTCATCCACCTCAGCGTTAAAGCGGTTTGCCGCGCGCGCGTCCACAATCTGCGCGCCTCCTTCATGGCTGAGCAGCAGTACATCGTTCAGTCGCTTCACCTGACTGCTGTCGAAGTGTGCCGCGAAGTCACCTTCCGGCAGCGCCACCGGGCCATCTGCGGTAGTCAAACCTGCGGCTTTCCAGCCCTGCAGACCGCCGGCCAGAATGGAGATGCGCTGACAGCCAAAGGTGCGCAGCATCCACCAGGCGCGCGGGGCAGAGAAGAGATTACCCTCGTCATACACAATCAGATGCTTATCCTGCACTACCCCCAGCTCGCGCATTGCGACAGCAAAACTCTCCGGGCGGGGCATCATATGCGGGTAAGGGCTGGTGTGATCGGAAAGCGCTTCAATATTAAAGAAAGCTGCCTGCGGCAGGTGACTGGCCAGATACTCTGCGGTGACATCGCGCACTGCATCCTGACCCGGCGGAACCATGCGCGCATCCAGCACCTGTACTTCTTCATCACCGTAGTGCTCATGCAGCCACTCAGCAGATACAAACAGGGGAACCGTCATTGCCATCTTCTCTCTTCTTGCGGAAAAGGTCAGTCTCCGGGAATGTGCAGGCTATCTCAAGCCCGCAATGGCTAAAGTGAGCGCCACGGGATGAAAATGCAGCATCTGTTCTGCTGAAGATATCCGGCCTGCAGCACAGAGCGTAAACCCGTGGCGGGTGCGTCACGGTGCAGCCTGCACCGCAAAAAGTAATTATTTTCAATAATTCCACCAATCACTCATAGGCAACACGCGTCGATCTCCCTATAATCGGCGCGTTTTTCTTACCGGGAGAGGGTTCCCGGTTTATTCAGGATGCTAATTCAGAGGTAATCATGGCAATCGAACGTACTTTCTCCATCATTAAACCAAACGCCGTTGCTAAGAACGTTATCGGTGCTATCTACAACCGTTTTGAGAGCGCGGGCTTCAAAATTGTTGGCGCAAAAATGCTGCACCTGACCAAAGAGCAGGCTGAAGGCTTCTACGCTGAGCACAAAGGCCGTCCATTCTTTGATGGTCTGGTTGAGTTCATGACCTCTGGCCCGGTAGTGGTTTCTGTTCTGGAAGGCGAAAATGCCGTTCAGCGTCACCGTGATCTGATGGGTGCGACCAACCCGGACAACGCACTGGCAGGCACCCTGCGTGCAGATTACGCAGACAGCTTCACCGAAAACGCGACCCACGGTTCTGACTCTGCAGAGTCAGCTGCCCGTGAAATCGCTTACTTCTTCGCTGAAAACGAAGTCTGCGCGCGCACCCGCTAAGTGCATTGCGGCTGAAGCGGACAGGGGAGTTTACACCTTTTACGCTGGCGTAAAACGGTTACCCTGGCATCGTGCCGCAGTTATAGTACAATAATGCGCCCCTGTTGAGCCTGACTCAGCCGGGGCGCTGTTTTTTCTTCTTCCTAACCAGAGCCGTAACGTGTAACAACGAGGCCAGAGATTATTATGTCCGAACAGATTGTGACGCCAGCTGACGCGTCCCCCGCCGTGGTTTCTCCTAAAAACGAAAAAATTAACCTGCTCGATCTCAATCGTCAGCAGATGCGTGAATTTTTTATCGAAATGGGCGAGAAGCCGTTCCGTGCCGATCAGGTCATGAAGTGGATTTACCACTACTGCTGCGACGATTTCGAGCAGATGACGGATATCAACAAAGTGCTGCGCGGCAAGCTGATGCAGCGCGCAGAGATCCGCGCGCCGGAAGTAGCGGAGGAGATGCGCTCCAGCGACGGCACCATCAAATGGGCGATTCGCGTAGGCGATCAGCTGGTGGAGACGGTCTATATTCCGGAGGCGGAGCGCGCCACGCTGTGCGTCTCTTCTCAGGTAGGCTGCGCGCTGGAGTGCAAATTTTGCTCTACGGCGCAGCAGGGTTTTAACCGCAACCTGCGCGTTTCCGAAATTATTGGTCAGGTATGGCGCGCGGCCAAAATTATTGGCGCCGCGAAAGTCACCGGCCAGCGCCCTATCACCAACGTGGTGATGATGGGCATGGGTGAGCCGCTGCTCAACCTGAACAACGTCGTGCCGGCGATGGATATTATGCTGGATGATTTTGGCTTTGGCCTCTCCAAGCGCCGCGTCACGCTCTCCACCTCAGGCGTTGTGCCCGCGCTGGATAAGCTTGGCGATATGATTGACGTAGCGCTGGCGATCTCGCTGCACGCGCCAAACGATACCATTCGCGATGAAATTGTCCCGATCAACAAAAAATATAATATCGAAACCTTCCTGGCGGCGGTGAAGCGCTATATCGGCAAATCCAATGCCAATCAGGGCCGCGTGACCATTGAGTATGTGATGCTGGACCATATCAACGACAGCACCGACAATGCGCATGAGCTGGCGGCGCTGCTGAAAGATACGCCCTGCAAGATCAACCTGATCCCATGGAACCCCTTCCCGGGTGCACCTTATGGCCGCAGCTCCAACAGCCGTATCGATCGCTTCTCCAAAGTGCTGATGGACTATGGCTTTACCACTATCGTGCGTAAAACCCGCGGCGATGATATCGATGCGGCCTGCGGCCAGCTGGCAGGCGATGTGATCGACCGTACCAAGCGTACGCTGCGTAAAAAGATGGCGGGTGACGCTATCTCTGTGAAGGCGATCTGAAACCGCACGCCCGCCGATTCGCTGCGGGCGTAAAGCGTGGCACTCTCCCGGTTTATTCGCAGGGAGAGCGCTATGCTAAAAGGATTAGGTATTGCCGTTGCGGCAGGCTTTGTTGTAACCGGGTGTGTCACCGGCCCGTCATCACATCGTGCGGCGGATATTCGTCTGCAGCTGGGACTGCACTATTTAGCCGCAAATAATTTAGCGGCTGCTGAACGCAATCTGCTGCAGGCGCAGCGCGTGGCTCCTGAAGATTACCGCGTGCCCCTGGCGCTGGCGCGGGTCGCTCAGGCGCAGAAGAATAGTATACAGACGCGCCGGTACTACCAGCGGGCACAACAGTTAGCGCCCGCTAATGGTTATGTCGCTAACAATTACGGTGCGTTTCTCTGCAGATTAGGGCAGTATGGCGAAGCGCATCAACAGTTTAAGCTGGCAAGTGCGGCGCCGGAGAGCGATGCCCGTCAGGATCTCCTTCTGATTTCAGGCTATTGTTATCTGCAGGCGGGCGACGAGGCCGCCGGGCGCAAACGGCTGCTGCAGGCGCTGGAAGCCGCACCTGAGCAGGGAAACTGGCTGCTGGAGGAGGGCGAACGGCAGCTGGTGCAGCCGGCAGGAAAAATGCTTCCCGTGCTTTTAGAACTCTACCATCAGCGTCTGCCCGCAACGGCAGAGAGTCTGTGGTTACAGATACGTTTCGCCGCGCAACAGGGAAACGCTGCTGACGTTACACGTTATGGCGACCGGTTGGCGCGAAGTTTTCCACAATCGATACAGTACCAGCGTTATTTAGCTAATGAATACTGAAGCCACTCAAGAAAAATCTGCAGTACATTCCACAGGTGAACGCCTGCGTCTGGCCCGTGAGCAGATGGGGCTGACGCAGCAAAACGTCGCTGAGCGCCTGTGCCTGAAACTTTCTACCGTGCGTGACATTGAAGAGGATAAGTCGCCGGCCGATCTCGCATCGACCTTTCTGCGCGGTTATATTCGCTCCTATGCCCGCCTGGTTCATGTACCGGAAGACGATCTGCTGCCGATGATGGCAAAGCAGGCGCCGGTGCGCGCGGCCAAAATCGCGCCGATGCAGAGCTTCTCGCTGGGCAAGCGCCGCAAAAAGCGCGATGGCTGGCTGATGATCTTTACCTGGCTGGTGGCGTTTGTTGTTATTGGCCTGACCGGCGCCTGGTGGTGGCAGAATCACAAGGCTTCGCAGGACGATCTGGTCTCAATGGCCGATCAGAACGGCAGCAGCGACGGCGGTCAGTCTATTCCGCTGGGCGATACCAGCACCGACAGCACCAGTGACAGCGACACCAATGCCGCCGGCACGCCGGTTGATAACGGTGCCGGCGCGGTGACCTCACAGAGCAGCACCGCTGGCAGCGCGGATAACAGCAGCCGCGCGCCGGTGGCCTCTTCGGCCACCTCTGGTGATAACGCGGTCGTTTCTCCTTCGCAGGCGCCGGTTGATAACGCGCCGCCAGCGGCCACCTCACCGGCACCGGCCAACAGTGTCGCAGCTGGCAGCATGCCAACCGCGAGCGCGGCTGTCAGCCAGCCCGCAGGCGATCCCAACGCTGTTGTCATGAATTTCAAGGCCGACTGCTGGCTGGAAGTCAGCGATGCAACTGGCAAAAAACTGTTCAGCGGTATACAGCGCAGCGGTGGCAAGCTCAGCCTCTCCGGCACGCCTCCGTATCGTCTGAAAATTGGCGCACCGCGTGCGGTTGACGTGCAATATCAGAATCAGCCCGTTGATTTAAGTCGTTTTATCCGTAATAACCAGGTTGCCCGTCTGACGCTGGGTGCGCAATAACGCGCAGCGCGCTTTCCGGGGAATTGTGGAGAGAAAATATGCATAACGAAGCACCCATTATCCGTCGCAAATCAACGCGTATTTACGTCGGCAAGGTGCCAGTCGGCGATGGTGCTCCCATCGCCGTTCAGTCCATGACCAATACCCGCACCACCGACGTGGAAGCCACGGTTAACCAGATCCGCGCGCTGGAGCGTGTGGGTGTGGATATCGTGCGCGTCTCGGTGCCGACCATGGACGCGGCGGAAGCCTTTAAACTGATTAAGCAACAGGTCAACGTGCCGCTGGTAGCGGATATTCACTTTGACTACCGTATCGCTCTCAAAGTGGCGGAGTATGGCGTCGACTGCCTGCGTATCAATCCGGGCAACATCGGCAACAACGAACGTATTCGTCAGGTTGTGGACTGCGCCCGCCACTACAACATTCCGATTCGTATCGGGGTGAACGCCGGTTCACTGGAGAAAGATCTGCAGGAGAAGTATGGCGAACCCACGCCGCAGGCGCTGCTGGAATCCGCTATGCGCCATGTCGATCATCTCGATCGTCTGAACTTCGATCAGTTCAAAGTCAGCGTTAAAGCCTCTGATGTGTTTCTGGCCGTAGAGTCTTACCGCCTGCTGGCAAAAGCGATCGATCAGCCGCTGCATCTCGGGATCACCGAAGCGGGCGGCGCGCGGGCGGGTGCGGTGAAGTCGGCAATCGGCCTTGGTCTGCTGCTGGCAGAGGGCATCGGCGATACGCTGCGTATTTCGCTCGCAGCCGATCCGGTAGAAGAGGTAAAAGTTGGCTATGACATCCTGAAATCACTGCGCATCCGTTCGCGCGGGATCAACTTTATCGCCTGTCCGACCTGCTCACGTCAGGAGTTTGATGTGATCGGTACCGTGAATGCGCTGGAAGAACGGCTGGAAGATATTATTACGCCGATGGATGTCTCCATTATCGGCTGCGTAGTCAACGGTCCGGGCGAGGCTACCGTTTCGACGCTCGGCGTTACCGGCGGCAGCAAGAAAAGCGGTTTCTACGAGGATGGCGTTCGTCAACGCGATCGTCTCGACAACGATGACATGATCGATCAGCTGGAAGCGCGCATTCGTGCCAAGGCATCCATGCTGGATGAGAGTCGTCGAATCAGCGTGCAGCAGCTGGAAAAATAACCAGGCGGTGCGCGCCCGGCGCGTACCAGTTTATGAATGAACCTGTGCGGTTTCATCCTCATAAGGTATGATGCCGGACAGGTTTTTTTGTATTAAGAGATTTTAACGTGGCGAAGAATATTCAAGCGATTCGCGGGATGAACGACTTCCTGCCAGCCGACACCGCAATCTGGCAGCGTATCGAGGGCACCCTGAAGCAGGTGCTGGCCAGCTATGGCTACAGTGAAATCCGTCTGCCAATCGTCGAGCATACCCCACTGTTCAGCCGTGCCATTGGTGAAGTGACCGATGTGGTTGAAAAAGAGATGTACACCTTTGAAGATCGTAACGGCGAAAGCCTGACGCTGCGCCCGGAAGGCACGGCGGGCTGCGTACGTGCCGGTATTGAACATGGTCTGCTCTATAACCAGGAGCAGCGCCTCTGGTATGTCGGTCCGATGTTTCGCTACGAGCGTCCGCAGAAAGGGCGCTATCGTCAGTTTCATCAGATGGGCGTCGAAGTGTTTGGCCTGCAGGGGCCGGATGTTGATGCTGAGCTGATTATGATGACCGCGCGCTGGTGGAAAGCGCTGGGCATCGCTGACCACGTTGAACTGGAGCTGAACTCCATCGGCTCTCTGGCGGCGCGCGCGGACTACCGCAGTGCGCTGGTGGCGTTTCTGGAGCAGCATCAGGATGTGCTGGATGAAGATTGCAAACGCCGCATGTACACCAATCCGCTGCGCGTGCTGGACAGCAAAAATCCGGAAATTCAGGCGCTGCTGAATGATGCGCCAACGCTGGGCGAATTCCTGGATGAAGAGTCGCGCGCCCACTTCACCGGACTCTGCGCGCTGCTGGATGATGCCGGTATTCGTTATCGCGTCAACCAGCGTCTGGTGCGCGGCCTCGACTACTACAACCGCACCGTCTTTGAGTGGGTCACCAGCAGCCTCGGCTCGCAGGGCACCGTATGCGGCGGCGGGCGTTACGATGGCCTGGTTGAGCAGCTGGGCGGACGAGCCACGCCAGCGGTAGGATTTGCCATGGGTCTGGAGCGGCTGGTGCTGCTGGTGCAGGCGGTGAATCCTGAATTTGAACCGACGCGGGTTGTTGATGTCTATGTTATCGCTTCAGGGCAGGGCGTTCAGTCTGCGGCTATGCAGCTGGCGGAAACGCTGCGTGATGCCAACCCGGCGCTGAAGCTGATGACCAACTTCGGCGGCGGCAACTTTAAAAAGCAGTTTGCCCGTGCAGATAAATGGGGCGCACGCATTGCGCTGGTGCTCGGCGAAGATGAAGTGAAAGCGGGCCAGGTGGTGATTAAAGATCTGCGCACCGGCGACCAGCAGACGCTGGCTCAGCAGGACGCCGCTGCGACGTTGCAGACGCTGCTGCAGTAAGCAGCACGCGGCAACAGCCATTTTAAGGAGAGGGATTGCGTGGAAGTTTACAGCAACGAGAATGAACAGGTTGATGCGCTGCGCCGCTTTTTCGCCGATAACGGCAAAGCGCTGGCGATTGGCGTGGTAGTAGGGATCGCGGCGCTGGGCGGCTGGCGCTACTGGAGTTCGCATCAGGAAAATTCAGGCAAAGCGGCATCTGCGGAGTATCAGCAGCTCACCAGCGCGATGCAGGCGGATAAACCGGAAAGCCTGGAGGCCGTTGCCAGCTTCGCCAGCGAAAACAGCAATACCTACGGTGCACTGGCCGCGCTGGACCTGGCGAAGCAGTACGTTGAGACCAGCCAGCTTGATAAAGCCATTGCGCTGCTGCAGAAAGGACTAAACGACACCAAAGATGCCAATCTGCAGGCGGTTATCAACCTGCGTCTGGCGCGTATTCAGCTGCAGCAGAAGCAGGCTGATGCCGCGCTGGCTACCCTGGATAACGTTAAGGGTGACGGCTGGAGCGCGATTGTGGCAGATATTCGCGGTGAAGCATTGCTGAGCAAAGGCGACAAGCAGGGCGCGCGCGATGCCTGGAGTAAAGGCGCGGGTTCGCAGGCTTCTCCGGCACTGAAGCAGATGCTGCAGATGAAAATAGATAACTTAAGTTAAGCCAGACAAGAGAGCGCACATGGAATTACGTAAATACCTGCTGCCAGGGCTGATTTCCGTCACTCTGCTCAGCGGTTGCTCGCTATTCAGCGGCGAAGAAGATGTAGTGAAGATGGCTCCGCTGCCGAAAGTGGAAAATCAGTTCACGCCGGAAACTGTCTGGAGCACGTCAGTAGGCGACGGCATTGGCGATTTCTACTCCAACCTGCATCCGGCATGGCTGGACGGCACCGTTTACGCTGCCGACCGTTTTGGCGTGGTAAAGGCGCTGGATGCCAGCAACGGTAAAGAGAAGTGGAAAGTCGATCTCTCTGAGAAGACTGGTTTCTTCTCGAAAAACATCTCTGCGCTGCTCTCCGGCGGCGTCACCGCCAGCGGCGATCGGATCTATATTGGCAGCGAGCGCGGGCAGGTATTTGCACTCAACAGCAGCGACGGCTCGCTGGCGTGGCAGACCAAAGTCGCCGGTGAAGCGCTCTCCCGTCCGGTGGTCAGCGATGGCCTGGTACTGGTTCACACCAGTAACGGTATGCTGCAGGGACTGGATCAGAGCAGCGGTGCGGTAAAATGGACCGTGAACCTCGATATGCCGGCGCTTTCGCTGCGCGGTGAGTCTGCGCCTGCGGTCGCCTTTGGCGGCGCTATCGTTGGCGGTGATAACGGTCGCGTCAGCGCGGTGATCCTGAACCAGGGTCAGCTGATCTGGCAGCAGCGCATTTCACAGCCGAGCGGCGCGACGGAGATCGATCGTCTGAGTGACGTCGATACCACGCCGGTTATCGTTAATGGCGTGGTCTATGCGCTGGCGTACAACGGTAACCTGACCGCACTCGACCTGCGTTCCGGTCAGATTATGTGGAAGCGTGAAATCGGCGGCGTTAAAGATTTGATTGTCGACGCCGGACGCATCTATCTGGTGGATCAGGACGACCGCGTGATAGCGCTTAACGCCGATGGCGGCGTAGCGCTGTGGCGTCAGAGCGATCTGCTGCACCGTAATCTGACGGCACCGGTGCTGTTTAACGGTTATCTGGTTGTGGCAGACAGCGAAGGTTACGTGCACTGGATCAACACGCTGGATGGCCGCTTTGTGGCGCAGCAGAAACTGGACAGCGACGGCTTCCAGACCGAGCCGGTTGTGGCCGGTGACAGACTGCTGATTCAGGCGAAAGGCGGCGAGGTTTACGCCATCAGCCGTTAAGTCCTGAGCGCGCGGGAATGGATTTCCGTCAGTAATTACGGCTCCTGATTCGTCAGGAGCCGTTCTGTTTTTTGTCAGGCGTGATATTCTAGGCGCCTTAAGCCTGAAGCGGGCGGCAAATGTCGTTATACTCACGCCATTCGGGCGATTCATTTTTAAACTGAGGCAAGTGTTATGGTACCTGTGGTCGCGCTGGTTGGGCGTCCCAATGTGGGGAAATCCACGCTGTTTAACCGCTTAACGCGCACCCGTGATGCGTTAGTGGCCGATTTCCCTGGACTGACTCGCGATCGCAAATATGGTCGCGCCGAAGTGGAAGGGCGCGAATTTATTGTTATCGATACCGGCGGTATTGATGGCACCGAAGAGGGCGTAGAGAACCGCATGGCGGAGCAGTCGCTGCTGGCGATTGAAGAAGCGGATGTGGTGCTGTTCATGGTTGATGCCCGCGCAGGCGTTATGCCGGCGGATCAGCAGATCGCTAACCATCTGCGCTCCCGTGAAAAAGCGACGTTCCTCGTAGCGAACAAAACGGATGGCCTGGACGCCGATGCCGCCGTGCTGGACTTTTACGCGCTAGGTCTGGGTGATATTCATCCGATTGCCGCCTCGCACGGTCGCGGCGTTACCTCGCTGCTGGAAACCGCGCTGCTGCCGTGGATGGACGTGGCAGACCCGCAGGAAGTCAGCGAAGAGGATGAAAACGAAGCCTACTGGGCCGCATTAGCCGCAGAAGAGAGTGGCGAAGAGGCGGAAGAGGAAGAGGAGTTTGATCCGACCGGCCTGCCGATTAAGCTGGCTATCGTGGGTCGTCCTAACGTAGGTAAGTCAACGCTCACTAACCGTATTCTTGGTGAAGATCGCGTGGTGGTCTATGACATGCCAGGCACGACGCGTGACAGCATCTATATCCCGATGGAGCGTGACGAGCGCGAATATGTCCTGATCGACACCGCCGGGGTGCGCAAGCGTGGCAAGATCACCGATACCGTTGAGAAATTTTCGGTGATCAAAACCCTGCAGGCGATCGAAGATGCTAACGTCGTGATGCTGGTGATTGACGCGCGTGCCGGTATCTCCGACCAGGATCTCTCCCTGCTGGGCTTTATCCTCAACAGCGGACGTTCGCTGGTGATTGTGGTCAACAAATGGGATGGCCTGTCGCAGGAAGTAAAAGATGAAGTGAAAGAGACGCTGGATTATCGTCTCGGCTTTATCGATTTTGCCCGCGTACACTTTATTTCGGCGCTGCACGGCAGCGGCGTAGGTAACCTGTTTGAATCCGTAACGGAAGCGTACGACTGCTCAACCAAACGCGTAAACACCTCCATGCTGACGCGGATTATGAATATGGCAGCAGAAGATCATCAGCCGCCGCTGGTGCGGGGCCGTCGCGTTAAGCTGAAATATGCGCACGCCGGTGGATACAACCCGCCTATCGTGGTCATCCATGGTAATCAGGTAAAAGATCTGCCCGATTCCTACAAGCGTTATCTGATGAACTACTTCCGTCGCTCGCTGAACGTTATGGGTACGCCAATCCGTATCCAGTTCAAAGAGGGTGATAACCCGTATGCCGGCAAACGCAATCTGCTGACGCCGACGCAGCAGCGCAAGCGCAAGCGTCTGCTGGCGCACCTGAAAAAGAATAAGCGTTAAGTAAAAAAGAGCCCGCCGGGCTCTTTTTTTTTGCCTGTGATTTAACAGCGGCTTAGCCCGGCAGATGTAGCAAAAATGCTATTGGCCGGTAAACCCTGCGTTATGATCGTTCACTTTCAATTGTACCATCTGGTACAATCCTGCCGCCTTATGGTGAGCTCGCCCTGATATGCCGCGTTCTCATGCATGAGTGCGCGGTTGCGGACTGCTTTGCGGTTCGTCATTAAACAGGGTGCTGCTGTGTCCCGCGACGAAGCCGGACAGGCGGCATGCACTATTTTTCAGGAGAGTTTGTGTGAAGGCAGAACATTCCACTCGCCCCGGCAGGGGACTCAGCGTCTGGTCCGTGCTGTTCGGGCTGGTGCTGCTGGCGATCGGCCTGTTTTTCGCTATTGGCGGCGGTAAACTGGCGGCGCTGGATGGCAGTAAATACTTTCTGATTGCCGGTATCGTTATGATAGCGTCGGCGGTCCAGTTTATGCGGCGTAAAGCGTCAGCGGTGACGCTGCTGGTCCTGGCGTTTATCGGAACCCTGATCTGGGCGGTAATGGATGCCGGCTGGCACTTCTGGCCGCTGGTTTCCCGGCTGATGGTGCCGGCGGGGCTGATGCTGTTCGCATTTCTGACCTGGCCTGCGCTGCGCAAAAGCGAAGGCAAAGCGCCGCTGGCAACGCTCTCTTACGCACTGTCAGCGCTGATTGCGGTTGGCATGATCGCCACCGTGGTGCAGATGTTTCAGCCGCATCCTACCGTGGCCTTTACCGGTTCGCAGCTGCCGCTGATCCCGGTGGATAAAAGCAAACCGCAGCAGGACTGGAGCAGCTACGGCCGCACGCCGGAAGGGGACCGTTTTGCGGCGATTGATCAGATCACGCGTGACAACGTTAATGAACTGCAGGTTGCCTGGACCTTCCGTACCGGCGACACACCGCTCAGCCCGACCGGCAATGGCGCTGAAGATCAGCAGACGCCGCTGCAGGTTGGCAACACGCTCTATCTCTGCACGCCGCACAACAATGTGATTGCGGTAGAAGCGGACAGCGGTAAGCAGATCTGGAAGCGTGAAATCAATGCGCAGGCGGAAGTGTGGAACCGCTGCCGCGGTCTGGCCTATTTTGACGCCACCAAACCGGTGACGCAGCCCACGCAGCCAGGCTCCACGCCAGTGCCGGCACCGGTTCTGGCCGCAGGCGACAGCTGCCAGCGCCGTATCCTGATGAACACGATCGATGCGCGTCTTATCGCGATTAACGCCGACAACGGTGAGTTCTGCGCCAGCTTTGGCAACAACGGCGTGGTTGACCTGAAGCAGGGGCTGGGCAAGGCGCCCGATCCGCTCTATCAGCTGACCTCCGCACCGCAGGTTGCCGGTACCACCGTGGTAGTCGGCGGTCGCGTGGCGGACAATGTGCAGACCGATATGCCAGGCGGCGTACTGCGCGGCTTTGATGTGATCAGCGGTAAAATGCGCTGGGCGTTCGATCCAGGCAACGACGATCCGAATGCGGTACTGATGCCGGGCCAGGATTATACCCGCAGCACGCCGAACTCCTGGGCGCCGCTCTCCTACGATCCGGCGATGAACACCGTGTTCCTGCCGATGGGCAGCTCGTCAGTGGATCTGTGGGGCGCGAATCGCACAAAGCTCGATCACACCTACGGTGCATCTATCCTCGCGCTGGATGCCACCACCGGCAAACAGAAGTGGGTCTATCAGACAGTTCATAACGACCTGTGGGACTTTGACCTGCCGATGCAGCCAAGCCTGGTCGACTTCCCGATGAAGGATGGCACCACCAAACCGGCGGTGGTCATCGGGGCAAAAACCGGCATGATCTGGGTGCTGGACCGCCTGACCGGCAAGCCGCTGACCAAAGTGGAAGAGCGGCCGATGCCGCAGGGTCACATCCCGAACGAGCAGTACACCAAAACCCAGCCGCACTCGGTTGAGATGCCCAATATCGGTAACCAGACGCTGACGGAATCTGATATGTGGGGCGCGACGCCGTTTGACCAGCTGGCGTGCCGTATCGCGTTTAAAGGCATGCGCTATGACGGTCTGTTCACCGTACCGGACACGGACAAATCGCTCAGCTTCCCGGGGTCTCTGGGTGGTATGAACTGGGGCAGCATCTCGTTTGATCCCAACAATCAGTATATGTTCGTCAACGATATGCGCCTCGGCCTGTGGGTACAGATGATCCCGCAGGACACCAGCAAAGTGGCTCGCGGCAGCAACGGCGGTGAATCGGTTAACACCGGCATGGGCGCCGTACCGCTTAAGGGCACGCCGTATGCAGTGAATAAAAACCGCTTTATGTCGCCGCTCGGCATTCCTTGTCAGGCCCCGCCGTTTGGTACGCTTTCAGCCATCGACATGAAAACGCGTCAGATTGTCTGGCAGGTGCCGGTGGGTACCGTGCAGGATACCGGCCCGTTTGGTATCAAAATGCATGCGCAGATGCCGGTAGGTATGCCAACGCTGGGCGGTACGCTGGCGACGCAGGGCGGACTGGTGTTTATCGCCGGTACGCAGGACTACTACCTGCGCGCCTTTGACAGCTCAACCGGTAAAGAGGTGTGGAAAGCGCGCCTGCCGGTCGGCAGCCAGGGTGGCCCAATCAGCTATGTCTCGCCCAAAAATGGCAAGCAGTACATCCTTATCTCTGCCGGTGGCGCACGCCAGTCGCCGGACCGCGGGGATTATGTGATTGCTTACGCGCTGCCAGACAGCAAGTAAGAGCAGCAGGGCCGGCAGAGGATGCCGGCCTTTTTTTTGCCTACTCTCCGTTCTGCCACAGCGCCTGTAGCGCTGGCGGCGCATCTTTTTCCGCTACGTAAATCACGATAGCACCCGCCTCATGGTGGGTGGCGTAGGTGATCTGGATGCGGAAATAGTGCTGATCGCCACTGCCTGCGGAGGCAGCCTGTTCCGCCTGCTCGCCGAGCGGCAGAGCCTGCTCCAGCACCTGACAGACCCGCTGTTTCTGCGGTTCCGGCAGCTGGGCCAGCGCAAAACGCCGCTCTTTACGCAGTTTGGGAATAAAGGCGAAGCCGCCCTCCCGCGCCAGCTCTACAATGGCGTCATCCGTCAGTTCTATGTTCACTTCACACCCACCTCTTGCCAGGCGGCCTGGATCTGCTCCGCGACCTGCCGATCAAAGCGTTTTGCCGCATGCTCAACGGTAAAGCGGGCAAAGGTGCTGAAATCAGCATCCTGCGGCAGGGTTTTGTCACACAGCGTGTCATACCACGCCTGACCGGCGCGTTCCCATGCAAAACCGCCCAGCGCGGTGGCCGCAAGATAAAACGCGCGGTTAGGAATACCGGAGTTGAGATGCACGCCGCCGTTGTCATCACGCGTTTCGATATAGTGCGCCATATCCGCCGGCTGCGGATCTTTACCCAGCAGCGGGTCATCATAGGCGGTGCCGGGGGCTGACATGGAGCGCAGACCGCTGCCGTTAATGCCTTTAGCCAGCAATCCTTCGCCGATGATCCAGTCCGCTTCCTCCGCGCGCTGCTGCCGCTGATACTGTTTTACCAGTGAGCCAAAGACATCAGACATCGACTCATTCAGCGCGCCCGCCTGCTGAAAGTAGATCAATCCCGCTTCGCTTTCCGTGACGCCGTGCGTCAGTTCATGGGCGACCACGTCAATCGCGATGGTGAAGCGATTAAAAATCTCGCCGTCACCGTCGCCAAAGACCATCTGCTGGCCGTTCCAGAAAGCGTTCTGATAATTCTGGCCATAGTGCACGGTACCGTCCAGCTTCAGCCCTTTGTTGTCGAGCGAGTTTCGCTGATAAACGTTCCAGAAAAAATCATAAGTAACGCCCAGATAGTCCCAGGCTTCATCCGCAGCCACGTCGCCGTTGCCAGGCTGACCTTCCTGACGTATCAGCGTGCCGGGCAGCGTCTGACTCTCTCTGGCATCAAAAATGGCGCGCAGCACCTGGCCTGGCCGGGCGATATCCGCCGGTGCGATGACGCGGTGCGGCTCCGCCATTAGCTGCTGAACGTGAGTAAGCGTGCGGCGCGCCGACTCCTGTTGCGGCCCTGCACAGTTGTCGATGATGTTACGCAGGATATAGGGGGGAATTACGCTGTATGACATGCCGGACTCCCTGAGTGATGGGTATGCAAAGAGTATAGACCGGGGTCAGGCAGAGCAGGAAACGTGCAGGCAGGGAGGGGATCTCCCTGCGTGCTGGTCAGGATTGGCGGGGTTTACGGCGGCGTTTCAGCGGCGTGAGGGCGGTGACTTCGCTCTCCACCCAGCCATCTTCCAGCCGGGTGCGCAGCCTGTCGCCCGGCTGCAGCGGCGCGATCTGTTTTACAACTTCGCCCTGCGCATCGGTGGTAACGCTGAAGCCGCGCGCCAGCGTCGCCAGCGGACTGACCCCTTCCAGCTGCGCCATCAGCGTACCAAAGCGCTGGCGATCCTGCCCCAGCTGCTGCTGCATGCCCTGCTGCAGACGGTAGTGCCAGTGCGCGAGCTGCTGCTGCGCGCGCAGGATGCGCCCCTGTGGCTGCTGCGCACTGAGCCGCTGCAGCAGCCGATCCTGCTGGCGCTGCGCGCTGCGCAGCTGCCGATCGGCGGCCGCGCCTAAGCGACGCTGCAGCTGAAACAGGGCGGTCTGCTGCCGTGCCAGGCGCAGCTGCGGATGCTGCTGCTGCAGGCGATGCTGAAGCTGCGTGAGGTAACGCTGCTGCCCGGCGAGATAGTAGTCCATCGCCATCTCCATACGCTGCTGCTGTGACTGCAGCTGCCGCAGCAGCTCGACCTGATTGCGGCTGACAATCTCAGCGGCGGCAGAGGGCGTGGGCGCGCGCAGATCGGCGACAAAATCGGCGATAGTGACATCCGTTTCATGCCCCACGGCGCTGACCACCGGCAGGCGGCTGGCAAAAATCGCACGCGCCACGCGCTCATCGTTGAAGCACCAGAGATCTTCCAGCGAGCCGCCGCCGCGGCCGACAATCAGCACGTCACATTCGTTGCGCTGGTTGGCCAGTTCGATGGCACGCACGATAGCAGCCGGCGCATCGGCCCCCTGCACTACGGTGGGATAGATAACCACCGGTAATGAGGGATCGCGGCGGTGCAGCACGCGCAGCACATCATGCAGCGCGGCGCCGGTTGCGGAGGTGATCACCCCGACCTGGCGGGCCGGATCGGGCAGCGGCTGTTTGAACTGCTGATCGAACAACCCTTCTGCGCTGAGCTGCGCTTTCAGCTGCTCAAACTGCTGCTGCAGCAGGCCTTCACCCGCCGGATGCATGCTTTCAATGATTAACTGATAGTCGCCGCGCGGCTCATACAGCGTGACGCTGGCCCGCACCAGCACCTGCTGCCCGTGCTGCGGCCGGAACGTCACGCGCCGGTTGCTGTTGCGGAACATCGCGCAGCGCACCTGGGCGCCATCATCTTTCAGCGTGAAGTACCAGTGGCCGGACGCGGGCTGCGTGAAATTGGAGATCTCAGCGCTGAGCCACACCAGGCCCATCTCATTTTCCAGCAGCGTGCGCACCGTGGTGTTGAGGCGGCTGACGGTAAAAATATTGGCGGTTGCAGGTAGCGACATGTGATGAAGATCAAATTTTAAATCAGAGGGTTAATTCATCGATACTACAGGGCTGCTGCGCAGGATCAAGACTTTTTCTGAAAAAGCAGTAGAGGCAATCGGTTTCGTCCTGTATAATGCCGCGGCAATATTTTATCTGTTTTCAACGCCCCCAGGTGGAGATATTGCAATGCTAAGAATCGCGAAAGAAGCCCTCACATTTGACGACGTCCTGCTCGTTCCCGCTCACTCCACTGTATTGCCTAACACCGCTGACCTCAGCACCCAACTGACCAAAAACATCCGTCTGAACATTCCTATGCTCTCTGCTGCGATGGATACCGTGACCGAAGCGGGTCTGGCGATCGCGCTGGCACAGGAGGGCGGCCTCGGCTTTATTCATAAAAATATGTCGATTGAGCGTCAGGCTGATGAAGTGCGTAAGGTGAAAAAGCATGAAAGCGGCGTGGTAACAGAGCCGCAGACCGTGCTGCCAACCACGACGCTGGCGGAAGTGAAAGAGCTTACCGATCGCAACGGCTTCGCCGGCTATCCGGTCGTCAACGCCGGTAACGAGCTGGTGGGGATCATCACCGGTCGCGATGTGCGCTTTGTAACCGATCTGACGCTGCCGGTTACCGCGGTTATGACGCCGAAAGAGCGTCTGGTTACGGTAAAAGAGGGTGAGGCACGCGAAGTGGTGCTGCAGAGGATGCATGAAAAGCGCGTTGAAAAAGCGCTGGTGGTAGATGAGAGCTTCCACCTGCTGGGCATGATTACCGTAAAAGATTTCCAGAAAGCTGAACGTAAACCCAACGCCTGTAAAGATGCGCAGGGTCGTCTGCGCGTGGGCGCGGCGGTGGGTGCCGGCGCCGGTAACGAAGAGCGCGTGGATGCGCTGGTTGCCGCTGGCGTTGACGTGCTGCTGATTGACTCTTCGCACGGCCACTCCGAAGGCGTACTGCAGCGCATTCGTGAAACCCGCGCCAAATACCCCGACCTTGAAATCATTGGCGGCAACGTTGCCACCGGCGCCGGTGCCCTGGCGCTGGCTGAAGCGGGCGTCAGCGCGGTGAAAGTGGGTATCGGTCCCGGCTCTATCTGTACCACTCGTATCGTCACCGGCGTGGGCGTTCCGCAGATCACCGCTGTTTCTGACGCCGTTGCGGCGCTGGAAGGCACCGGTATTCCGGTCGTGGCAGATGGCGGTATCCGCTTCTCCGGCGATATCGCTAAAGCGATCGCCGCAGGCGCAGCCGCAGTGATGGTTGGTTCTATGCTGGCCGGCACCGAAGAGTCTCCGGGTGAGATCGAACTCTATCAGGGCCGCGCATTTAAATCGTACCGCGGCATGGGCTCGCTTGGCGCAATGTCCAAAGGCTCTTCTGACCGTTACTTCCAGACCGATAACGCCGCAGATAAGCTGGTGCCGGAAGGCATCGAAGGCCGCGTTGCCTATAAAGGCCGTCTGAAAGAGATCGTCCATCAGCAGATGGGTGGCCTGCGCTCCTGCATGGGCCTGACCGGCTGCCCGACCATTGATGATCTGCGCACCAAAGCGGAGTTTGTCCGCATCAGCGGCGCCGGCATCAATGAGAGTCACGTACACGATGTGACCATCACCAAAGAGTCACCGAACTACCGCATGGGTTCCTGATCCCTGAAGATTTCCCGCCCGGCTCTGGCCGGGCGCTTTTATTGTTAAGTCCATCCCACTGGAAATGCCTCAATGACGACTGAAAATATTCATAAACATCGTATCCTGATCCTCGATTTTGGTTCGCAGTATACGCAGCTGGTTGCGCGCCGCGTGCGTGAGCTGGGCGTCTACTGCGAACTCTGGGCGTGGGATGTCACCGAAGAGCAAATCCGTGCGTTCAACCCGAACGGAATTATCCTGTCAGGTGGCCCTGAGAGCACCACCGAGCTGGACAGCCCGCGTGCGCCTGAGTACGTCTTTAACGCTGGCGTGCCGGTACTGGGCGTCTGCTACGGCATGCAGACTATGGCGATGCAGCTGGGCGGCAAGGTTGAAGGCTCAAATGAGCGCGAGTTTGGCTATGCGCAGGTGGAAGTCACCACGCAGAGCGCGCTGGTGCGTGATATCGAAGATGCCATCAGCGCCGCCGGCAAGCCGCTGCTGGATGTCTGGATGAGCCACGGCGATAAAGTCACCGCAATTCCGGCTGACTTCGTCACCGTCGCCAGCACGGAAACCTGTCCGTTTGCCATCATGGCGAATGAAGAGAAGAAATTCTACGGCGTGCAGTTCCATCCGGAAGTGACGCACACCCGTCAGGGACTGCGCATGCTGGAGCGCTTTATCCGCGATATCTGCGGCTGTGAAGCGCTCTGGACGCCGGCGAAAATCATTGAAGACGCCGTTGAGCGTATCCGCCAGCAGGTGGGCAGCGACCGCGTGATCCTCGGCCTCTCCGGCGGCGTTGACTCCTCGGTAACCGCCATGCTGCTGCACCGCGCTATCGGCGATCGCCTGACCTGCGTATTTGTTGATAACGGTCTGCTGCGCCTGAATGAAGCGGAGCAGGTGATGGATATGTTTGGCGACCATTTCGGTCTGAACATTGTCCACGTACCGGCGGAAGCGCGCTTCCTCGATGCGCTGGCGGGTGAAAACGATCCGGAAGCCAAGCGTAAAATCATCGGCCGCGTGTTTGTTGAGGTGTTCGACGAAGAAGCGCTGAAGCTGACCGAAGTGAAGTGGCTGGCGCAGGGCACCATCTATCCGGATGTGATTGAGTCCGCTGCTTCTGCCACCGGTAAAGCGCACGTGATCAAATCGCACCATAACGTGGGCGGCCTGCCGAAAGAGATGAAGATGGGCCTGGTTGAGCCGCTGAAAGAGCTGTTCAAAGATGAAGTGCGCAAGATCGGTCTTGAGCTGGGCCTGCCATATGACATGCTCTACCGTCACCCGTTCCCGGGACCGGGTCTTGGCGTGCGCGTGCTGGGCGAAGTGAAGAAAGAGTACTGCGATCTGCTGCGCCGCGCCGACGCCATCTTTATCGAGGAGCTGCGCAAAGCGGATCTCTACAATAAAGTGAGCCAGGCGTTTACCGTGTTCCTGCCGGTGCGTTCCGTCGGCGTAATGGGCGACGGCCGCAAGTATGACTGGGTGGTCTCACTGCGCGCGGTGGAAACCATCGACTTCATGACCGCACACTGGGCGCATCTGCCATACGATTTCCTTGGCCGCGTCTCCAACCGCATCATCAATGAAGTCAACGGTATTTCCCGCGTGGTGTATGACATCTCCGGTAAGCCACCGGCGACGATTGAGTGGGAATGAGGTTGTATATAGTTCATTGATTTAGCTGTGATAATTTCGATTCAATAACTATCTATCACTATCATCAACAATATTTTTCATGGCATGTGTGAGGCATGCCATGAAAAAATTGCAGATATCATTACTAGCCAAATGATGCTGGCATGGTATCGGATAAGCGTATCAGCCGCTCCTGATGAGGCATGGGGATTTTAGTGTTCGTGGCATCAAAATCTCAACCCACCTCGCGGATCTTGTTGGAATGTCATGCATCACATCACCTGGCGTCCCATCGTCGCTTCAGATAAATTAGCCTATTGTCGCTATTTAGCGAGCTGTTCGCTTCCTCTATTAGCTTCAATATCTTTTCTGTTCCATATGGCCATGCCAGCGCGTTGTCTGGTAGAACGGCATGAAGTAAAGCCAGCGCATGTTCTGGGTAACTGTTTACTATGTCACCTCCTGATCCACTAAGTTTTGGCAGCATCAAACGGTCACGCTCAATTTTACCCAAGAACGGCAAAACCAATGCAGCTATGGTAGGAAATTCATCGCCACTAGAGAAAGCCAATTCGCAAAGGCGAGCCGACGTGTTGGGTGTTCTGGCTGAAAGTTGGCGCGGCCAAATGTGCAGCAGTTCGGAAAGCTGTCCTTTCCATCGTTCGTTTGAGTTTTCTTTTATCTCGTCAGACCATCGTTGAGCCTGCCATAATGTTCGTGATCGAAAACCGTCATCGACTTTTAAAAGTAAGCTGCGCATCTCTTCATCGGAGATACAACGCTCGCCGGTGATGTTGTCAATAGTTCCCCACCCGGCAAGGATCATATCTGCGATGATTTCACCATTCGAGCGTCGTGATGGGAGAGGGTTAACAGCGAACTGCAGCATGTGATTTTTCAACCGCATAAAGAGCTCTTGATTTGGAGTTCTTGCCCTCCATAGGAATCCCGACCATGCTGCGTCGCGGTCCCCCCTGTCGTTATCCTGAAGCACAGGCAACAAGTAATGCTCTGTCCATTTTGGATCGACAGCGAAAAACCAAGTGAGGTTGTGGGAAAAGATCACAATCGCATGTCTGCGCAAGTCGCCTGGAAGCGCCAATAGAGCCTCAGCGTGAACAAGCCATTCGGAAGGAATACCTTGATTGTTGTTGAGATTATCGGTGCGGGGATCATTAAAAAGCGCCTGAGCTATTTTACCAGTGGGAGAATTAATCGCTTCCATCGTCCAGTCTGGTTCCTTTGAACCCCGAATAATACCCGAGCGTCCTTCATTAGGCGATTCACGGAGGACGCCAACCAGCTTCCTCAAAATGCGGTCAAAAATAGGAGAGTCGTATTTGCTTAGCTTTGCACTGGCATCTTTCAGCCAATCGGTCGTGGGGCGGAGAATCATTTCAAGCTGCGCGTTTGGATAACGAGCTAGTCGTTCGGCAATCAACCGAGATAATCTTGCCTTGTCATTATTCCGTGCCTCTGAAGTAAGGAAACTTTGCCATGCCCACTCTGGAAAATCTCCTTGTTTGGCAGCATGGGTTAACGCAGCAAAAGCGCGCACAGGGCGTTGAGCCGCGAGGCCGGAAAAAGGATCGTTCTCGACGAGGAAATCGTCTGAGCGACCACTCCGTTCTTTCGCTCGCAACAGTATTAGTGAAAGGGGGGTATCTGCTAGTGCCTCATAACTGGTGTCAGTCCTTATCAATCCAGACCGACTTTCCAACGATTGAGCAGCTCTCTGACCATCATCTTCTTTCCAGTCGGGCACAACAACATGGAGCAGCTTGGCTTGTTTACGGGTGCAGGCTGAAAGCTTGCATTCTGAGTTTTGAAGCCACTGAATGCGATCCAAAATCAACCAAGCTCGTCTGCTATCAAAAGCTGCAATCTTCTCTCGCTGCCATCGCTTTGGTCCCATCAACAGCTTTTGTTCAATTAACTTGCGCGATGCTCCACCGAGTTTCTTCCATCGCTCTGCGATGATCAGTAAAAGGTCTCGTTGATGATAACTATCCCAGAAGGAGGTATCGCTTAAAGACGATATGAATTGACCGAATTCATTATCTGAAACAATGCTTCTTTTTCCTGACGCCCATATTCGTAGCCGAGCAAATATAGTGTCATCTTCCGTAGACCATGATAAAAATTCTCGTTTTGCGGCTGATTTATTAGTTTTAACTAGTTGTGTGAATAGCTCGGAATATTGGATAACTAAAGCTGAAAGTCCATGCGTTCGATGATAGTTATCGGTATCTTCAATATCATCCTTAATTAATGGACTTATACATCTAAGGTCATATCCACCAACTTCTTGTTCAAGTGTAAGAGCCAGTTCAAGATTCTGTCGTAGGGCTTTAACAAGTGCTGAACACCATTCATCGGGGACAGTAATTTTTTCGTGCGTTTCAGGATATTTCACGTCCACCCACAGCAAGTGTTCTTCATCTTCCTGAACGGTCCCTGTTACGTGCGGATTCGGTGTATTCCTGGAAGAAGGCCTTGCAGAAAAGTGAGGCCGGAGCACCTCTCCAAAACGCCTAACTATAGCGTGACTCCATCCCTCAACCTTAATGACATCTTGCAGGGTATACCACTCATGATGAAAGTCTTCGACATGGCTCCAAGTTTCAAAAAGCAAACGCCAAGAGTTACGAATGTTCTGACGTATTGGGTGAATGCTTCGCTCTAGCTCACAAGAGATGAGCTGTTGAATGTTCTGATTAAGTGACGACTGATGGGATGCCCACCATACAGCGGCAGGCTGGTCGCAAACTTTTGAGAGCCATATGCCCAGTTTATCTATGCGCGGAACAATACGTGGGAAGTGATTAGCCCAATGTCCGCGAAACGCAGTAAGATTTTCATCGCGGATCGCTGCTTTATCAAGATGATTAAGTTCGAAGGCATCCCACGCATTGGATGGTGTTTCTCGCTTGGCATAATTATTTTCAGGATCTGTTTTAGTCGGCAGGGGGTCTGAATCAAGGCCATATAGATCAAATGGATCAACATATGGTTCTTTGTTACTACGTGAGATTGAATTACTCGGCCTTGCGAATCGTCTGTGTTTATCGAACACACAAAGCCATTCAGCAGGGGGAATAACCTCCCCCTCGCAGAACTTCTTTACGCCTTCGTAGGTCGAAATAACATGCGCCACCTGACCTCGTTCATGAGGTTGAAGTGCTGTCGGTCCTTTTTTTGATGCGTCAATAACCTTTGTGAACCAAGCGTCAGGATTTCGTGCTCGCTCAGCCCATGCATCAAGAGATTTCCATAATGCAGCATGTGCATCTTCCGGACTATATGGGATGGCTTCAACACCTTTGTGCCTCCATCGTGCAACGGCATCATCATGGTCGCCACCTTGGAAAGCATAAGCGTTTTCGCGGTTACCTGAGGTTTTACGTAAAGCTTCAAGAAGGTATTGAACTGGCGGATCGTCGGCGGTATACCCCACAAATACAACAACATATTTTCCAAGTATTTCACGAATGAAGGTTGTTGCCCATCCGTCCGAGAGATATGCACGACCAAATTCTGAACTTGAGAGAACAAAGCCATCATTCTCAGCAGCTGTATAGGTCGACGTTGAGCGGCCATGGAGATAAACTATACCGTTGATCTCATTTGGTAGTGAGGGGTTTGGTAACCTGGGTGGTTGCCATACGCGAAGATTGCGCCCGCAATCATTAAACAATCTGTCGAAGTTCGTTGTGACTAATTGAACAGTGCCTTGTGGCGTTGTCGCTAAGTCTAGCAAAACCCTGTGTGCGGTTAGATCGCAATCCGCAGGTGGTTTTAATGCAGAGGCAACCGCCTCCTCAATATCGCGTGAGGCAAAGTCTCTTTCTAGAAGCCCGAAAACACGGTCAGCAGATATGACGCCGGGTATGCCAACACGCTGGTCAATCTCTCTAGCTTCAAGGATTAGTCTATAGGCAGGACTATTTTGATCGACACCAAGCCTAGCAACAACTTGACTTGCTAAGCCAAAGAAATCAGGCAATTGAGCACGCGCTCGGGATACGCCCGCCCCGCAAAAGAAGATTACACGGCCTTGATCTCTGGCAAGTAGAAGATCATCAGGGATTGACGGTCCATCGGCTAAAAATCGCAATTCTTTTTCTCCGCAATCTACGTATATGTCTAAACTATCAAAAACTGCCTCTTAGTGTTAAAGTTTTGATTAGCTCCTTTACTACCTAGACCTTTACCATTATCTGAAATTTTTTTGTATATCCAATTGAAAGTAAAAAAATAAATAAACATAAAAGTTAGAATTTTATCTAATGCAACCAGTTGCTAACAAGGTTTTTATCGCAGTGCACAGTGATATTCATTAGATTTGATCGATTCTATTCTTAAAGATGAGGCAGGGGTAAGTTTTTTCATAGCTGATTAGATTTATCTATGTTTGCATGTTTTTTATTGTGTTCTATTAAATAATGACGTGTAAAATGTGAAGGACGATCAGAGTTGTACGTGATGTCGTGCAATATAAATTTAGAAAGGAAATTACAGAATTCAATGGCTACTACATTAGATGACCTCTTAGGCGACGAACGACTGACACGCCTTTTTTCTAACCAAAACCTTGCTTGTGCGCTTCAGTTATGGGTCTTGCAGATTAAATCTGAGCAGTCGACTGAAATGCGCGTAGTCTACGGTCGTCTACTCCCATACAGCCATTCGAGTAACAGTTGGTCCTTCAGCGACAACGATGACTATCTTATTTTCGGAAACATTAAGGCAAAGTTTACCCGCCTTAACTTGTATATAGACAGTATCCATTGTGCAGATTTTTTAAGGCAATTAATTGCTGGTCGCTCAATCTCAGCAATCAATGATATATTGAAAATTGAGTGTTCGAAGAAATTAACGAAACTGTTCGGTGCTGCTGCTCTTATGGCCAATAATCTGGTCTATCGCCCAGTTGCTTATCTACTCAACCGAGATGCGTATGATCATCAGTCAATTTCTAGCCCACATAGTGTAGCCGGGGCTTTCAGTGCTTCAATTACTCAAATGAATAAGGAAGCGTTATTTCTATTGAGTGAGGAATACAGCGCTTCCTTAACTACTTCGTTAGTTGAACAGCTCAATGCGGAAACTGGTTTAGATTTTGGTAAAGCAGATGCCACGCGATTTGGCGATCTAGAATTATTGGTCTTTCCTACACTTAATGATCTAGAGCAGAACTTGCTAAGTGTTAAATGGATTGATTCATCACCTGCTCTATCCGTTTGCTTTGCTTCGACACAAGTGCCGCACTTTGATAAATTTCAGTTCCACTTAAGCATTACAAACGATAGCCAAATCATTTCCTCGTCTATTGCTTCAGCAAATCGTAAAGGCGATGGAGTGTTTGAATATGTGTTTAAACTGAACGAGGAGATGCGTGAGAAGACAGATAGTACAGAACTGCAGATCTTTGGTTTCTCAAACGATCGTCCTAATGAGGGAGTACTCTGCTGCCGGTGGCGGATAGGATATATCCGAGAAGTAAATTTTCAGGGTCATGTGGTTGGGCAAGGGACAAGTTCCGTCAAGTTCGACTGGCTTGAAAAAGCAACTAAGCCAGCTATGTCAGAGCGTGTAAAAGCTGCTCTTACGGTTAATCGAGGCAATTTGGGATTTGGTAATAGCGTCGGTGGGCGGCAGGCAGATCCTTGGGTTCCGGTGAATCGTGAACTTCTGTCTCTTTTTGCACGGCTTCATCCGCCTAAGTCAGAAGGGCAGTTTTTTCAGAGATGGAGCATGGGGGATGGAGAAGGGCGATTACAATTTGTGGAGTGGTTTAGAACACTATTGGACAAGTATCAACAGCATCAAATAGTTATTTTCGATCCTTACTTCGAAACTGCTGGTTTAGGGCTCATATTGATTAATGCAGAAATTAAATCCGATTATATCATTTTTACGTCGCTGCCAAAGATATCGAAAGAAATTGAATATATACAAGATAAATCAGAAAAAGCTTCTTCGGGGCGAGTGAACAATTTAATAGCGAGCTGTGAGCATAATAGTCACTTACTAGGTCGCTTAAAGTTCCGTATCTATGGCCTAAAAGAAGGACGGCTACATGATCGTTATATCTTAATTATGGGGTCAGATCGTCTCCCGGTTGCCGGATTCCATCTGTCTAATTCGTTTCAAAGTGCAGCCGAAAATTACCCATTACTGATTACCCCAATTCCTCCGGATGTTTTACTCCAAATAGAAAAATATAAATCTGCGCTGGTACAGGAGACTATGGTTACTAGGATTGGAAATGAGGTTGAGAATCCTATGATGCAACTGCTTTTCGATTCTAGTAAGACTTCAGCTGTACCGCGACGGTATGAGTCTCTAAACTTTCTTGAAAGGTCTGGAGTGGGTAAAGTACTAAGTGTGTGGTTCGGCGAAATGTCATTGCAGGGCTTAAGTGGTGACCAGTTAAGAGCGCAGATGATGACGTTAGGTTTACTAAATGATAACTCGCTTATTTTGCACGATGGGCTACATAACTTCATAAATAACAAACAAGTTATTAACTCTAAGAACTTTAATGTAACTTGGGGAGTGCTGGGAGAAGTGCTAGCACATTCTCCCGCTGGGGACATAGGATGGGGTGTTATTGAATCAAAAAAAGATTTTCTCAACTTATTGAGTCAATTTGTTGTTGAGTCGTTCGATCGCCTACATGAAAATACAGATAAGGAACTGGCTGTAGTTGATATATGGTTCTTTCGAAAAACTGTAGAAGTCTTACTGCACAGCCCTTATCGCTCGGAACAGCTATTCCATTCTACAAAATACGCAGCCCTCACTTGGTCAGAATATTTTGCCATCAAAATCTTATGGAGTCATGCCCCGGATTGCTTGTTGACGATCGCCGAAGCACAGATCTCTAGGCTGCAAATTGAGCACGAAGTGTCGGAGGTCATGCGGTTGTCTCTGTTGAGCCAGATAGTCAGCGAAGTTTCCCTATCGATACAGTTCAATATCAGCATCATTCAGCGAGATAGTCTTATCCATCGCAACCAAGGATTACTGAAATGGCTGGGATTTAATGCACTAGAACGACAGTTAGATATACCTGCAGGACTAACGTCAGTCTTATCGTGTCTGGAAACCCTTACTCACCAGGAACGAGTGCTCGCCTTAGGTTGGATGATTAACCATGCAGCCAGGGATCCTAATAAAGAGAAAACTTATAAAGATTTGGTAGAAGCTCTGAATGAGGAACTACCAGAGAAAATACCTACGCAGGAGTTGCAATACTTGGTCGATTCCATGCGAGGGCATATGAAACAATTAGCGTGGGCTGAGCCTTGGTTGTTCCAAGATGTGATCTTACCATTATTGCAGAATGCCCGTGCCTCCATTGAGGATGCTTGTGAAATATGGGTTCAGGAGTTGGTGAGCATGCTTGGGCCGAGACTGAACAATCAGTCTCACTTGTTTGAACGAACCCGTGAAGGGCAGGCGACTAACATTGCTTCGTTTCTTTTCGCGAATAGTAACACCTCTCAGCGAGAGTTAAGTTTGAAGATGATGAATCAAATCTTGAAGCGACAGCGACGAATCATACAACAACCACTCGCCAGTACGTCGAACTGGAGCCAATGGGACGATGCGCTGAGAGTGTCATTATGGATACTTGCTTTTGCTAAATGGAGTGAGCTCTATCTAAGTGCGCTAGGTATGTTCGATCAAAACTTAGAACGGTTAACAGGAGATGCACATGGGCTTGCTATGGTTAGATCGAAAGAAGAATGGCAATCTGAAGGTGTTGGTATACAGAGCGAACTCATTAAGTTCCTAGAGCAGGGCGAGAGGCTTTTGATTGAAGGCGGCAGGCTGAAAAGCGATTCTCAATAAGCTAGATCAAAGGCCGAATGATTATTTAAATGGTATTTTTATGGCACTCAACCTATAAAAATCAGTATATTATTGTTAATAATTGACTTTTTTTATATTTATAATCGAGTGGGAATAACCCCATCCTGACGCAAAGCCCGCCGCATGCGGGCTTTTTTTATGGCTGAACCGCAGCCGCAGCGCACGATGATGGGTCTGCCGTCGCGTTGCGTGCCAGCGCATAGTTGGTGAATAAACAGGCGCCGTTTTGCTGCATAATAACGCACTTCTTTTTCTGCCCCGGATACCCTGAATGCTGCCTGTGAAACTTATCCTGCTGACTTTTCTTTGTGCCGTGATCCTGTCGCTGGCGGCGAGCCTGGCGCAGGCGACGCGCAGCGGCGACCTGCAGACCGGGCAGGGCGGCTGGGCCACCGCGCGGCGCGACTCCGCCGGACTGGCGCCCGATCCGCAGCGCTACGCCAGCGAAGCGGTGGTGCAGGTCTATGCGGCTCCCACTTACGGCTGGAAAGGCGCGGTGGCGGTGCATCCGTGGATCATCTTTAAGCGCGCCGGCGAGACGCAATATAATCGCTATGAGGTGATCAGCTGGGGCAGCGGTGACAAGGTGCGGCGTAACCGTAACCTGCCGGATGGCTACTGGTATGGCGCCCGTCCGCGTCTGCTGGTGGATCACCGCGGGGCCGCAGCGCAGGCGATGATCCCGCAGATTGAGGCGGCAATCCGCTCTTACCCGTGGCCCGCCACCTATCGCGCCTGGCCGGGGCCAAACAGCAATACCTTTCTGGCGCACATTGGTCGCGAAGTGCCGGCGCTGAAGCTCGACCTGCCGGCAAACGCGGTTGGCAAGGATTACCGCTCGCTGCTGCACCCGATAGGGCTGCCGCCCTCGGGGCGCGGTCTGCAGCTGTCGCTGCTGGGCGTACTGGGCGTGACGGTCGGTGCGGAAGAGGGGGTAGAGATGAACCTGCTGGGGCTTAATCTGGGCGTCGATTTCACGCCGCTGCGGCTGCGGCTGCCGTTTATTGGCGGTATCGGCCGGGATAACGTGCAGAAGGATAATCCCTGACGGGGCGCCGCGGATTGCGGCGCGCCGGGCACTCAGCAGACGCCGAAGTCGCCATCTTCATGATAGAGATTGACGCTGTCTGCTCTAATCTCAATCTCTTTTTTCAGCGGGTCGTCGATACGGGCGCACCAGAGCATATCGCCCTCTGCACGCAGCACCTGCATTTTAGGACCACCGGTTTTCGACTGCACAAAATCGCCTGCGTTAAACATGCTGTGTCTCCATCAGATAAGGGTATGAATGAGTGTAGCTGCGCCAGCATAAAGGCGCAGCTGCCGTGACTCAGTGCGGCAGTAAAAACAGCGTGGCCAGACCGAGAAAGATAAAGAAGCCGCCGGTGTCGGTGAGCGCGGTGATCAGCACGCTGGACCCCACCGCCGGATCGCGCTTCATTTTGGTCATGATCAGCGGAATAAGCACGCCCATCAGCGCCGCAAGCAGCAGGTTCAGCACCATCGCCAGCATCATCACGCCGCCAAGCTGAATATTGTCATACATCAGCCAGGTGATGCCGCCCATAATGCCGCCCCAGAACAGGCCGTTGATCAGCGCCACGCCCAGCTCACGACCGATCAGGAAGGAGAAGTTACCAGGCTCCACCTGATGCAGCGCCAGCGCGCGTACAATCATGGTAATGGTCTGGTTGCCGGTATTGCCGCCAATGCCCGCCACAATCGGCATCAGGGTCGCGAGCGCCACCAGCTGTGAAATTGTGGCTTCAAACAGGCCGATGACGCGCGAGGCGATAAATGCGGTGCAGAGGTTAATGGCCAGCCACGTCCAGCGCTTGCTCACCGCTTTACGCACCGGCGCAAACACATCCTCCTCCTGGCTGATCCCGCCCATTTTACGGATGTTGCTCTCATTCTCCTGGTTAACCAGATCGATCACATCCTCAACGGTAATACGGCCAATCAGTTTGCCTTTGGCGTCGGTAACGGCAGCAGAGATGAGGTTATAACGCTCAAAAGCGCTGGCGGCATCCTCGGCGTTGTCATTGAGCTGAAACGTAGTGGGGCGGGGATTCATCACATCTGCGACCAGCGTTTTGGGCTTATTGAGCAGAATATCGGTCAGCGGCAGCTCGCCGAGCAGCTGGTTTTGCGCATTGGTGATAAAGATTTTATCGGTGCCGTTGGGCATACTGCTGCGCTTGCGCAGAAAGCGCTGCACCGTGGCAAGGGTGACGTCGGCGCGCACGGTGAGAATATTGAAATCCATGATGCGGCCTACGCGGTCGCGATCCAGCTCAATCACATCAAGCAGGCGCGCGCGCAGCTGCGGCTCCAGCGTGGTCAGCAGGCGGCCGGTGAGATCGCGCGACAGATAGCGCGCCAGATAGACCTGATCGTCGATATCCAGCGGTTCAATCGCGCGCAGGATCTCGCGGTCGCTCATGCCTTCGGTGAGGCTCTCCCAGACGGTCTCTGAGGCTTCAACCAGCACGCGGCCACGCTGTTCGGAGGGGACCAGCTGCCAGAGCGCCCGGCGCTCCTCTTCCGGCAATGCTTCCAGGATATCAGCGAGGTCGGCGGCGTGCAGCGGCGCCAGCTCCTGCTCCAGCTGCTGGCGCCAGGCGGCCACTTCGCGTAGCTCTGCGGCGTTGAGATCGACGGATTTATCCAGCAGGACATCCACTAAGTCCTGTTTGCTCAGCAGCAGTGAAAGAATACGCTGGCGGGATTCGGTTAGTTTTTGTGCGTGCGAGGCAGACATAACGCGTCCTTTGTGTCTGTAAAGTCAGCACAAAGTGTAGCGTGTTACCGCCAGAACGGGCAGAACAAAGGCGCCAGTCGCAGCGTCAGCGTGTCTCGCTGCTGCTCAGCGTTGCCGGTTCCGGCAGGGTCTTTTTCTGCTGATGATGCTCAATGGCACCGGGAATGATAAAGATCAGGCGACCAGCCAGAATAAAAAAGCTGATCAGCAAAACGATGCGGGTCATGGTGCCGGTTTTGGGACGTCTTCGTGGTGATAGGGCGCTGTTCACGCGGGTGTTCCTGTTGATACCCCTCAGGGCGATAACAATATTTAGTCACAGTTACCGGATGGGGTCAATCGCTGTATGAAAAATAAGCATTGAATGCGTGCGACAGGGGCCGCAGACCGCGGCCCTGCTTCAGTAACTCGCCTTTTGTGCCAGCAGGGTGGCAAACTGACATTTAATACGGTTGCCGTCAGCGTCACGACGGTGCAGCTCGCCGACATCCTCGTTATATTTTACGATGTGCCAGTTGCGGTAGTAGTGGCTCAGCTCGCCCGACTTAAAGGTAAACGGAAACGCCTGCGTATTGGGGTAATCAGCGGTGCTCATCGCCGCCACAATCAGGTTGTAGCCATACTTCTGCGTACTGGCCTGCATATCGGCAATCAGCTGCGGGATCGTCTCCGGCTGCAGAAACATCATCACCACCGTTGAGAGCACAAACTGATAGCTGCCGTTGAAGCGCAGCTGGTTGAGATCGCACAGCGCTGTCTGAATATTCGGCAGCTGTTCGGTAGCAATAATCGTATTCAGATAGTCAAGGCTTGCCGGATTAGCGTCCCAGGCGGTGACGTTAAAGCCGTGCTGGCTGAGATAAAGGCTGTTGCGGCCTTTACCGCAGCCGAGATCCAGCGCGTTGCCCGGCGTCAGCTTCGGCAGCGCCGCGCGCACTTCAGAGTGCGGCGGCGATAAATCATACTTTTCTGTAAACCAGTTATCAGGGCGTATCGTCATTGTCAGACAGCGGGCGGACGGCCCGCGTTACTCCTCTTCCAGCAGCAGTTTCCAGCCGGTCACATCGCTCCAGTACGCCTGCTCGCGCTCCAGATCGAGCTGCACCAGCGTATTCTGGCTGAGAAAACCGGCCGGGAAAGTGAGCGTCCAGTGACCATCGTCCGTTGAGAGCTTCAGTGCATCGGGGCGCGTGGTCGCCTGACGCTGGTTATTCAGCAGCGTGCCGAGGCGCAGCAGAAAAATCATCGGCAGCACCTGCTTTTTCTTAAACAGGGTAAAGCGCGGGATCTCATCCTGCTTCACCGCTTTACGATGGAAGCGTACCAGCGTGGCCAGCAGCATCTGTTGATCCTGATTAAAGCCAGGCATATTGGAGTGCTGCAGAATATAGGCGGAGTGCCGCTGCATACCGCTGTGATTAATGGTCAGCCCGACCTCATGCAGCAGCGCCGCCCATTTCAGCAGAGCGGTCAGCTGCGGGTTCGCCTGTTTTGGATTCTGCTCCTGCCACTGCAGATAGAGCTGCTCTGTCGTCTCCAGCACGCGGCGCGCCTGATCGCTGTCGATCACATAGTGGTTCGCCAGACTCTGTGCGGTGCGGCTGCGGATATCCTGATGGCGGAAACGGCCCTCCATCTCATAGAGCACCCCTTCGCGCAGCGCGCCGTCAGAGAGACGCAGTTCACGGATCGCCAGTGCGTCAAAGACGCCGCACAGGATCGCAAGGCCAGGCACAAACACCGCTTTGCGCTCTTCAGATAAGCCCGGCAGGCTCAGCGCATCAAAGGATTTGTGCTTCAGCACTTCACCGACCAGCATATCGAGACTGTCAGGCGTTACGCGCTTCTCTTTCTCGCCCATTGCCAGCAGCACTTCACAGGCGGCTTTAATACTGCCGGAGGCGCCCAGTGCATATTGCCAGCCGTGCAGGCGATACTGCCACGCCAGCGTCTCCAGCTTGTGCGTAGCGGCGAGGCGGGCGCGACGGAAATTATCCTGGCTGATTTCGCCTTTCGGGAAATAGAGATTAGCGAAGCTGACGCAGCCCATGCGGCGGCTCTCAACCAGCTGCGGCTCAAAATCCTCACCGATTACCAGCTCGGTTGACCCGCCGCCGATATCGATAACCAGCTTGCGCCCTTTTTCTGGCTGAGTGTGCTCAACGCCCATGAAGATCAGGCGCGCCTCTTCGTTACCGGAGATGACCTCAATCGGATAGGGGATCACTTCCGCGGCGCGCTGCAAAAACTCTTCGGCATTGGTCGCAATGCGCAGCGTGTGCGTGCCGACAATGGTCACGTTGGCGGCGCTAAAGCCCTGCAGTCGCTCAGCGAACAGGGCCAGGCAGCTCAGGCCGCGCACTATCGCCTCTTCGCTCAGCCGGTTTTGCGCGTCAAGCCCGTCAGCCAGATGCACCCGCTGCTTGAGGCGTCCCAGAACCTGCATGGCGCCATCCACCACGCGGGCGATCACCATATGAAAACTGTTTGAGCCGAGATCGATGGCCGCAAATTCCTGCGGCTTCGGCGTACTCTTCGGAGTAATTGGCATAGGCGTTATTCGGGTTGTTCCAGTCTCTTGATGTAATCGTAAATCGCCAGCTGCGAGCGCACTTTCCTGCGATTGCCGCGCGGAACATAACGGTTACTCAGCTCTTTGTCTACGATACGTGCTTTAACCGTATCACTTAACAGAATGGCGATAATATCCAGGATCCGCTGTTTAAGACGCGGATCGAGCACCGCCACGGCGACCTCAATGCGGTAATCGATGTTGCGCGTCATCCAGTCAGCCGAAGAGAGAAACACCTTTTTCTCACCGCCATTTTCAAAAATATACACCCGGTCGTGCTCAAGATAACGATCAACAATGCTGGTGATGCGAATATTTTCGCTAATGCCAGGCAGGTCCGGGATCAGCGAGCACATACCGCGCACCAGCAGGTTGATTTTTACCCCGGCTGCCGAGGCTGCATAGAGCCTGTCGACCAGGCCATTATCCACCAGGTTATTGATTTTAAGCGTAATTCCGCACGGCTTACTCTGCTGCGCATTGGCAATCTCCGTGTCAATCAGCTGATAGAGTACGGCCCGCGAATTTTGCGGTGACACCATCAGATGTTCAAAGGTAACCGGGCGATAGGGGTTCTCAATGAAGTTAAATACGCGGCGGACTTCGTTCGTGATGCGTGCGTCAGCGGTCAGCAGAGAGTAGTCGGTATAAAGGCGCGCAGTCTTCTCATTAAAGTTGCCGGTGCCGATATGCGCATAGCGCACCACCTCTTCACCTTCGCGACGGGAAATCAGAAACAGTTTGGCGTGAATTTTCAGACCAGGCGCAGAGAAAATAACGTGCACGCCCGCTTCAGTCAGCCGCTTGGCCCAGTGGATATTCGCCTCTTCATCAAAGCGCGCCTGCAGCTCAACCACCACCGTCACTTTTTTGCCGTTGTGCGCCGCGTGGATCATCGCATCCATAATGCGGGAGTGTTTGGCTACGCGATAGATATTGATTTTGATCGCCAGTACGCTGGGATCGAACGACGCCTGACGCAGCAGCTCCAGCACATGCTCAAAGGTGTGATAGGGGTAGTAGAGCAGTACATCGCGATCGCGGATGGCGTCAAAGCCATTGCGGAAGCCATCAAAGCCGATATGGCGGATCTGCGGCAGCGGCCGGTTGACCAGGTTACTTTTGCCGACGTTGGGAAAGCCGATAAAATCTTTGAAGTTATGGTAGCGGCCACCCGGCACAATGGAGTCATAGTTAGAGATAGAGAGCTTGTGGCGCAGCATCTCCACCATGGCATCGGGCATATCGCGCTGATAGACAAAGCGCACCGGTTCGGCAGTAAGGCGCTGCTTCAGGCTGGAGGACATCAGCTCCAGCAGGCTCGACTCCATCTCTGTAACCAGATCATATTCAGCATCGCGCGTCATTTTCATGGAGTAGGCGTTCAGCGCATCGTAGTCAAAGAAGCCTTTAAAAATCTCATCCAGGCAGTAGCGCAGAATGTTATCCAGCAGGATCATCGGCTTGCGGCGGCGTGGCGACTCGGCCGGCAGGTTGATAAAGCGCGGCACTTTGTCTGACGGGATCTCCAGCAGCGCATAGCGGATATCCTCGCCGCGAATGATCTCCACCGCCAGATAGGTGTAGTCATCCTTGAGAAACTCAATCAGATCGGTGTCATGGTTGATCAGAATCGGCGTAACGTGCTGGCGCAGCTGGTGTTTGAAATAGTGGCGCAGCCACTCCTGCTGATTGGGTGAGAGCTGGCGTTCGTTGATCAGGAAGATCTGGTTACGCGCCATCTCCAGCAGCAGCTCATTGTAGAGCGCGTCAAACTCCTGATCGGACTTCAGTACCCGCTGCTGGATTTTCTTCAGCAGATGCCGCAGGGGAGTGGGCTTACCCTGCTCTTCGCTGATCAGAATGCGCCGCTTCAGATCGGCAAAGCGCACCTTGTAGAACTCTTCAAGGTTGTTGGAATAGATCCCTAAAAACCGCATGCGCTCAATCAGCGGGTTACTTTTATCCGCCGCTTCCTGCAGCACACGTTCATTAAAGGATAACCAGCTTATTTCTTTTTCTATATACAGCTTTTCCTGACCCATTCTGACTCCGTGATGCTGTGGCGGGACGATATGTCCGGCGCAAGGCGCGCAGTGGTGCGGCTCCGCTCAGTCTCCTTCACCATTATTGCTAGAGTATGGCAGGCTTGTCCAACCGCAACAGTTGTCTTATCAATCCGCTACGGGCAACATAGCGACTCTCTAATCTGAATCCCTGACCGGCATGAGCATAAACCATATTCCTGTTGAATCTAATGACCGTCGCCGGCGCGCCATCGATCGCTTTGTGCGGCGCATGGTAACGGCGTGCGGCGCAGGAATATTGCTGCTGATGCTGCTGCTGTTCTTCTGGCTTATCTGGGTGGTCCTGCCCCTGTTCAGCGCGCCACAGCTTCAGCCTGCGCTCAGCCAGCAGCTGTGGGATAAAACGCCGGCGCTGGCGCTGGGCAGCAGCGACACGCTGGGCTGGCGCATCAGTCGTCATGAAGCGCGTTTTATTCCGCTTAACGGCGACCCCGCCGGACCGGCGCTGGCACTTTCGGACGCGCCGCAGGCCGCCGTGACCAGCAGCGCGGCTGATGCCGTGTTACTCAACGTGCAGGGCGCACTGCTATTGATGCAGCCGCGAATAGAGCACGATCGCGGCGAGTGGTATTTTCCGCTGGGCGATCGGCCGCTGCGCCTGCCGCAGGGTGCCGTCAGCCAGATGGCGCTGGCGCACATCGACGACGGGCAGTGGCGTATTGCTGCACAGACGCCGTCGGGAATCAGCGTGCTGACGCTGGCCAGTCAGCAGCCTGTCAGTCAGGTTATGCTGCCGCAGCAGCATGCCGACCAGCTGCTGCTGTCGCCTGACGGCACGCAGCTCTTTACCAGCCGTGAGCGCCAGCTGCAGGTGTGGCAGATTAGCGCTGAGGGCGCACAGCTGCGCGAAACGCAGGCGCTGACGCAGCCGGTTGCGAGCCTGCATATGCTGGCGGGTGGCCGGACGCTGCTGATCAGAGACGATCGCGGTGTCAGCCAGTGGTTTGCCATTACCGGCGAGC
Source organism: Pantoea sp. RIT413 (assembly GCF_003057675.2). NCBI lineage: Bacteria > Pseudomonadati > Pseudomonadota > Gammaproteobacteria > Enterobacterales > Erwiniaceae > Pantoea > Pantoea sp. RIT413. The sequence continues at coordinate 122,893 of NZ_QBJB02000008.1, forward strand.
ACGGTCCGCGCCTGCAAAAAATTAAAACCTGGCACGGCTCGCAGGGGGCGCAGGGTGTGGCAACCGAGTCACAGCGCCGGGTATTTGCCAGCTGGGATGCGCAGGGCGTACTCAGCCTGTTTGCCAGCAAACAGTCAGGCCCGATCCTCACGCGTCAGCTGGCGCCGGGCATTCAGGCGGTCGCCTTTTCGCCGCGCGGCGACGGCGTGATCGTCGAACACGCCGGGCGCTGGCAGCAGTTCGGCATTGTTAACCCGTGGCCTGATGTTACCTGGCGTAGCCTGTGGCAGAAAATCTGGTATGAAAATTATCCGCACGCCGACTGGGTGTGGCAATCCACCGCGGCCGGTGACAGCTATCAGGCGAAGTTCAGCCTGGTTCCGCTGGTTATCGGTACCCTCAAGGCCGCCGCGCTGGCACTGCTGTTTGCCACGCCGCTGGCGCTGGCTGCCGCTATCTATACCGCCTGGTTTATGTCGCCGGGACTGCGGCGCTGGGTTAAACCCGGCATTGAGATGATGGGCGCGCTGCCGAGCGTGGTGATCGGCCTGATTGCCGGTATCTGGATGGCGCCGCATATCAGCCATGCGCTGGCGGGCGTGCTGCTGCTGCCGGTGATACTGGCCGCTACGCTGCTGCTGTGCGGCGTGCTGAGCCCGCGTCTGCCGGCGCGCTGGCGTCGTCCGGGCGTCGAGGTGCTGTTACTTCTGCCGCTGCTGCTGCTGGTCACGCTGCTGACGCTATGGCTGGCAGCCCGGCTCTGGCCGGACGCCGGTGAACAGCTTATCCACTACGAACAGCGTAATCTGCTGGTTGCCGCCGTAGCAATGGGGTTTGCGCTGGTGCCGCTGATATTTACCCTGGCGGAAGATGCGCTGTTCAGCGTGCCGGGGGCGCTCGGACAGGGATCGCTGGCGCTGGGTGCTACGCCGTGGCAGACCCTGACGCGGGTCGTACTGCCCGGCGCTTCTGCCGGGATTTTTGCCGCACTGATGATCGGTTTTGGCCGGGCGGTGGGCGAGACGATGATTGTGCTAATGGCCACCGGCAACACGCCGGTGAGCGAAGGCGGGCTGTTTGCCGGGCTGCGCGCGCTATCAGCGAATATTGCGATAGAGATGCCGGAGGCGGCAGCGGGCAGCGCGCACTACCGCATCCTGTTTCTCAGCGCGCTGCTGCTGCTGCTGTTTACGCTGGTTATCAACACGGTCGCAGAAGTGATCCGCCAGCGGCTGCGCCGGCGTTATGGCCAGCATGAGGGACAGGGATGAAAAACGCACATCGTCAGAACGATCGCTGGCGCTGGCTGACGGCGGGTGCGGTGGCCGTCTGTTTACTGGCGTTTACGCTGCTGATCGGCCTGCTTGGCTGGCAGGGCGTGCGCGCCTTCTGGCCGCAGCCGGTGGATCGCTATCAGTTTCAGGCTCCCGGCGCGTCGCCGGTTACGCTGCTGGGCGAGACGCTGCAGGCAGAGCGGCAGAGTACCGGATGGCGCTACCTGGTAAAAACCGGTAACCGCGATTTTGCCGCCCCCGATTTCCGCGTCATTTACAGCGCCGGGCCCGCGCGCGCGGAACAGCCGCGTGACGTGCTGGTGCTGCAACGGCGCAACGGCGGTAACGCTTACGGCTGGCTGGTGGCGCTGCGGGAAGACAATGAGACGCTCACCGCACACAACCGTGATGCGCTGCTGCAGCAGCGTCTGCAGCAGGTACAGGAGCAGCTGCGTCAGGCAGAGGATATCCGCCGTATCGATATGGCGCGGCTCAATGCGCAGCTGGAAAATCTGCAGCAGCAGGCGGATGAGCAGCAGCGCGAGCAGCGTTTTGGCCTGCAGCAGCAGTCAGAGTTCGACGCCAACAGCGCGGCGCTGCATCGTCGCTTCAGCGCGCTGGCTGAGCAGCTGACGCATCTGCAGCAGGCGAGCCAGCGCGATACGCTGATCCTGCGCGACGCGCAGGGCGCAGAACATACTATCCCGCTGGCGCAGATCGTCGCGGCCTGGTACCCCAATAACATGAGCGTGTCGCAAAAAGCGCAGCACTTTTTGCGGCAGGTGTGGCAGTTTGTCAGCGACTCACCGGCGGCAGGCGGCAGCGAGAGCGGCGCGTTTCCGGCTATCTTTGGCACGGTGCTGATGGTGGTGCTGATGTCGGTCATCGTTATGCCGCTCGGCGTGGTGGCTGCCGTCTGGCTGCATGAGTATGCCGGACGTCACGCCCTGACGCGGCTGGTGCGTATCGCCGTGGTGAATCTCGCCGGCGTCCCCTCTATCGTTTATGGCGTATTTGGTCTCGGTTTTTTTGTCTGGCTGATTGGCGGCACGCTCGATCAGCTCTTCTTTTCCCGTGCGCTGCCGAACCCAACCTTTGGTACGCCAGGCCTGCTGTGGGCGTCGCTGACGCTGGCACTGCTGACGCTGCCGGTGGTGATTGTGGCGACAGAAGAGGGGTTGTCACGTATACCCGATACGCTGCGTCAGGGATCGCTGGCGCTGGGGGCAACGCAGGCGGAAACCCTGTGGCGGGTGGTACTGCCGCTGGCGGTGCCGGCGATGCTCACCGGACTGATTCTGGCGGTGGCGCGCGCGGCGGGAGAGACGGCGCCGCTGATGCTGGTCGGCGTGGTTAAGATGGTACCGGAGCTGCCGGTAGACGCCGTGTTTCCTTATCTGCATCTCGACCGCAAATTTATGCACCTCGGCTTTCAGATTTACGATCTGGCCTTTCAGAGCCCGAACATCGACGCCGACAGGCCACTGGTTTATGCCACTGCGCTGCTGCTGGTCATGATTATTCTGTCGCTGAATCTGCTGGCGATGGTGCTGCGCCACCGGCTGCGCGAACGCTACCGGCTGATGACGCACTAACAAGGTTGAAATATGACGTCCACTGAGAACATTGCGCTAAGCGTAAACAAGCTATCGCTCTGGTACGGCGAGCGCCAGGCGCTGAACGCTATCGATCTGCAGATCCCGAAAAACCGCATTACGGCGCTGATTGGACCATCCGGCTGCGGAAAATCCACGCTGCTGCGCTGTTTTAACCGTATGAATGACATGATTAGCGGCTGCCGAACCGAAGGAGAAATTCTGCTGGACCAGCTGCCGGTAATGCAGGCAGGGCAGGATCTGCCTGCCCTGCGGCGGCGCATCGGCATGGTGTTTCAGCGTCCGAATCCGTTTCCCAAATCGATCTATGAGAACGTGGTGTATGGCCTGCGTCTGCAGGGGGTGCGCGACCGCCGCGTTCTAAACGAAGCGTGCGAACGCGCACTGCGCGCGGCGGCGCTCTGGGGGGAGGTGAAAGATCATCTGGCGCAGAACGCGCTGACGCTCTCCAGCGGCCAGCAGCAGCGGCTGGTAATCGCCCGGGCAATTGCCATTGAGCCAGAAGTGCTGCTGCTGGATGAGCCCACCTCCGCGCTCGACCCTATCTCTACGCTGGTGATTGAGGAGCTGATGACCACGCTGAAGGCGCATTTCACGCTGGTACTGGTGACGCATAATATGCAGCAGGCGGCCCGCGTGTCTGATTACACCGCGTTTATGCATCAGGGACAGCTGATTGAGTTCGGCGAAACCGATCGGATTTTCACCGCACCCGGCGTGCGCCGCACCGAAGAGTACATCACCGGCCGGTTTGGTTAACGCCGGTTACCGGGGCGTTATTGCGTTCTAACCCAGGGGCGCATAAATGCGCCCCCTACGGGGGCCAGGGGATGGGCGCATTCATGCGCCCCTGACATACCTACGGGGCGTACCCTTCTGCGGGCAGAGGCTGACCATCCAGCCATGCTTTGCCTTCGCGCATCACCAGCCGGCCATCCATAAACCAGCTAATGGCCAGCGGATAGATGGCATGCTCCTGATGCTGCACGCGTGCCGTTATTTCTGCTTCATCATCACCGGGAAAAATCGGTACCCGCGCCTGCAGAACGACCGGGCCACCATCCAGCTCATCGGTGACAAAATGCACCGACGTGCCGTGCTCTTTATCACCGTTCTCCAGCGCCTGGCGATGGGTATGCAGGCCAGGATACTTTGGCAGCAGGGAAGGGTGGATATTCAGCAGGCGATCGTGATAGTGCGCAACAAAGGCGCTGCTGAGGATGCGCATATACCCTGCCAGCACCACCAGATCGGGCTCAAAGGCGTCTATCTCCTGCATCAGCTGGCGATCAAAAGCTTCGCGATCGGGGAAGTCGCCGGGCGACAACGCCAGGCCCGGCACGCTCGCCTGCTGCGCGCGCGTCAGGCCGTAAGCGCTCTCTTTATTACTGAAAACGGCAGCAACGCTGCCGTTGATCCGCCCGCTGGCGCAGGCGTCAAGGATGGACTGAAGATTGCTGCCGTTGCCGGAGATCAGTACAACCAGTTTTTTCATGAATTGATAACCACACGCTCTGCGGAATCAGACGCCTTAATAACGCCGATTTTCCACGCCTGCTCACCGGCATCCTGCATCAGCTGTACCGCTTTGTCTGCTTCATCCGGGCTGAGGGCAATCACCATGCCGACGCCGCAGTTAAAGGTGCGATACATCTCATGGCGGCTGACGTTCCCCGCCTGCTGCAGCCAGCTGAACACCGCCGGCCACTGCCAGCTCTGCTCATCCAGTACCGCCTGCGTATTGTCAGGCAGCACGCGTGGGATGTTTTCCCAGAAGCCGCCGCCGGTAAGGTGGGCAATGGCGTGCACATCAACCTGCTCAATCAGGCTCAGGATATTTTTTACATAGATGCGGGTCGGGGCCAGCAGGTGATCGGCCAGCGATTTACCTTCCAGCTGCTCGCGTTCCGGATCGGTGGCGCTGACTTCCAGAATCTTGCGTACCAGCGAATAGCCGTTGGAGTGCGGGCCGCTTGCCCCGAGGGCAATCAGGACGTCACCATCCTGAACTTTACTGCCGTCGATGATCTCCGATTTCTCCACCACGCCGACACAGAAGCCAGCGACATCATAATCTTCGCCGTGATACATGCCCGGCATTTCCGCCGTCTCTCCGCCTACCAGCGCACAGCCTGACTGCAGGCAGCCTTCGGCAATACCGGTGATCACCGCAGAGGCGGTATCAACGTCCAGTTTGCCGGTAGCGTAGTAGTCGAGGAAGAACAGCGGCTCGGCGCCCTGTACCACCAGATCGTTCACACACATCGCAACCAGATCGATGCCGATGCTGTCGTGACGCTTAAGATCCATCGCCAGGCGCAGTTTAGTACCGACGCCATCCGTTCCCGAAACCAGCACCGGCTCGCGATATTTCTGCGGCAGCGCACACAGCGCGCCAAAGCCGCCCAGTCCACCCATCACTTCCGGGCGGCGGGTTTTCTTTACTACGCCTTTAATACGGTCAACCAGATCGTTACCAGCATCAATATCAACACCGGCGTCTTTGTAGCTGAGAGAGGTTTTGTCGGTCACTGCGGAATCCCCACGCGATTGCGATTGGTGGCAAAAATTAAGCGCGGCAATTCTAACAGCGCAGGCAAACGTTTGCGAGTCTGATCTCACGCCCGATATTCGTTATGTCAGATTTTCGCGATTCCGCTATTCTCAGGACAGGCAGCCATCCCCCTGCGCAATCCGCTGTGGCGCAAAAGCAAAAAGGCGGTATAATCCGGCGATTTTTTTTTAGCTCAACTCAATTCCGGGAGAATAATCATGAAAATCGTGGAAGTCAGACACCCGCTGGTTAAACACAAACTGGGCCTGATGCGTGAGCATGATATCAGCACCAAACGCTTTCGCGAGCTGGCCTCGGAAGTGGGCAGCCTGCTGACCTATGAAGCCACCGCCGATCTTGAAACTGAACGCGTAACGATTGAAGGCTGGAACGGCCCGGTTGATGTTGATCAAATCAAAGGTAAAAAAATTACCGTCGTTCCTATTCTGCGTGCCGGTCTCGGCATGATGGAAGGGGTACTGGAGCACGTTCCGAGCGCGCGTATCAGCGTGGTGGGTGTCTACCGCGATGAAGAGACGCTGGAGCCGGTGCCCTATTTCCAGAAGCTGGTCTCTAACATCGAAGAGCGCATGGCGCTGGTCGTCGATCCGATGCTGGCGACCGGTGGCTCAATGATTGCCACCATTGACCTGCTGAAAAAAGCGGGCTGCAGCAGCATCAAGGTGCTGGTACTGGTGGCGGCACCGGAAGGCATTGCCGCGCTGGAGAAAGCGCATCCGGACGTTGAGCTGTATACCGCGTCAGTCGATCAGGGGCTGAATGAGAAAGGCTATATCATTCCAGGTCTCGGCGATGCCGGCGATAAGATCTTCGGAACGAAATAATGTTTACTCCGGGCTATGTTGCTGGTCGCGTTGCCTTCGGGCAGTGCCCGAAACCGCTGCCTGCGCTGGTACGCTCCGCGCTGGCCGTGAGCCCAATGCCGCCGGCAACGCCCGGCCTGCAGCTGCAGGCAGAATATGCATTAGCATTTTTAAGACATAGTATTTGAGCAGCCGACCAGAGAGTCGGCTTTTTTTTAACAAAAAAACAGTAATTAACCGCCTGTCATACAGGAAGGGAAGGGGATACGATGACGAGACGTGCCATTGGGGTGAGCGAACGCCCGCCGCTGCTGCAAACCATTCCACTCAGCCTGCAGCATCTGTTTGCGATGTTTGGTGCCACGGTGCTGGTGCCGATCCTGTTTCATATTAACCCGGCGACCGTGCTGCTGTTCAACGGCGCTGGTACGCTGCTCTATCTGTTTATCTGCAAAGGTAAAATTCCTGCCTATCTCGGCTCCAGCTTCGCCTTTATTTCACCGGTACTGCTGCTGCTGCCGCTGGGTTACGAAGTGGCGCTGGGCGGCTTTATCCTCTGCGGTCTGCTGTTCTGCATTGTGGCGCTGATTGTGAAAAAAGCGGGCACCGGCTGGCTGGACGTGATGTTTCCACCCGCCGCGATGGGCGCTATTGTCGCCGTGATCGGGCTGGAGCTGGCAGGCGTGGCGGCCAATATGGCGGGCCTGCTACCGGCGGAAGGTACGGCACCGGACAGCACCACCGTACTGATCTCCATGGTGACGCTGGCGGTTACGGTGTTTGGCTCCGTGCTGTTTCGCGGTTTTCTTGCCATCATCCCGATTCTGATTGGTGTGCTGGTGGGCTATGCGCTCTCCTCAATGCTGGGCATTGTTGACTGGCGCAGCGTGGAAAACGCGCCCTGGTTTGCGCTGCCAACCTTCTACACGCCGCGCTTTGAGTGGGCGGCCATGCTGACCATTCTGCCTGCCGCGCTGGTGGTGATTGCCGAGCACGTCGGGCATCTGGTCGTGACGGCAAATATTGTGAAAAAAGATCTGATCCGCGATCCGGGGCTGCACCGCTCTATGTTCGCCAACGGCCTCTCGACCATGTTCTCCGGCTTTTTTGGATCAACGCCCAATACCACCTATGGCGAAAACATCGGCGTCATGGCGATCACCCGCGTTTACAGCACCTGGGTTATTGGCGGGGCGGCGATTTTTGCCATTCTGCTCTCCTGCGTGGGCAAGCTGGCGGCAGCGATTCAGGCGATCCCGGTGCCGGTGATGGGCGGCGTATCGCTGCTGCTGTATGGCGTGATCGGCGCCTCCGGTATTCGCGTGCTGATTGAATCAAAAGTGGACTACAACAAAGCGCAGAACCTGATCCTGACCTCGGTGATCCTGATCATCGGCGTGAGCGGTGCCAAAGTCCATATCGGTGCGGCAGAGCTGAAAGGCATGGCGCTGGCCACGCTGGTCGGCGTTGCGCTGGCGCTGATTTTCCGGGTTATCAATATTTTACGTCCGGAAGAGGTGGTGCTGGAGGCGCAGGAGCAGCAGGATCGCTAAGCGCGGCCGCCGGGCAGGGACGCCTGGTTCATCTCTGCAGAGGATCGTGATAAACTTGCGCCGTTTTCTGCCCGCTCACTTGCTGAGGTACTTCTGAACACGCCGGCACAGCTCTCACTGCCACTCTACTTACCTGATGATGAAACCTTTGCCAGCTTCTGGCCAGGGGACAATCCGTCGCTGCTTGCCGCACTGCGCGGCGCACTGGCGCAGCAACACGGCAGCTATCTCTACTTCTGGTCGCGCGAAGGCGGTGGACGCAGTCACCTGCTGCACGCGGCGTGCGCCGAAATGTCTGCCCGCGATGAAGCGGTAGGCTATGTGCCGCTGGATAAGCGGACCTGGTTTGTGCCGGAGGTGCTGGAAGGCATGGAGAATCTGGCGCTGGTCTGCATCGACAATATTGAGTGTATTGCCGGGGAAGCGGAGTGGGAAATGGCGATATTTGACCTTTATAACCGCATTCTTGAAACCGGTAAAACCCGCCTGCTGATCACCGGCGATCGGCCGCCGCGCCAGCTCAGTCTTGGCCTGCCCGATCTGGCCTCCCGTCTCGACTGGGGACAAATCTATCGTCTGCAGCCGCTCTCAGATGAGGATAAATTACAGGCGCTGCAGCTGCGTGCCGGGCTGCGCGGTTTTGAACTGCCGGAAGATGTCGGGCGTTTTCTGCTGAAGCGTCTCGATCGTGAAATGCGCACGCTGTTTGAAACGCTGGATCGTCTCGATCGCGCCTCTATCAGTGCCCAGCGCAAACTGACGATCCCGTTTGTTAAAGAGACGCTCGGACTCTGACGTTATCCTTTCTGATACTGCCGGAAACGCCGCTGCAGCTCACGCAGCTGATCGATACGGGCGTCATAACGCGCCTGCTTCAGGCTGCCAAGCGGCACCTGTGCGCTGGCGCTGCCCAGTGCGGTAATGGCTTGATCGAGCTGGCCGCTGAGCGCCAGGCTCTCCGCCCGCGCTGACAGCTCTTCATCGCGTAATCCCTGTGCCGCCGACGCCTGCGCCAGCAGATCCCAGGCGTTAAGATCGTCCGGATGGGCAAAGGTATAGCGGTTAAGAATGCGGCTGGCGCTGGCGGGCTGTTTCGCTTCCACATAAGCGTTAGCCAGGTTGAGCTGCAGCACCGGATTAGTGCCGCCGCCGCGGGCGCTGCTCAGCATGGCGATCGCCTGCTGCGGCTGGTTGAGCCCCAAATCGATATCGGTCATCAAATCAAGAAACCAGACGTTGTCCGGCTGTTTTGCCAGCAGCGGCGCCAGCGTACGTTTAGCATTCGCAAAATCTTTGGCCTGCAGAAACTGCACCGCTTTGCCATACTGCGCGGCCTGCTGTTCACGCAGATTGCCTTTCGCATACTCATTCAGCAGATCGTCGGTGAGCTGATTGCGGCCGGTAGGATACATGCCAAGCACACGCACCTTCGCCATATAGAAATCCTGCGACGACTGTACCACCACCGGACGCATCTGGTTTGCGCGGTTGCGCGCGTCAGAGAGACGGCTGTCAGGCAGCGGGTGCGTCAGCAAAATTTCCGGCGGGCGGGAGGAGAAGCGCGTCTGGTCGGCAAGCTTTTCCAGGAAAGCGGGCATCGCCTGCGGATCAAAACCGGCACGCTGCAGCACCTGAATACCGATGCGATCCGCCTCCTGCTCATTGCCCTGCGTGAAGCTGATGATGCCCTGCTGGGTGCCTGCCAGCGTACCGGTCAGCGCCGCCATTCCCGCCTGCGGATTTGCCATCGCCAGCAGAATAGAACCCAGCGCGCCAACCCAGGTCAGCGGCGCACTGCGTTTCTGCTCCTCCATGGCGCGCGCCAGATGGCGCTGCGTCACGTGTGAAATCTCATGCGCCATCACCGAGGCGAGCTGGCTCTCATTATCGGTATAGCGGAACAGTGAGGCGTGCAGCACCACGTTGCCGCCAAAAAAGGCAAAGGCGTTGAGCTCGTCATTCTGGATCAGGAAAAAGTGAAACGGCGTGCGCACTGAACCGGCGTGCGCGACCAGACGCTGCCCCAGCTCATTAATGTACTGGTTCAGCAGCGGATCCTGAATCAGTGGCGCGCTGGCCCGCAGCTGGCGCACGTAAAAATCGCCCATCTGCAGTTCCTGATTAATCGATAGCGTGGAACCCGCCGTCGTGCCGATGTCGGGCAGATTATCACTGAGGTCGGCGCGTGCGCTGAAGGCGGGCGTCAGCAGCAGCGCAGGAATGAGGGTGGCCAGTACGGAGATACGCAGTCGGTTTAACATGCCTCGATCCTGATGATGCTCATCTGTCGCCGGACAGAAGAGAGGGTAAATGTTCGATGTGAATCGGGTTTTCTGCTCTGTCGCTATCTTAACCGCAGGCCGCCGGGTTGCAAAGAGAGCGGTCGCAGAAGCGCAAAACAGAGCGTGCAGAGCGATGAGTCGCTGATTTGCCGCAAAAAACTGAACAGTAATGCAGCGACAGATATAAGGTTATGCTGCAATGAATTCAAAGTTACGTAAAGTTGCTCAAAAATATTGAATCTGGCATGGATTTTTCCAGGTATTCTCTGAAAAACAGGGCTGGCCCGGCCTTAACTATCACTTTGTTCCATCAGCTTTTTTTATCATCAGCGCGGGATAAAAACGGACCTTAACAGAAATTAATGGTCAGGATTGATCCGTTCGTCAACCCGTGCAGTAAGCATAAGTAAACCGATTTCCCGGCCATCTTATTCTGCAGCGCTGCCGCGATGACCATCGAATTCCCTGTTTAATCAGCACCGCTAATTATGTTGCGCGCAACTAAAGCGTGGTTACACGGCGCCGGTCAGTCACGCCGTTCCGCATGCGCTGTGGTATAGATAAGGCACTTTTTTTCCCTATGAACTGTTAATACACGTGCCGTGTATGCCGGAGAGTATGTATGCGTTCAGCAGTAAGCTATGCCCTGATTGCTGTTCTGGGAGGCGTGGTCGGAGCAGGAATAATTAAAGGAGACGACCTCTATCAGCGTGTAGCGAAACATTTTACCGCTGAGCCTGCCGATCCCGAAGGATTCTGGAGCACGCCCGCCATTGAAGGCTATGGCAAAATTCATTATGAAGCGGATGCCGCATTTAAGCCGGCGGCCGGCCTGAGCAATAAGGTGGTTTTCCAGCTCACCAAAAATGAGGGTGACATCAAACGTCCTAACCTCGGGCTGGAGCGGGTTGCGCGCGTGGTTAACCTCTACGTTGCCTCCGGCGTTCCTGTTGATCAGCTGGAATTTGTTGTCTCCATGACCGGTGATGCGACGCCTGCCACGCTGGATGACAGCCACTTCAGACAGTTTTATGGCGTCGATAACCCTAATCTGCCGCTGATCAATGCGCTGAATAAGCTGGGCGTAAAAGTGTCCGTATGCGATCAGTCTGTTGCCTTTCACCACTATCCCAACGCCTGGATCGATCGTTCCGTGATCCATGCGCTCTCCAGCCCGACTACGGTCTCCACGCTGGAAAATCAGGGCTATGCCCTTTTGCAGATGTAATCGTTTCGGTTAAGGAGAAACAGAATGCGTGTAGCGTCTTATATTGTTATCGCCGCGCTGGCAGGATTTGTCGGCGGCAATGTGTTACAGCTTCCTGAGCTGGTGGATAAGGTCAGCGGTAAATTCGCCGATAAAAAAGCGGAGCCTGCTGACTTCTGGAGCACGCCGGCAATCGCCGGCTATGGCAAAATTCACTTCGTGAATACGCCTGACTACAACCCGGCAACGACGCCGGGGCTGAGCAATAAAATTGTGTTTCAGATCAACCGCAGCGAAGGCGATATTCACCAGGCTAACCTGGGCCTGGAGCGCGTGGCACGCGTGACCAACCTCTATTATGCTGCGGGCGTGCCGCTTAATCAGCTAAACTTTGTGGTCTCTATCAACAGCGATGCCGTACCGGCTGCGCTGAACAACGAGCAGTTTCATAAGGCGTACGGTTTTGATAACCCGAACCTGAAACTGATCGATGAGCTGAAAAAAGCGGGCGTTAAAGTCACTATCTGCGACCAGTCCGTGGCGTTTCACCAGCTGCAGCGTGACTGGATCGATACCCGCGTGACCCATACGCTCTCCAGCGGCACGACGGTTGCTACGCTGCAGAATGAAGGATACGCCTTTTTGATGCTGTAACATGCGCTGACAGCGGTGCAGGCCGCTGTCACTTCTCTGCCTCCCTCCGTAAACCGATCCAGCGTAAAACAGAGTTCTGTTGCCAGAGCAGCAGGATGATCCGTGCTGAAACGACCTGAGCGGTGTACACTTGCTTCTCTTTTATAACAACAAGTGACCCCCTCAATCACCACAGCGTCAGGCACGAAATTTATGAAGCAACCTATCCGCGCGGCAGCGTTATGCTGATGCGAATCCGGCCCAAAACTGACCTGCGAACGCTGATCGCGCTGCTGGCAATAATCAGTATTGTCATTACGCTGGCGAACACGCTTTATGCGACCTGGCGCGTGCAGCGTATGGTGCTGATTGAAACCACGCTGGAAGCCAATCGCGCCTATGCGACCAAGCTGGCGACCACCACGGAACTTTTCTTTCAGCAGGCACAGTCGCAGCTGCACTTCAGCGCTAATCTGCTGGGTCAGGCGTTTGATGATGAAGCACTTGCGCAGCAGGAAGTGAATCGCCTGCGCGAGCAGACCAGCAGTTTTAACTCCGTTGCGGTGGTGGACAGTAATGGCATCGTTAAAGCGATTTCACCGGAATCCCTGACGCTGAAAGGCATGCAGCTCACCAGTCAGGCGTCACGGGAAGCGCTGTTGCAGCGGCAGCCGCTGGTCAGCCGGGCAGTGATTTCAGCCGCAAACAACCTGATCGTGTTTGTTTCATGGCCGATCTGGAACAGCGAAGGGCGCTATCTGGGGTACGTGGGCGGCACGCTCTATCTGAAGAAAAAAAGCATCCTGAATGCGCTGCTGGGCGAGCAATATTATCGCGACGGGACGCAGGTCTTTGTTCTGGACCGCAATAATCAGGTGCTTTATCACCAGAACAGCCAGCTGGTGGGTAAAAGCGTGCCGGCGATTATCAGCGAACGCGAGCGGGCGGAGCGCAGCAGCGGTACCGCGCAGATCACAGAGAACAGCAGCAATAAGCTGATTGGCTACGCTGTGGTGCCCGGTACCGGCTGGATGGTCGTGGCGCTTAAGCCTGCGGCACTCACGCTGGCGCCGCTTTCCGGTCTGCTGCTGAACGTGCTGAAAAACTCGGTGCCGTTTGCGCTGCTGACGCTGCTGGTAGCGATCGTGCTGGCGCGGCTGATCGCGCTGCCGCTCTGGCAGCTGTCGCGGAAAGCCAGCCAGATGGATACGCAGGGGGTGTCGGCAGAGATCGGCGGCATCCGTGCGTGGTACTTTGAGGCGGCGCAGGTAAAGCGGGCGCTGCTGACCGGTATCGGACTGGTACAGGATAAAATCGGCCGGCTTAACTCAGAAGTACAAAGCGATCCTCTGACGCAGCTGCTCAACCGGCGAGGATTGCACGCCGTGCTCGACTATTTTGAGGCGATGCAGCAGCCATTTGCCGTGCTGGCGCTGGATATCGACCACTTTAAACGGGTAAATGATAATTTTGGCCACGGCGCGGGTGATAACGTCATTAAGCAGGTCGCGCAGACGCTGCGCAGCAACGCCCGTCAGACGGATGTAGTCTGCCGTAACGGCGGCGAAGAGTTTCTGATGCTGCTGCCGGCTACCACGGTCGAAGAGGCGCGGGTTATCGCCGAGCGGGTGCGCGTCAGCATTGCGGAGAGCTGGATCGATCCGCCCGGCCATATCACGCTCTCGGTGGGCATCGCCTGCTGGCAGCCGCAGCAGGGCACGCAGGAGGAGAGTCTCCGGCAGGCGGATGCGGCGCTCTATCAGGCCAAGCACGCCGGACGAAACTGTGTGATGATTGCCGGCCATAACGCACTGGTCAGCAGCATTATACGCTGATATGCGGATCGATAAGCGGGCGGCAGCGTGCCGTGCCGGGGCAGTAAAAGGATAAGGTTGATGTTGTCTCTGTTGTTTCATTGGTACAAGCGTCGCTTCAGCGATCCGCAGGCGATTGGCCTGCTGGTGATCCTGCTGGCGGCGTTCTGCATTCTGTTTTTCTTTAGCGGGCTGCTGGCGCCGCTGCTGGTGGCGCTGGTGCTGGCTTATCTGCTGGAGTGGCCCGTAGTGCGGCTGCAGCGTATCGGCTGCAGCCGCAGCTGGGCAACCAGCATCGTGTTGATACTCTTCGCCGGCATTCTGCTGGTTATGGTACTGATAGTGGCGCCGGTTGCCTGGCAGCAGGGCATTAACCTGACGCGCGATCTGCCCAACATGCTCAATAAACTCTATGTCTCAGCGGCTGCACTGCCACAGCGTTTTCCGGCACTGGTAGATGCAGGCATTATCGATATCATCGTAGAGAATCTGCGCAGCCGCCTGACCGGCCTGGGTGAATCCCTGGTGCGCTATTCACTGGCCTCGCTGGTCGGTCTGATGACGCTGATGATCTATCTGGTGCTGGTCCCGCTGATGGTGTTTTTCCTGCTGAAAGATAAAGAGCAGATGCTGAATGCGGTGCGGCGCGTGCTGCCGCGTAATCGCGGGCTGGCGGGCACGGTATGGAAAGAGATGAATCAGCAAATCACCAACTATATTCGCGGCAAAGTGCTGGAGATGGCGGTGACAGGCGTCGTCAGCTGGATCGCCTTTTTAGTGCTGGGGCTCAATTACGCGCTGCTGCTGGCGGTGCTGGTGGGCGTTTCGGTGCTGATCCCTTACGTGGGCGCGCTGGCCGTTACGCTGCCGGTCATTGGCGTCGGGCTGTTTCAGTGGGGGCTTAGCAGCGATTTCTGGACGCTGATGGTGGTGTATCTGGTGATCCAGGCGCTGGATGGCAACGTACTGGTGCCGGTGCTGTTTTCAGAAGCGGTAAATCTGCATCCGCTGGTGATTATTCTCTCCGTGGTCATTTTTGGCGGACTGTGGGGCTTCTGGGGCGTATTTTTTGCTATTCCGCTGGCCACGCTGGTAAAAGCGGTTGTACGCGCCTGGCCGGAAACCACGCCGGAACGGCAGATCGCAGAGTAAGAAATAGCGGGAAGCGGTGCGCAGCAAAGGCGCACCGCTTTTGATCAGGCAGACTTCACGTAATCAAGCACGATATCGTGATGGTCTGCGGTTTTAAAGCTGTCGAACACTTTTTCCACTTTACCATCCTGACCAATCAGGAAACTGATGCGGTGGATGCCGTCGTAGCTTTTGCCCATAAATGACTTCTCACCCCAGACGCCAAACTGCTCGCACACCTGGTGATCTTCATCAGAAAGCAGCGTGAAATTCAGCAGCTCTTTCTCAACAAAACGGGACAGTTTTTCCGGCTTGTCGGTGCTGATACCCAGTACCTCTACGCCCGCTTTTTTCAGCTCGTCCATGTTGTCACGCAGGCCGCAGGCCTGAGTAGTACAGCCTGGCGTCATCGCTTTCGGGTAGAAATAGACCAGAACACGCTGTCCCTGGAAGTCGGCCAAATTTACTTGTTCGCCATCCTGATCGGGCAAGCTAAATTTCGGTGCGGTATCACCGGCTTTCAGTGGATTCATCACAACTCTCCGTTTTTTGTTCATGCTGCGGGTATGACACCCGGCAGTGCCTGCTGGCTGGCCGGACGTTTACCTCAGGGTTATTTCACAACACGTTATGCTGCTGCAACAGAGTGTGTGGCGAAATAACCCGGAGCCTGATTACAGGACATTGCTGCTGTCGTCGGTGACACTATAGAGGCGAATTGAGCCTTGTGCATGCAGTTCTTCACACAGCTGATTAAACGCCTGCTCTATCGGTGCGCTTACCCGGTTCGCCGGACTGTGTGCTGTCATCTGAATATAGAGTACCGGCTGTTCATTGTCCTGAGCCGGGTTAATACGCGACACCAGCTCAGCGATGTTCAGCTGATGTTTATCAAGCAGATCGGTAAAGCGCTCAATAATGCGTGGCGAATCCGGCACTTCTACCTGAATCCGGACCGTCACCGGCATCGGTGGCGTCGCGCGCGCGTTCGTGCGCTTCATTACGATCAGCAGCTCCAGCTCAGCGCCTTTCATCGGCAGCGTGGATTCAATCAGCGTAATGGCGTTCCAGCTGCCGGAAAGCAGCATAATAAAGGTGAACTCATCGCCGAGCATCGCCAGACGGCTATCTTCTATATTGCAGCCGCAACTGCTGACGTGGCGGGTGATGGCGTTAACGATACCCGGACGATCGACGCCAAGAGCAGTGATGACCAGATGATGCGGCTGTGGCTGCGACAAAATGAGTTTTCCTGTACGTTCGCTAATAACTATAAGGTAAACATAAAAAAAACTGCTGACAAGCGCGGGAATGGGCTGGCTCGCTTGCTTTTCTTTAAAGGTAAAACGTAACATGAGGCACTTGTTTGTCGAGGGGATAGCCCATGTTCACCGGAAGTATTGTTGCACTCATTACGCCTATGAATGACCAGGGCCAGGTTTGCCGCCCGAGTCTGAAAAAACTGATTGATTATCATGTCGCCAGCGGAACCGCAGCGATCGTTTCTGTTGGCACCACCGGCGAATCTGCAACGCTCAGCCATGAAGAGCATGGTGACGTGGTGATGCAAACCCTGGAGCTGGCCGATGGCCGTATTCCGGTTATCGCCGGAACGGGCGCTAACGCCACTGCCGAAGGGATCTCTCTGACAAAACGCTTTACCGGCACCGGCGTGGTCGGCTGCCTGACCGTGACGCCTTATTACAATCGTCCGACTCAGGAAGGGCTTTACCAGCACTTCAAAGCGATTGCGGAAAGCACCGATCTGCCGCAGATGCTCTATAACGTTCCGTCGCGTACCGGCTGCGATATGCTGCCGGAGACCGTGGCGCGCCTGGCTGAAATTAAAAATATTATCGGTATTAAAGAAGCGACCGGGAACTTATCGCGGGTTTCACAGATCCAACAGCTGGTTGGTGACGAGTTCATTATTGTCAGCGGCGATGATGCCACTGCGCTGGATTCCATGCAGCTGGGCGGCAAAGGCGTCATTTCTGTCACCGCTAACATTGCGGCGCGTGAAATGGCTGAACTCTGTGCGCTGGCGCAGGAAGGCAAATTTGCCGAAGCGCGTAACCTGAATCAGCGTCTGATGCATCTGCACCAGACGCTTTTCTGTGAGCCCAATCCTATTCCGGTAAAATGGGCCGCAAAACAGCTGGGATTGATCGCGGATGACACGCTGCGCCTGCCAATGACGCCGCTGACCAGCGCGGGCCAGGAAAAAACGGCGCAGGCACTTATTAAAGCGGGTCTGCGTTAATTTAGGGAGAATCAATGAGTTTTTCAGTTAAGCGCTCGACGCTGGTAACGGTAGCAGGTCTCTCCACTCTGATGCTGCTGACAGCCTGTTCCAGCGATCAGCGTTACAAGCGCCAGGTAAGCGGCGATGAGTCCTATCTTCAGACGCCTGAACTGCGCGATCTGAACGCGCCGGCAGGGGCAATACTGCCGATACAGAACGGCGACTATGAGGTTCCGCATCGCGTAGCTAATGGCGCGCTGGGTAAAGCACTCGATATTCGTCCGCCGGCGCAGCCGCTGGCGCTGATGAACGGTACGCGCGCGCAGTTCACCGGTAATACCGGCGTACTGGCGCTGGAAAGCAGTCGCGGTTCTATCTGGTCACAGGTGGTCAACGTGGTGCAATCCTACAAGTTCCCGATTGCCCAGCGTAACGATGCCGGGCAGCAGCTCACCACCGACTGGGTGCAGTGGAACCGCGCAGATGAAGATAATCAGTATCGCGGCCGCTATCAGATCAGCGTGCAGAATCAGGGGTATCAGCAGGTCCTGACGGTGCGTCTGCTTGAGCTGCAGCAGCAGGGTGAGACGGTGACGTCACCGGCACAGGTTCAGCGCTATACCGGCCAGATGCTCAACGATCTCAGTACCGGTCTGGATAAGATCGATACTGCCAGTCAGGATGCTGCCGCCGGACGTGCGACCGGACAGATCGACGTCCAGAGCGGTGCAGATGAAACCGGCCTGCCGCTGCTGATCCTGCGCTCGCCGTTTAACGTCACCTGGCAGCGACTGCCGGCGGCGCTGCAGCGTGCTGGCATGGAAGTGACGGATGACAACCGTTCGCAGGGCAGTCTGAAAGTGACCTATAAGCAGCCGGGCAGCAGCGCGTTTGACGCGATTGGCGCCAAAGATCCGGAGTTGCCAAACGGTGACTATAAGCTGCAGGTCGGCGACCTTGATAACCGCAGTAGTCTGCAGTTTATCGATCCTAAGGGTCACGTGCTGACCCAGGCGCAGAACGATGCGCTGGTGGCCGTCATGCAGGGCGCACTGAATAAATAATTGTGTAAAGGCCGGAGATTCTCCGGCCTTTTTGTTTTGATTTTGGCATAATGGCGCCCGGCGAGGTAAACGATTGCGTCACGCAGTCGTCGCGCGGTGGAACACCGCTGAACACGGGTTATTTCATGTCTGGAGTTAACAAGATGCAAAAGCGAGCTGAGTTGTATCGCGGTAAAGCGAAAACCGTATACAGTACCGACAATCCGGATTTGCTGGTACTTGAGTTCCGCAACGATACATCAGCAGGAGACGGGGCACGAATCGAACAGTTTGATCGTAAAGGCATGGTGAACAACAAGTTTAACCACTTTATTATGACCAGACTGCAGGAAGCGGGCATTCCTACTCAGATGGAAGCGCTGCTGTCTGATAACGAAGCGCTGGTGAAAAAGCTGGAGATGGTGCCGGTAGAGTGCGTGATCCGCAACCGCGCGGCCGGATCGCTGGTCAAACGCCTTGGGGTGGAAGAGGGCATGCTGCTCAGTCCGCCGCTGTTTGATCTCTTCCTGAAAGATGACGCCAAACATGATCCCATGGTCAACGAGTCTTACTGCGAAACCTTTGGCTGGGTCAGTAAAGCGAACCTGGCGCGTATGCAGGAGCTGACGTATAAAGCCAACGAGGTGCTGAGCAAACTGTTTGATGATGCCGGTCTTATCCTGGTCGATTTCAAGCTGGAGTTTGGTCTGTTTAACGGCGAAGTCACGCTGGGCGACGAGTTCTCACCCGATGGCGCGCGTTTGTGGGACAAAGAGACCATGGACAAAATGGATAAAGACCGTTTCCGTCAGAGCCTCGGCGGCGTCGTGGAAGCGTATGAAGCTGTAGCACACCGCCTCGGGGTCAAACTCGACTAAACCGCATTACGCGGCAGGTGCTATCGGGTCGTCTCTGCAGACGGCCCTTTTTTATATCCGTCATCTGCCTGCCTGCAACGCTGGTGATTATGCCTGGCGCCATCTAAAATCATGCCTATCTGAAGATAAATAAACAGGAGCAGGCCATGCGCTGGCAAGGGCGTCGTGAAAGCGACAATGTGGAAGATCGTCGCGGCGAATCATCAGGTTTTGGCGGTGGCGGGCGACAGATCCGGCTGCCGCGCGGGAAAGGCGGCATTATCCTGCTGGTCGTTGTGGCGGTGGCCGGATATTACGGCTATGACCTTACCGGACTGCTGGGCGGCGGTGGCAGCGCACCGGTGCAGCAGCGCCAGGTGGACTCCGCGCAGGATAACGAGGCGGCGAAATTTACCTCGGTGATCCTCGCGACAACCGAAGATACCTGGGACAAGCTGTTTAAGCAGATGAACAAACAGTATGTGCCACCAAAACTGGTGATGTATCGCGGCGTGACGCGCACCCACTGCGGAACCGGCCAGGCGGCGATGGGGCCGTTTTACTGTCCGGCTGACCAGAGCGTCTATATCGACCTCTCTTTCTATGATGAGATGAAAACCAAACTGGGCGCAGGCGGCGACTTTGCGCAGGGCTACGTCATTGCGCATGAGGTGGGTCACCATGTGCAGAAGTTGCTGGGTATTGAGCCGAAAGTACGTGAAATGCAGCAGGGCGCCAGTGAGAAACAGGTGAATCAGCTGTCGGTGAAAATGGAGCTGCAGGCGGACTGCTTTGCCGGCGTCTGGGGCCACTATATGCAGCAGCAGAACATTCTGGAAGTGGGCGATCTGCAGGAAGCGCTTAACGCGGCCGAAGCGATTGGTGACGACCGCCTGCAGCAGCAGAGCCAGGGGCGCGTAGTGCCGGACAGCTTTACGCACGGCACATCTGAACAGCGCTATACCTGGTTTAAACGTGGTTATGACGGCGGCGATCCGGGCCAGTGCAACACCTTCGCCACTAACTGATGTCCTGTGCGGTTATCACGGCGGCGATGCAGCAGGCAGGCATCCGCCGCTTAGCGGTTATAGCAGGTGATGCAGAGTGGGCGCGCGAGCAGGCCGGTCTATGGCAGCAGGCGCTGCCGGGTGACTGGATCACGCTCAGCAGCGCCTGCGACCTGACGCCGCACGTTGCCCCGACAGCGCTGCGAACGCTGCTGGGACGTGAATTTACCCATGCGCTGTTCGATGCGCGGCACGGCTTTCACGCTGAGGCTTTTGCCGCGCTGGCCGGTACGCTGCGCGCCGGCAGCTGGCTGCTGCTGCTGACGCCGCCGTGGGAGAGCTGGGCGACAGCTGCCGATGCGGACAGCCTGCGCTGGGCCGATGTCGCAGAGCCCATCGCCACGCCCCGTTTTATACGCCGCCTGCAGCAGCTGATGCTGAAAGATGACGAGGTGCTGCTGCAGCGCCAGCATCTGCCGGTACGTCAGCCGGCCGCAGGTGTCTGGCCGCGCTGGCAATGCCAGGCGCCACAGCAGCAGGCGGCTATTCTTGCTCAGCTGCAGGCGATCGCTTCCGGGGTGGCGGTGGTTACCGCACCGCGCGGGCGCGGCAAGTCGGCGCTGGCCGGCATGCTGGCACGTAATACAACGCACGCGCTGGTCACCGCTCCGGCGAAGGTGTCAACAGAGGTGCTGGCGCAGTTTGCCGGCGAGCAGTTTTCCTTTATGGCCCCTGATGCGATCCTGCAGCAGCCGATCGATCCGCTGCCTGCATGGCTGATCGTTGATGAGGCAGCCGCGATCCCGGCGCCGCTGCTGCAGCAGCTGGTTGCACGCTTTCCGCGTGTGCTGCTGACCACAACGGTGCAGGGGTACGAGGGCACCGGACGCGGCTTTCTGCTGCGCTTCTGCGCCACCCTGCCTGACGTCCGCTATTTCACGCTGGATGAACCCCTGCGCTGGTGCGCACAGGATCCGCTGGAGCAGTGGCTCAACCGCGCGCTGCTGTTTGAAGAAGCGGATCGCGCCGCACCCGCATCTGAAATCACGTTATACCGAGCGACGCCGGATGCGCACCCCGCTGCGCTGGAGGCGGGCTATCGTCTGCTGGCGAGCGCGCACTATCGCACTTCGCCCCTCGACCTGCGCCGCCTGCTGGACGCGCCGGGGATGCAGCTCTGGCTGGCTGGCGCAGCAGAGAGCGTGGCCGGTGCCCTGTGGCTGGTTGAAGAGGGCGGACTGGATGCAGAACTGGCGCAGGCTGTCTGGGCCGGCACGCGTCGCCCGCGCGGTAATCTGGTCGCGCAGTCACTGGCGGCACACGCCGGTTTCAGCGCGGCGGCTACGCTGCGCTCTCTGCGTATCAGCCGCGTTGCGGTGACGGCCGCCCGCCGTCAGCAGGGCATTGGCCGGGCGCTGGTTTCACAGGCGCGTCAGCAGGCCGCCGGCTGTGATTTTCTCTCGGTGAGCTTTGGTTACACGGCGGCGCTGTGGCGCTTCTGGCACGCCTGCGGCTTTACGCTGGTGCGGGTCGGATCGCAGCGTGAAGCGAGCAGCGGCTGCTACGCCGCAATGGCCATCTGCGCACTGACGCCGGCCGGGAAACTGCTGCAGACGCAGGCGGCGCAGCGTCTGGCGCGCGATGCCGTCTGGCTGAACGATCTCATCGATTTGCCATTGCCAGAGGAAGCGGGGCTGTCGCAGGATATTAATGAAGAGGATGTGGTGCTGCTGGCAGGTTTTGCCTGGGCACAGCGCCCGTTCGAGGCGAGCTATGCGGTGCTGCAGCGGCTGGTACGCATACAGCCACAGCCGTTAATGCAGGCCATACTGCTTCAGAAACAGACGCTGAGCGAGGCGGGCAGCAGCGCCGGTCTCAGCGGCCGCAGGGCGGTGGTACAGCGGCTGCGTCAGGAGACGGCTGAGGCGCTTGAACGGCTCGATCCGCAGGCAGCGCAGGCCTGGCAACAGCGGCTGACGTTGTTGCAATAAATCAGCGCTCTTGTTCAAATTTTCCCGGTATCACTCTGCTGGCTGCGGCGTATAGTGAATACAGGAGGTCAGTATGGCTTTACGATATGTTGTTGTTCAACAGCCGGTGCAGGCTGCTCAGCTTTTTTTGCTTTACCACGGCGCTGATGATAACCCTGATGCGATGGCACAAATTGGCACCTGGTTTGCTGAGGCGTTTCCGGACGCGCAGGTGGTGTCAGTAGGTGCGCCTTATACCGGTAGTGTGCCGCAGGGCCGCCAGTGGTTTATGGACTATCCCGCTCAGGATCGCTCGCCGCAGCAGTGTGTCGATGCGGTCATGCCGCTATTTATCGAGTCTGTCCGGCACTGGCAGCGTACTGCTGGCGTCCGGCCCGAAGCGACGGCGCTGGTCGGGTTCTCGCAGGGCAGCACCATGGTTCTGGAGGGCGTAAAAGCGCAGCCGGAGCTGGCGGGACGGGTGGTGGCGTTTAGCGGGCGCTATACCACGCTGCCGGAACGCGCCAGCAGGCGTAATACCATTCATCTCATTCACGGCGACGATGACGAACAGGTACCGCTACAGCATGCTGAAGCGGCGAACCAGCGTCTGACCGAGCTGGGCGGCGATGTGACGCTGGATGTGGTGAACGATCTGCCGCATGCGATAGATGAACGCAGCATGGCGCGGGCGCTGCATCATCTGCGCTATACCATACCGCGCCGCTATTTTGATGAAGCATTGAGCGGCGCCAAACCAAACGACGACGATGTTGTGATGTTTCTGTAGGGGCGGGCGGCATAAATGCCGCCCCTGCAACCAATCCGCCGGGACGGGCGGCATGAATGCCGCCCCTACAATTGCCGGTAGGGGGCGCATTCATGCGCTCCTGGGTATTTACGCGTCCATCGCCCATTTGCGGCCAGGGCGGCATGAATGCCGCCCTGGCGTATTTACGCGCCCCTGGCCTATTTTTTCTTTGGCCAGTCATCTTCATCATCCCACTTATCGTTGAAATCACGATGCGGAGGTAAATCCGGCCGGTTATCCATATATTTCTTATGATCGATGCGCTTGAGATCTTTATAGACGTTCATCAGTACGCCCACCATCAGCACAATCACCAGGATCCACCAGTACTCTTTTAACCACTCCATGCCCCGTCTCCTTGTTTATGCGGTCAGGCAATCAGCTGCTCCATAATGCGCTGATACATGCGGCTCAGCAGCTGCAGATCTGACGCTTTGACGCACTCATTGATTTTATGAATTGTGGCGTTAACCGGGCCAAGCTCCACCACCTGCGCTCCCATACGGGCAATAAAGCGTCCGTCGGAAGTGCCGCCCGTGGTCAACAGCTGCGGCTTAATTTCATTATAGTGCGTTACGGCGTTTACCACGGCGTCAACCAGCCTGCCGCGTGACGTCAGGAAAGGCTGTCCGGAAACGGTCCACTCCAGCGTATAGCGCAGCTGATGGCGGTCCAGCAGTTCCGTCACGCGATCTTTAATCATCTGATCGGTCAGCTCGGTGCTGAAGCGAAAGTTAAACTGCACAAAAAATTCGCCGGGAATAACGTTATTGCTGCCGGTACCCGCCTGCACATTCGCAATCTGCATGCTGGTTGGCGGAAAGAATGCGTTGCCCTGATCCCACTCGGTGGCCACCAGCTCATTCAGCGCCGGCATGGCACGGTGTACCGGATTATCCGCCAGGTGCGGGTAGGCGACATGTCCCTGCACGCCGTGCAGCGTCAGGTTTGCGGTCATTGAACCGCGCCGGCCGTTTTTCACCACATCCCCGACGATCTCTGTACTGGAGGGCTCACCCACCAGGCAGTAATCCAGCCGTTCATGACGCGCCATCAGGCGCTCCACCACTTTGACCGTGCCGTTGACCGCGCTGGCCTCTTCATCGGAGGTGATCAGAAACGCCAGGCGGCCCTTGTGCTGCGGATGCGCAGCGACAAAACGTTCAGCGGCGACCACCATCGCTGCCAGCGAGCCCTTCATATCGGCGGCACCGCGCCCAAACAGCATGCCGTCGCGGATAGTGGGCTCAAACGGCGGGTTGATCCAGCGGTTTGCATCACCGGGCGGTACGACATCAGTGTGTCCGGCAAACGCTAAGGTTTCACCGTGACCGCGCGTGGCCCAGACGTTCAGCGTGTCATTAATATGCATCTGCTCAATCTGAAAACCGATCGCCTCCAGGCGGGCGATCAGCAAGGCCTGACAGCCCGCATCATCCGGACTTAGCGAAGGGCGACGGATGAGCTGCTGAGCCAGCTCAATAACCGGACAGAACATGTTATGACTTCTCCTGAATAAAAGCGTGGTAAAGATCGGCGCTGTAGCCCGGCAGCAGGCTGCCATCGGGGGCGGCAAGCAGCGGACGTTTAATGATGGCAGGCTGTGCCAGCATCACGGCGCTGGCGCTGGCGGCATCCTTAATCGCGGCACGTTCTGCTTCCGGCAGCCTGCGCCAGGTGGTACCGCGCGTATTCAGCAGGGCTTCATAGCCAAGCCGATCGATAAAGTGCTGCAGCAGCGCGGCATCCAGTCCATCCGCGCGATAATCGTGAAACCGGTAGTCGATGCCGGACGCGGTTAGTGCATTGCGCGCTTTTTTTACGGTGTCGCAATTTTTGATTCCGTACATCACCCACTGCGCTGTCATAGCTGTTTCCCGTTCTGCAAAAAAATCTGCGCGCGAGTTTACCACAGCGGGGTGCGCGCGGTGAGCGTCAGTGGATATTGCCTGCATTTTTCATCATCTGCGGCCTTTAATCGAAAACGCTAATCAGGACCAGTAAGCGCTTTCATTCTGAGCGCAAACTGCCCGCTGTCTTATTATCAGGCCGGTAAGGATTATCTTAATCACGGAATTGTGCTACAGAATGAAAAAAACATTATTTTTCATTCTGAACAGAAGCTTGCAGAAATGTGCGTTACGGCACAAAAAAGAAAAACTGCAGCTTTTCCCCGCTTCTGCCGATAGTGATAAGAGGTGGAAACGTATTCACCTGCAGAAAAAAGCGGCGTACAATTGCCATCACAATAAGAGAGGTTGTTATGGTTGAACATGAACTGGGGAACTGGAAAGAATTTATCGAAGCGATGTTACGTAAGTAACGCGTGACGAGGAAAGCAGGGCGTTTCCCCCCTTGCTGTAATTCTGACCACACACATCAATAGAGCCGCCGGGAGCTTCTCCCGGCGGCTTTTTTCATGCCGGCTAATCGTGCGGTTTCTCACGCAGCGGAAAGCGACGCCGGACCAGCACAAAGAACAGGGGTACAAAGAAAATAGCCAGCAGCGTGGCTGTCAGCATACCGCCCAGAACGCCGGTCCCTACCGCGTGCTGACTGCCTGAACCCGCGCCGCTGCTGATCGCCATTGGCAGGACGCCAAACATAAAGGCAAGTGAAGTCATTAATATCGGACGCAGGCGCTGACGCGAGGCTTCCAGAGTGGCCTCCTTTAACTCACGGCCTTTGCTGTTGATCTCATTCGCAAACTCCACGATCAGAATCGCGTTTTTCGCCGAAAGCCCGATCACCGTCAGCAGCCCGACCTGAAAATAGACATCGTTTTCCAGTCCGCGCAGCCATGTTGCCAGCAGAGCACCGACAACACCCAGCGGCACAACCAGCATCACCGAAAAGGGAATAGACCAGCTTTCATAGAGCGCAGCGAGACACAAAAACACCACCAGCAGCGAAATAGCATAGAGCGCCGGGGCCTGCGCGCCGGATAATCGTTCCTGATAAGATGCGCCGGTCCACTGGAAGCCTACCCCGAGCGGCAGCTGCGCCACCAGCTTCTCCATCTCATCCATGGCGGTTCCGCTGCTGACGCCGCTGGCCGCTTCGCCAACAATTTCCAGCGAGGCGTAGCCGTTATAGCGCTCCAGGCGCGGTGAGCCGGTTTCCCAGCGGCTGGTGGCAAACGCAGAGAAGGGCACCATGCCGCCGCTGCTGTTGCGCACGTACCATTTATTGATATCGCCGGGCAGCATACGAAACTCCGGTGCCGACTGCACATAGACCTTTTTAACCCGGCCGCGATCGAGAAAATCATTCACATAGGTCGATCCCCAGGCGGTAGAGAGGGTCTGGTTGATGGTGTCCAGCGAGACGCCGAGCGCCTGCGCTTTGCGCTGGTCGATATCGATCTGCAGCTGCGGCGTATCGTCCAGGCCATTATGCCGCACGCGCGACAGCGCCGGATCGGCTGACGCCAGCGCCAGCAGCTTATCGCGCATCGCCATCATCTGCGTGTGCCCGATACCGCTGTGATCCTGCAGCTGCAGATCAAAGCCCGAGGAGCTGCCCATGCCGCTGATGGCCGGGGGGCTGCTGGCGACCACGCGTGCTTCAGCAATCGCGGCAAATGCGCGGGTAGCGCGCTCAATAATGGCAAAAGAGGTGCGGTCGTCACCGGGACGTTGATCCCAGGGCGTGAGGCGGACAAACAGCCGCGCCACGTTCTGACCGTTGCCGCCAGGCCCGGATCCAATGGTGGCAAACACGGACGTGACGTTCTCTTTTTCCGCCGTAAGGTAGTAACGTTCAACTTTCTCAACCACGCGGGAGGTCTGCTGCAGCGTTGAACCCGGCGGCAGCTGAATCTGCGTCATAAATACGCCGCGATCTTCCAGCGGCAGAAAAGAGGTCGGCAGACGCAAAAACAGAAAAGCCATCAGGCCGATCAGCGCGGCATAGAGCAGCATCCAGCGGCCACTCTGGCGCAGCAGTCGCGCAACGCCCCGTTCGTAGCGCTGAGTGCTGGCGTTAAACGCGTGGTTAAACCAGCCGAAAAATCCGCGCTGACCGTGATGTTCACCCTGTTTCAGCGGCTTAAGCAGCGTGGCGCAGAGGGCGGGCGTCAGGATCATCGCCACCAGTACTGACAGCACCATAGCGGAGACAATCGTAATGGAGAACTGGCGATAAATGGCACCCACCGTGCCACCAAAAAAGGCCATCGGGACAAAGACCGCGGAGAGAACCAGCGCAATGCCCACCAGCGCGCCCTGTATCTGCCCCATCGATTTGCGCGTGGCGGCCCGTGGCGATAACCCTTCCTCGCTCATGATGCGCTCAACGTTTTCCACGACCACGATCGCATCATCAACCAGCAGGCCAATGGCCAGCACGACGGCAAACATGGTCAGGGTATTAATACTGAAGCCGCAGATATAGAGCACGGTAAACGTACCCAGCAGCACCACCGGCACCGCGATAGTGGGGATCAGCGTGGCGCGAAAATTCTGCAGAAAGAGATACATCACCAGAAACACCAGCAGGATCGCTTCCAGCAGCGTTTTGACGACATCTTTTATGGAGGCCTTAACAAAAGGCGTGGTTTCAAATGCGATTTTCGCTTCAAGGCCGGGGGGAAAATAGTGTGCCAGCTCCGCGACGCGGGCGCGAACCAGCCGGTCAGTATTCATCTCATTCGCGCCGGAAGCCAGCTTAACCCCCAGGCCTGATGCGGACTGACCGTTATAGCGACTCAGGTAGTCATATTTCTCTGCGCCCATGGCGATACTGGCAACATCACCGAGCGTGACAACTGCACCGCTGCCGCTGCTTTTTAAGGTAATGGCGCGAAACTGCTCCGGCGTCTGCAGCATGGACTGCGCGTTGACCGTGGCATTCAGCGCCTGCTTCTCTACCGACGGCAATCCGCCGACCTGGCCGACGGCGACCTGGGTATTTTGTGACTCAATCGCCTGAATGATATCGGCGGTCGTGAGCGCATAGCGCGTCAGTTTGACGGGATCGAGCCAGATGCGCATAGCGTACTGTGACCCATAGGCATCCACCTGACCGACGCCATCGATGCGGCTGAGCGGATCCTGGATGTTACTGGCAACGTAATCAGCAATATCCTGCTTATCCATGCTGCCATCGGTGGAGACAAACGCAATCATCAGAATGTTGCTGTCGCCGGTTTTATTAACGTTAACCCCCTGCGCCTGAACGGCGGCCGGAAGTTTGCGCAGTGCGCTCTGCAGCTGGTTCTGCACCTGCTGACGCGCCTCATCGGGATCGGTACCGGCGAGAAAGGTCAGCGTAATCTGCACCTGGCCGGTATTGCTGCTGTTGGAGGACATATACATCAGGTTATCGATGCCGGTCATATTCTGTTCGATAACCTGCGTAACGGTATTCTCCAGCGTCTGGGCAGAGGCGCCGGGATAATTGGCCGTGATGCGGACATTGGGCGGAGCAAGATCCGGATACTGTTCAACCGGAAGCGAGGTGATAGCCAGCGTGCCGCACAGA
Source organism: Pantoea sp. RIT413 (assembly GCF_003057675.2). NCBI lineage: Bacteria > Pseudomonadati > Pseudomonadota > Gammaproteobacteria > Enterobacterales > Erwiniaceae > Pantoea > Pantoea sp. RIT413. The sequence continues at coordinate 151,198 of NZ_QBJB02000008.1, forward strand.
CAGAGTAAAATCGCCAGAACCCAGGCAAATACCGGGCGGTCGATAAAAAAGTCCGACATAACTCTGTTACTCCTCAGCGGCAGCTTGTCATTATTATATGAGCAGCGCACGGCTGGCGCGCTGGCAGGCGAGGCGGGCACACTCTGCAGGCGCCTGCCCGCTTTACTTTACGCGGTGTAAATCAGAGAAACGTGGAGTAATTATGGAAGAAATGTAAATGTTGCGTGGCCGGACGGCTCAACCGGTGCCGTACTGCTTTACCTTTCCCGGCAATACAGACATTAATCTGGCTAAACATTAAACAGATTTACCGACCGCCTGGCCTGGTTTGCACAGGCTTGCCAATACTTCTCCTGTCACCCGCTATTTTCTGCCACTCAGGAGATCCTTATGAAACGAGCTACTACCCTCTTTGGTGCGGCCCTGCTTGCCACCGCAAGTTTTTCCACGCTGGCTGCTACGCCGCTGAGCGAGGCAGATGCCCAAAACATGCAGCCTGCAGGCACCATATCGGTCAGCGGCGTGCGCGGCACGCTGGATGACGCCACCCGCCAGCTGTCGCAAAAAGCGGAAGAGATGGGCGCCACACACTTTCGCGTCATTGGCGCGCAGAATCCTGGCGACTCCAGCCTCTGGAACGGCAGCGCTGAAATCTATCGCTGATGCGTTACCCGGGAGCTGCGCAACCGGGCATTTCCCGGCCCGATTTTCTGCTTTTCTGACGCCATCCTGACCGGTCACGCTGCTGACCGGTTTTTTTTGTGCGTCACGACCGATTCTTACAAATCAGATCGTGCGTCCAGCCAGTATATTTTGCTTCGTTCATGCAGAACGGGTAGGATTCATCGCCGTAATTTCCCGGGTCGCCACGCGCATCGTTCCACTGCTCCGGCACCGGTTTTTACTCCATTTCGCACCGCAGGCGCAAACGATTGGTCAGCCGGTGATTGATGGTCAGGACAAACAGGAAAGCTATGAAACATACTAAAAAAACGCCCGACGAACAGCGTGCTGCGAGAAGGCGCTGGCTGAACTCTCACGATACCGGTTACCACAAAGCGATGGGTAACCGACAGGTACAAATGATCGCCATTGGCGGTGCTATCGGCACTGGTCTGTTCCTCGGCGCAGGCGCACGCCTGCAGCTGGCAGGTCCGGCGCTGGCACTGGTCTATCTGGTGTGCGGCATCTTCTCTTTCTTTATTCTCCGTGCGCTGGGCGAGCTGGTACTGCATCGCCCCTCAAGCGGCAGCTTTGTCTCCTATGCGCGTGAATTCCTCGGGGAAAAAGCGTCTTATGTAGCGGGCTGGATGTATTTCGTTAACTGGGCGATGACCGGGATTGTCGATATCACCGCCGTGGCGCTTTATATGCATTACTGGGGCGCGTTTGGCGACGTACCGCAGTGGGTATTTGCGCTCGGCGCGCTGGCCATTGTCGGCACCATGAACATGATTGGCGTTAAGTGGTTCGCCGAAATGGAGTTCTGGTTTGCGCTGGTCAAAGTGCTGGCAATTGTGATCTTCCTGATTGTTGGCGTGGTGTTTCTCGGTACCGGCAAACCGCTCGACGGCAACGCGACCGGCTTCCATCTGATCACCGATAACGGCGGTCTCTTCCCGCATGGCCTGATGGCCGCGCTGGTGCTGGTGCAGGGAGTGGTATTTGCCTTTGCCTCGATTGAGCTGGTAGGAACCGCGGCCGGCGAGTGCAAAGATCCTAAAACCATGCTGCCCAAAGCGATCAACAGCGTGATCTGGCGTATTGGCCTGTTCTATGTGGGTTCCGTGGTGCTGCTGGTGCTGCTGCTGCCGTGGAACGCCTACCAGGCGGGACAGAGTCCGTTTGTGACTTTCTTCTCAAAGCTGGGCGTTCCCTATGTCGGCAGTATTATGAACATTGTGGTACTGAGCGCGGCGCTCTCCAGCCTTAACTCCGGTCTCTATTCAACCGGCCGTATTCTGCGATCCATGTCGATGGGCGGCTCAGCGCCGCAGTTTATGTCGAAGATGAGCAAGCAGCAGGTGCCGTATGCCGGTATCCTGGTCACGGTTGCGGTTTACATCGTTGGCGTGGTGCTGAACTACTACGTGCCGTCGCAGGTGTTTGAGATTGTCCTGAACGTTGCCTCGCTGGGGATCATCTCTTCCTGGGGCTTTATCGTGGTCTGCCAGATGCGTCTGCGCAAAGCGATCAAAGAGGGCAAGGCTGAGGATGTCAGCTTTAAGCTGCCGTGGGCGCCGTTCACCTCCTGGCTGACGCTGCTGTTCCTGCTCAGCGTGCTGGTGCTGATGGCGTTCGACTACCCTAACGGCACCTATACCATCGCTTCCATTCCTCTGATCGCCGTACTGCTGGTGCTTGGCTGGTTTGGCGTACGCAAGCGCGTCCAGGCAGAGGCAATGAAAGAGCATGAGGTGCACGCGGATGAGAGCAGCGATGCGTCACCGCAGCTGGCGGACGAAAGCGGACGCTAAACCTTTCTCTGTAGCGTAACGGGAGCCTGGCTCCCGTTTTTTTTACCCGCCGCTGCGCAGGTAATTCAGATAGTTTTCCCCGCCGCTGCCGCCTATCATTTCAGCCTCTCTCAGCAAAGCAGCGGAGCGCTCATGGCATTCACTATCAACGTCATTAAAAATAAGATCCTGTCTGAAAACTGGTTTGTGCTGCGCAATTACACCTACGAGCTGACGCGCAGCAATGGCGAGGTGGTGCGGCACAAACGTGAAGTCTACGATCGCGGTAACGGCGCAACCATCCTGCTCTACAATCGTGAAAAAAACAGCGTGGTGCTGACCCGGCAGTTTCGCATCGCCACTTACGTTAACGGCAACGAAAGCGGTGAGCTGATTGAAGCCTGCGCCGGGCTGCTGGACGACGACACGCCCGAAGATTGCATCCGTAAAGAGGCGATTGAGGAGACGGGCTATCAGGTAGGGAAGGTTGAGAAACTCTTTGCTGCCTACATGTCACCCGGCGGCGTTACGGAACTGATCCACTTCTTTGCTGCAGAATATAGTGAAGCGATGCGTGCCAGCAGCGGCGGTGGCGTTGAAGATGAAGCGATAACCGTGCTGGAGCTGTCGTTCCCGCAGGCGCTGGCGAGGGTAAAAGATGGGGGCATCTGTGACGGTAAAACCATTATGCTGCTGCAGCATGCGCAGCTTGCCGGATGGCTGAAGCCGTAACCGGGGCGCAGTGATGCGCCCCCGCGGCGGGCCTGCATGGCTGAATATCTGTGCCTGAAGCTCAGTTACGCCACCGCGTTCTCTATCTCCCCGACCACGCACTCCGGATGCGCCTGCAGTCGCGCCAGCGCCTCGGCATAGGAGGGCATTGAGTCGGCTGCGCCAGCGCGCTCAACGCAGAGCGAGGCAAACGCTGCGGCAAACCGCGCCGCCTGCGGCAGATCGTCGCCTGAGGCGAGACGCGCGGCAAGCGCACCGTTAAATGCGTCACCCGCGCCGGTGGTATCGCGCGGCTGCGCCGGAAAGAGCGGAATACGCTGCTGCCGGTCAGGCGTGGAGAGCAGGGCTCCCGCCATGCCCAGCGTAATAATGACCTGGCGCGCGCCCTTACGATGCAGCACCCCGGCGGCACGGCGCGCGCTGGCGAAATCGGTTACCGTTACGCCGCTGAGCTGGGTCGCTTCGGTGCTGTTCGGCGTCAGCAGATCGACCTTTGCCAGCAGCGCATCGCCGATCTTCTGCCACGGCGCCGGGTTAAGGATGACAAAGGTGCCGCTGGCACGGGCGTTGTCGATCATACGCTGGATAGCGCTGAGATTATTCTCCAGCTGCACCAGCAGAATGTCGGCTGCGGCGACCGTAGGCTGGCAGCGCGTCACCTCGGCTGCGGTCACAGTGGTATTAGCGCCCGGATAGACTGAAATCATATTCTCCGCGTCGTCGCCCGCGACGTAAATCAGCGCATTGCCGGTTGGCTTCTCTTTACAGGTAAACAGCGTAATGGCATCGAACCCGGTTTTTTCCAGATGACGGCGGGCAAACAGGCCAAAATCGTCATTGCCTACTTTGCCGATGTAGTGCACCCGCGCACCTGCGCGCAGCGCCGCCGTGGCCTGATTAGCCCCTTTGCCGCCTGCACCCATCATACTGTGATGCGCCGTCAGCGACTCACCCGGCAGCGGAAAGCGGCGCATCACCGCCACGATGTCGAGATTAAAGGAACCAAAAACACACACCTTTCCTTTCATCATGCGCTCCTGAACAGGCGTTCGGCGGCCAGACAGGCACCGCGGCAGCCCGTGTAGTCGGTTGAGTGGCTGAAGATAATCTTCAGATTTTCACGGGTAACCGGCGGCCGCAGATGCTGCTGGATCTGGCTGCGCAGCTGCGCCAGCGGAAAATCAGCCATCGCCAGTACGCCGCCCCCGAGGATCAGGTACTCCGGATCGAGAATATTCATTTCGGTCGCGATAAGTTCAGCCAGCCGCCGGACAAACGCCTGCAGTTCCGGCTGTTCGCCGTGGCGGGTAAACAGCGCCGGCATCGGCGTATCGGCGGCGTTTTGTGCGGCCCAGCGGCTCAGCCAGTGGCCCGACGTCAGCGTTTCTGCACAGCCGTGGTTACCGCACGGGCAGGGCAGGGTGTTGCCCGCCACCGGAATATGCCCCAGCTCGCCGGCACCACCATGCTCGCCGTGATAAAAGCCACCGTTGAGCCACAGGCTGTTGCCCATGCCGGTGCCGGGATAGAGACCCACGGCGTTGTCCGGCAGCTGCTCCAGCTGCAGCAGATCCCACAGCATCAGATGGTTCACATCTTTGTCCATCGCCACCGGCACGCCAAGCAGCGCGGTGAGGCGCGACGCGACCGGCTGGCCATCCAGCGCCTGAATAAAGGGCAGCGAAATCACCAGCTGCCGGTCGCGGCTGAGAATACCCGGCAGACCCAGCATAATGCCGCTTACCGGCTGCTGCTCCAGCGTGTCGCGGATGAGCTGAGCAAGCGCCAGCAGCGCGTCGGGCTGCTGCGCCCAGCTGGCGGTGGCGACTTTGCGAAAGCTGCTCCAGACGCCATCCTCTTCCATCAGCTGCAGCCGCGTACCGGTGCCGCCGATGTCGATACCGAGCCAGCGTGGTTTCATGCGGACACCTGCGTCAGCCCCTGGGCTTCATCAATGCTGTCGCGCATCATCTCCCACGCGGTCGCCAAATCATCATGAATATTGAACAGGCCGGATGTGCCGACAATCAGCACTTCTGCACCGGCCCCAATCAGCTGGTTATAGGTGCGGGTGTTGCAGGAGCCGTCTATCTCAACCAGATAATGATAACCGTGCTGCTGTTTAAGCGTTTTCAGCTCGCGCACTTTCTCCACCATCTCCGGAATAAAGGGCTGACCGGCGTAGCCAGGGTCCACCGTCATCACGGTGATTTTATCCAGCAGGTGAATATAGTGCTGGATAAAGGAGACCGGCGTGGCGGGATTCAGCACAACACCCACTTTTTTACCAAAGCTGCGGATCAGATTGATCACGCGGAAGGCGTCGCGGTTAATGGTTTCTGCATGCGGGCAGATGTAATCAGCGCCCGCTCTGGCGACCGCCTCGATAAAGTCAGTCGGCTCTTCCACCATCAGATGTACATCAATGGCCACGCGGGTATAGGGCCGGATCTGTTCAATAAAGAAAGGGGAGAGCGTGATGTTTTTAACGTAGTGACCATCCATGATATCCACGTGAAGAAAGTCAGCGCGCGAATCGAGAACCTGCAGCTGGTGCTTGATCTCCATCAGGTTCATACACATCAGTGACGGGGAGATTTGAATACGCATCATACTTCCTTCTTTTCAGTCAGAGGATTAAGCACCGCGGCCAGCTTGCTGAGCTTTACCGCACGGTGTTCGTTGAGTCGGGTTTTGAGTTGTTTAAAGGCGAGTACCACAATCAGCACCGCGCCCCACATCGCCAGACTGACGTGCTGGCTGATATTCATCAGGTTGAAGCCGGTTGAGAGCACCTGCAGCGCAATCAGCGCCAGCACGACGCCGGTGACGCGACCAAAGCCGCCGTTGGGATCGGTGCCGCCGAGGATAATCGCCAGTACCGTCAGCAGCAGGTAGGCGTCGCCGTAGCCCATGCGCGCGGAGTTAAAGCGCGCCATCATAATCAGGCCCGCGAGCACGCAGAGCAGGCTGGAGATCACGTAAACCAGCATCACCATGCGGTGGGTGTTAATGCCGCTAAACCAGGTTGCGTTGATGTTGCTGCCGCCCATATAGATACATTTGCCGGCCCGGGTTTTACCGAGAAACAGCGCCAGCAGCGCGGCGGCAATGAGGAACACCCAGAGCGGCAGCGGCATCCCCAGCAGCGTATCAGCGCCCAGCGCCTGCACCACCGGCGGCATGCCGCTGACGGCTGCGCCTTTGGTCAGCCAGATACCGATCCCGTTCAGCGTCATCATCGTAGCCAGCGTCACCAGAATCGGATGCGCGCCGATGCGCGTGACCATCAGGCCGGTGATGACGCCGATGGCGGCGGCAATCAGCATGGCGCCGATAATGGCGATAACCAGCCACAGCAGCTGCAGCGCCATCCCGGCACCGGCGGGCAGGGCGCTCATCAGCGTCCAGGCGATAAACAGCGCGGTCAGGTTGGCGGTGGCAATAATGGCGAGATTCAGGCCGCCGCTGAGAATGGCGATAAACATCGCCAGAGTCAGTAATCCCAGTTCCGGCAGCTGAAACGCCATGCTCATAAAGGTGGAGTCGGTCAGGAAGCGACCCGGCAGCATCAGCGTAAAGGTCGCCAGCGCCAGCGCGATCAGCAGCATCAGACCAAGGTTGGTGCCGTCAGGGCGCAGTGCAGTCAGTGATTTCATCATCAATGCCCTCAGTCACACGAAACTGACATCAGTTTCTTTGCGTTTTTTGTAGTGCGTTACGGCGATCGCAATCATGATGACGCCGCCTACCACGATGTTCATGAAGTAGTTCGACACGCCTACCAGGTTAAGGCCGTTCTTCAGGATGGCGATCAGAAAGACCCCCATTAGCGTGCCGCTGACCGTGCCTTTACCGCCCATCAGACTGGCGCCGCCCAGCACCGTTGCCGCCAGCACATCAAGCTCGCCGCCGACCAGTGCATTAGGCACCACTTCGCCCATGCGATAGACCTGTACCAGGCCGCCAACCGCCGCCATTGCGCCCAGCCAGCCGTAGGCAAAAACGTGGATCAGGCCGACGCGGATGCCGATACGTCGCGCAGACTCTGCGTCGCCACCCACCGCATAAAGCTGGCGCCCGAGGTTGGTTTTATTCAGCAGCAGTGCCGTCGCCGCGGCAATGATCAGCATGGTGGCCAGCGGCAAGCCGACCTGAAAGCTCTCGCCCTGCCAGCTGAATGGCAGTACGTTACGCAGGGTGATCCACCACTCCGGCAGCGAATAGAGGCTGCGGCCGCCGGTCACCCACATCAGCAGGCCGAACAGCAGCGACTGCATGCTGATAGTGATGATGATGGAGACCACCCGCAGCGTGGTGATCAGCAGCGCATTGATCACGCCAAACAGCGTGCCGCACACGATCGCCAGCACAATGCTGAGCAGCGCGTTATCAAACTGAAACTGCACAAACAGGGACGCAAGCAGGTACTGCACCACTGAGGCAACGGCGGCAAAAGAGATATCGATCCCGCCGGTCACCAGCACTACAAACAGGCCCAGCGCAAAGATGCCGGTGACCGCGTAGCTCTCCGCCAGATCCAGCAGGTTCTGTACGGTAAGAAACTGATCGCTGGTCACAGAGAAAAACAGAATGAACGCCAGCAGCACCCAGGCGAGCCAGCCCTGGCTGGAGTGCGGACGTAAACGGGAAAAATCAGGCATTGATCACCTCCGCCAGCTGCTGCTGCTCGACGCTATCGGGTTGATATTCGGCATGAATGGTGCCATCGCGGAAGTGCAGGATACGGTCGCAGTTGTACCAGACCTCCGGCACCTCATCAGAGATCAGGATGATCGACAGGCCCTCTTTCGCCAGCTCATGGATCAGCTGATAGATGCTGGCTTTGGCACCGACGTCTACGCCAACGGTAGGCGAGTCGAGGATCAGAATACGCGGCTGCGTCAGAACCCACTTTGCCAGCACAATTTTTTGCTGATTGCCGCCGGAGAGGGTAGAGATGGCAAGATTCGGGTCGGCAACGCGCACGCCGAGCTGCTGGATCCATTGCAGGATCAGTTTATTTTTACGGTACTCATCGATCAGGTGAAAGCGGTTCTGCAATTTGTCGAGGATCGGCAGCACCATGTTGTCGGCCACCGACTGCTGCTGCACCAGCCCCAGCGTCAGGCGATCTTCTGACACATAGCCAATGCCGGCTTTGATCGCATCTTCATGACCGCGAAAGCGGACCGGTTTGCTGTCGAGCCAGATTTTGCCGCTGTCGGGACGCGTCATGCCAAACAGCGACAGCGCCAGCTCGGTACGTCCGGAGCCAAGCAGACCGCACAGCCCCAGTACTTCGCCCTCATAAAGTTTAAAGCTGACGTCACGGTACTGACCGGCACGGGTAAGATTATCTATCTCCAGGATCACGCGCTCGCTATTACGCGTCGGCGCTTTCAGCTGGTAGTCGAGCTTCAGGCCGGTCATCAGCTCGGTCAGATGATGCGGCGTCATCTCCCGGGCGGGCCAGCAGCCCATTTTGCGGCCGTCGCGGATCACCGTGACGCGGTCGGAGATCTCCAGCACCTCATCAAGCCGGTGGCTGACAAAGACCACGCAGATATTTTTATCTTTCAGATAGCGCACGGTGCGCAGCAGCTGATTGACCTCGGTACGGGTCAGCGAGGCGGTTGGCTCATCCATGATCACCAGGCGCGCATCGGCGACCAGCGCGCGGCAGATCGCGACCTGCTGGCGCTGGGCAATCGAAAGCGCCGCGACTTTCGCATCCAGATCGAGGTCAAATTTCAGCTCGGTTATAATGCTGCGGGCGCTTTCACGCAGGCGCGCGCTGCGGTGCCAGCGCAACAGGCCATTGAGGTTATGCTCAAACGCGATGTTCTCCGCCACGCTCAGGTTGGGGAACAGCGAGAGGTCCTGATAGATGACCTGAATACCGAAATCACGCGCCTGTTGCGTGGTCAGGCGCGGCAGTGCCGGGCCATCGCCCAGCGTAATATGGCTGCCGCTGTCCGGGGCGTGCACCCCGGAAATGACTTTGATCAGGGTGCTCTTGCCACAGCCGTTGGTGCCAGCGAGACAGTGCACTTCGCCTGCCAGTAAGGTCAGGGAGATATCGCTCAGCGCGCGGTTGCCACCAAATGTTTTCGACAGATTCTCGAGCGCAATTAGCGTCTGTGGAATGACCTCTTGCATATCAGAGCCCCATTTTTACCAGTTTTGGCAGGTTGTCTTTATCCAGACTCTCTGTGTTGTTGCCGAGAATGGTATGCGTCGCTTCATCCACTTTGACTTTGCCCAGTCCTTCAATCGTCATACCGTCGGTGATCGGCTCTTTCTTCTGCATCATGTCGGCGATACGCACAAAGACTTCACCTGCGGTTTCCGGATTCCAGATGTAGCCGCCTTTGATGGCGTTACGCTGCACCAGCGAGGCGCCCTGACCCGGACTGAAGGAGCCAATGACGCAAACCTGGTCAATTTTTTTGCGGTTCATGACGGCGCGCCCGGCACCAATCGGCCCCTGTGAACCAAACGCCATAATGCCTTTCAGATCGGGATATTTAGACATCAGCTCGTTGGTGGTACGGATGGAGTCATCCAGCGATTCGCCGACGCCAAATTTGTCGGTGACCAGCTGCATGTTGGGATAGTGCTCTTTCTGATAATTGAGCGCGGCATCGGTCCACTGCTGATGCAGCGGTACGGTGAGGCTGCCCACGTACATGGCGTATTTGCCCTCGTCGTGCATGCACTTCGCCAGCGCTTTCATGTGATTGATTCCGTGGGTTGCAGCGTCAACCAGCTCAAAATCCCAGTTGGCACCCTGCTGGCCGGGTGACTCATGCGTAATCACTTCGATACCGGCGTCCCGCGCCCGTTTCAGTACCGGCTCCAGCACTTTCGGATCGTTGGGTACCACGCCGATGATGTCGACTTTCTGCGCAATCAAATCTTCTATGGCGCGCACCTGCAGTGCCGGATCGGCTGCGGTAGGGCCGACCATCCATGCATCAATGCCGCGCTTCGCCGCCTCGCTTTTAATGCCCGCTTCCATGGCGTTAAACCAGGGAATACCCCCGATTTTAACGACGATACCCATGCGTAATTTATCAGCGGCCTGCGCGCCGGTAGCGGTAAACAGGGCAAGCAGAGAACAGGCGATAAGATGTTTTTTCATACAGACTCCTGGTTAATTTTTAATTAGCTGCATGGACTGATGACGCTGAGAACAGACAATGACGTTAACGCCATTCCACGCCAGTTCCTGCTCCAGCTCTTTATCTTTTAATTGATCAGTTATCAGAAAATCGACATCACGGTAGTGACAAACACGGGCAAAAGAGGGGCGCATAAATTTACTGCCATCCAGTAACAGATGTTTTCTTTCAGCGGCCAGTAACATTTGTTGTTTTAAATGCGCGTTATTCTCATTGCCTTCACGTAAATATCCGTCATTACCTAAACTGCTACAGGAAAAAAAGATCTTATTAATCTGAAATTCACGCAGCGGCTGCTCAGCCACCACGCCGTGAAAATCCTCATCGCGGTCAGAATATTCTCCGCCGAGGCAGATAGTGCGAATGCTGCCGCGCGCCGCCAGCGTCTGCACGATGCGTAGCGAATTGGTTAGCACGGTTAACTCGATATCGGGCAGCTGCCGCGCCAGATACCAGCAGGTGGTACTGCTATCGAGCAAAATACAGTCACCCGGCGTGATAAAATCGAGCGCGCGCTTGGCAATGCTCATTTTTGCATCGACATGCTCATTAATACGCTGCCGAAAAGATAATTCGTTTTCTCTGACAGCTCTGTTATTTCCCTGAATGCCGGCGTTCTGTTTTTTTACCGGAACAGCACCACCATGACTGCGCTGTAATAATCCTCTTTTTTCCAGCTGGCTTAAATCACGCCGTATGGTTTCCTGCGAAACCTGACATAGCGTGACCAGCTCTGAGACAATTACGCGGCCATTTATATTAAGTTCGTTAATAATTCTTTGCTGTCTCTCAATCGGCAACATACTTATCCTCCGATGGCTATAAATTACTGGAAGCGGGCACGGGAAAATGTGGACTGGGCAGGAGTCCACGGTGGTAAAAAAAGAGGCCCGTTATTGAGTGATATAAGTTCAGTTATTAATGTAATGCTTAACGCTTATTTGCACGTAATGTTGATGTGGCTCACATAATTAACCCCTGAAGCGTCACAGTTAAAACAGATCCGATCGCCAGCTTATTAATCCATAGCTACCATAGCATGACTGTTTATGACCGTTTATGCGGGATTGACCGTTTCAGACTGCGCCCTGATAGTCAGGGGAATCTGATTGAGCCGCCGTCAGGCGCAGTGGATGATGGGACCGCAGCGTACAACCTGTCCGTACGATGATGAATCGCTGATTTAATAAGCAGTTAATTCTGCTTTTCAGGCCGCTTCACACTTCCAGCCTGCTGATAACGCACGCAGTGCGCTATGATTTTCTTTCCAGAAATTCGGGGACCGGGTTGTTAATGTCGTATTGGATAAAGTCACTGCTCTTGAGCTCTCTGGCAGCCAGCGCCAGCGTGCAGGCTGAACCTCTGCAGAAGTCTTTTTCTGACTGGCAGCTCACCTGTAACAATGCGGCTTTTTGCGTGGCGCGCAGCTTTCCCGGCGACAATGGTCTGGTGATGACGCTGTCGCGCCACGCCGGCGTCGACGATCGTCCGCTGCTGCGTATCGACTACGGCAGCGCCTATACCGGCGCGCTGCCGGGTGGCCCGCTGAAAGATAATCTGCTGCTGGATCAGCGTCGCCTGAAGCCCGACCTTAAACACTGGACGGTTGAGCCGCACCATCTTGCTACCAGCAACGCTGTTGCGATTGATGAGTTTCTGGGACAGACGCTGGACGCGAGCACGCTGCAGCTGACGTACCAGGCCAAAGCGGTGGTTCCGCTGCGTGGCCTGAAAGCTGCGCTGCTGCTGATGGATGATGTGCAGGGGCGCGTAAACGGGACCAGCGCATGGGTCAGGCGTGGGGCGCAGTGGGATCTCCCGCCACCGCCGTCGCTGCCATCGCTGCCGTCATCAGCACCGCCGCCCGCGCCGCTGACGCAGGAGGAGACCAGCGGATTGATCGACTATGGAACCTGGCGCATCACCACCGATAGCTGCTCGCTGGATCCGCTGCGGCGCGAGGTGAGCGTCGCGCCGCTGACCGACAGCAAAGCGCTGCTGCTGGTCAGCTGTGAAACCGGTGCCTACAACGTTATCGATCTGGCGTTTGAAGTGACGCGCAGCCAGCCCTACGTATCACGCGGGCTGACGCTGAATCTGCCTTTTGTTCCTCCGGCGCGCAGCGACACGCAGCTGGAGCTGGTGAACGCAGAGTTTGATGCCAGTAATGGCCTGCTCTATACCTTCAGTAAAAATCGCGGGCTGGGTGACTGCGGTACGGCAACACGCTGGCAGTTTGATGGCAGCGCGTTTGTTCTGGCGGAATATGCGGAAGAGCAGATCTGCGACGCCTGGCACAGCAGCGACGACTGGCCCACGCTGTGGGTAAGCCAGCCGGCGCGCTGAGCGACTTTCCGGGTGTCAGGGGATCGCGCCGATCATCATCGGCGAACCCGTCTTATTGCCCGCCAGCTCTGTCAGCAGATTATTCACGCCGTCGCTCATGGGCGTAAAGCGGCTGAGCGGTGAGCGGGTGACGACCACAAACACGCCAAGGTTATGCTGCGGAATCATCGCCATATAAGTAATGAAGCCGCCGGCACCGCCGGTTTTCTGAATGATACCGGGCCGGCCCGCTTTGGGGGCCATATAGACCCAGCCCATACCCAGCGCATCGGCACGTCCGGGTACATCCATCCCTTCAACTTTGGTCAGCTGATCGCGCCGATAGATCAGCGTCTGCAGGCGATCGATCTGCGGCGTGCGGTGGCTTACCGCTGAGTCGAGGAACTGCTGCATCCAGCGCGCCATATCATCAGGGGTGGAGTAGACGCCGCCGCTGCCGATCGCCGCCAGAGTATTATTACAGGGGCTGGCCCCCTTTTCCGGCACCATCAGGCGCTGGCACTGGTCCGGTGAGGGTGTAAAGGTGGTGTCCTTCATCCCCAGCGGGCGCGTGACTAACCGCTGCAGCAGCGCCGGATAGGGCGTGCCGCCCGCTTTCGCCAGCGCGTCAGCCAGCAGGTCAAACCCGAGGTTGGAGTAGGCCGCCTGAGTGCCGGGCGCGGCTTTCAGCGTGGCGTTGCCCAGCCACTGCCAGCGATCGCTTTTAGTTGGCCAGACAAACACCGGACGGTGCGGTTTACCGCCGGGCTGTTCGCGCGGCAGCGAGCCGGTGTGGGTGGCGAGGTTGATCAGGCGGATCGTCTGGCCGTTATAGGCCGGAACGCGCGCCCCCGGCGGGGCGTAGCGGCTGAGCGGGTCATCCAGGCGGATCTGCCCGCGCTCGGCCATTTTCACCATCACTTCGCTGGTCATCAGCTTGCTGAGTGACGCGATGCGGATAACGGAGTCCTGCTGCGGCCGGACATTATTACCGGGGCGGGTTTCACCAAAGCTGGTAAAGACGCGCTGATTGCCGTCGATGGCGACCAGCGCCATGCCGGTTGCACCGCTGGCGTAAAAAATATGTTCGGCATAGCGATCAACAATCTGCGATGCCAGCAGAGGATTAGGTGAGACCTGTGCCATACCGCTGACAGGCAGCACGGAGACCATCAGGGCCAGTAAAAATGAAGTCGGTTTTTTCAACGGGAGTGCGTCCGCTATCAGAATCGGAAGAAAACCTATAGTAATCAGTTTGCGCAGAGCGGGAAGGGGAAAACGCGATTTTTTTTGTATAGAAAGTGCTAAAAAAAACGGCCCTCACCGTTATCGGGTGAGGGCCGCGGGGCTTATGCCGGTTTCAGCAGCGATTCCGCCTGGCTTACCACGTTTTCAACGGTAAAGCCGAAGGCCGGGAACAGCTTGCCGGCCGGCGCGGATTCACCAAAGGTGGTCATGCCGACGATTTTGCCGTCGATGCCGACATATTTGTACCAGTAGTCTGCAATACCTGCCTCAACCGCGACGCGGGCGCGTACGGTAGTGGGCAGCACGGATTCACGGTAGGCGCTATCCTGCTTATCGAACACATCGGTGCTGGGCAGTGACACGACCCGGACCTTGTGGCCATCCGCGCTGAGTTTCGCTTCCGCTCCCAGCGTGATCTCCACTTCTGAACCGGTGGCGATCAGAATCACATCCGGCGTGCCGTCGCAATCCTTCAGGATATAGCCGCCGCGCGCAATGTTTTCGACCTGCGCCTGGCTGCGCTCGGGCTGCAGCAGGTTCTGACGGGAGAGGATCAGCGCGGTCGGGCCGTGATGACGCTCAACGGCTGCTTTCCATGCCACCGCGGTTTCAACCTGATCGCACGGACGCCAGGTGCTGAAGTTAGGCGTCAGACGCAGGCTTGCCAGCTGCTCGACCGGCTGGTGCGTCGGGCCATCTTCGCCCAGGCCGATAGAGTCATGGGTGTAGACCATGATCTGGCGTGCTTTCATCAGCGCAGCCATACGGGCGGCGTTACGCGCGTACTCAACAAACATCAGGAAGGTTGCGGTATAAGGAACAAAGCCGCCATGGTGCGCGATGCCGTTTGCAATCGCGGTCATCCCGAACTCACGCACGCCGTAGTGAATATAGTTCCCGGCCGCATCCTCTTTGATCGATTTTGAGCCTGACCAGATGGTGAGGTTACTCGGTGCCAGGTCAGCCGATCCGCCCAGGAATTCCGGCAGCAGTTTGCCAAAGGCTTCCAGCGTATTTTGTGACGCCTTGCGGCTGGCGATTTTCTGCGGATTCGCCTGCAGGCCGCGGATAAAGTCAGCGGTTTGGCTTTCCCACTCCGCCGGCATTTCACCGTTAAGACGACGGCTAAACTCCTGCGCCAGCTGCGGATGCGCCTGCTGGTAAGCGGCAAACTTCTCATCCCAGGCTTTTTCGTGCGCGGAACCCGCTTCTTTTGCATCCCACTGCTGGTAGATATCCTGCGGGATTTCAAACGGCGCGTAGTTCCAGCCGAGCTGCTTACGCGTCAGCGCAATCTCTTCGTCGCCCAGCGCAGCACCATGTGACTCCTCTTTGCCCGCCTTGTTTGGCGAACCAAAGCCGATGGTAGTGCGGCAGATAATCAGCGACGGCTTATCGGTTACGCTCTGCGCCTCTTTAATCGCGGCGGCCACGGCGTCGGCGTCGTGACCATCGATGCCTTCAGTGCTGCCGATCACGTGCCAGTTATAGGACTCAAAGCGTTTATGCGTATCATCGGTAAACCAGCCTTCGGTTTCACCATCGATAGAAATGCCGTTGTGATCGTAAAAGCCGATCAGCTTGCCGAGGCCCAGCGTACCCGCCAGCGAACAGACTTCGTGTGAGATGCCTTCCATCAGGCAGCCGTCACCCATGAACACATAGGTGAAGTGGTCGACAATATCATGTCCTGGCTGGTTGAACTGCGCGGCCAGCGTACGCTCAGCAATCGCCAGACCCACCGCATTCGCCAGACCCTGGCCGAGCGGGCCGGTGGTGGTTTCAACGCCTGGCGTATAGCCAATTTCCGGATGTCCCGGCGTTTTTGAATGCAGCTGACGGAAGTTTTTCAGCTCTTCCATCGGCAGATCGTAACCGCTGAGATGCAGCAGGCTATAGAGCAGCATTGAGCCGTGGCCGTTAGAAAGGATAAAGCGGTCACGATCGGCCCATGCCGGGTTAGTGGGGTTATGTTTCAGGAAGTCGCGCCATAACACTTCCGCGATATCGGCCATGCCCATCGGCATACCTGGGTGACCGGAATTTGCTTTCTGTACCGCATCCATACTCAACGCGCGAATCGCGTTAGCCAACTCTCTGCGTGAAGACATAGGGTTCTCCCTTGTAGTAAAGCATCAGCGGGTTCGCCTCGGCTCGCCCGCACTCAACGGTGGTGCAATCAGAGGCGTGCTGACAGCACATCTTCCAGTTTCTGCTGGTCAACGGCGAACTGGCGGATACCTTCAGAGAGTTTTTCAACCGCCATCGGATCCTGGTTGTGCTCCCAGCGGAACTCCGCTTCTGACAGCGAGGAAGGCTGATGGAAACCTTCGGTAGAAGGTTCCAGCTTGCGCTCAACCGGCGCATCGCTGTTCGCCAGCTCTTCCAGCAGGTTAGGGGAGAGAGTCAGACGATCGCAGCCCGCCAGAGCCAGAATCTGCTCAACTTTGCGGAAGCTGGCGCCCATGATCACCGTGCTGTAGCGATGCTTTTTGTAGTAGTCATAGATGCGACGCACAGATTTCACGCCCGGATCTTCATCCACAACATAGGGGTCCATTGGCTTACGCGTGTTGTACCAGTCATAAATGCGGCCCACAAAAGGTGAGATCAGATAGACGCCCGCTTCTGCACAGGCGCGCGCCTGCGCAAAGGAGAACAGCAGCGTCAGGTTGCACTTAATGCCGTTTTTCTCCAGCTCTTCAGCCGCTTTGATCCCTTCCCAGGTTGAGGCGAGCTTGATAAGAATACGTGAGCGGTCGATACCGTGCTCTTCATACAGGCGTACCAGCTTTTCTGCTTTGGTCACGCACATACCGCGATCGAAAGAGAGGCGGGCGTCAACTTCAGTTGAAACGCGGCCCGGCACGCTTTTCAGGATTTCCATGCCGAGATTGACAGCCACTTTGTCGCTGGCGTTGATAATCTGCGTCTCTTTACTGCCACCCTGCTTTTTCGCATAGTCGATGGCGTCATCAATCAGGTGTTTATAAGCGTCAAGACCGGCAGCTTTCAGGATCAGAGAAGGGTTGGTAGTGGCATCTTCCGGATTGTAATGGCGAATGGATTCGATATCGCCACTGTCCGCCACCACGGTGGTGAACTGTTTTAGTGCGTCTAGCTGGTTCATCGCTTAACTCCTTGATTAGCAATATTGTGGGCAAAAGAATGCCGGGCAACCGTCGCCTTGTCTGCGCCCTTTGCTGGGGATAGTGGTTCCACACAGTGCTACAGACGCCCGCTGATTAAAATGCGTTTTCTCTGATTATGGCGTGGCGGAGAGAGAGGCGGCGTAATCGGTTCAGCCATGTTTTGCCATCTTCAAGCATAGCAGCTTGCGCCAGAGATGCAGGCGAGGCGGTAAGTTCGCCGTCAGCGGCGGTGGCAGCCTTTGCCCTGGACGCGTGCTGCTGCACCGGGGCTGGTTCCGTTCGCCACGGAGGCTGGCACCGGTTCCGGGTTGAGAGCCGGTTCCGTTCGCCGTCAGCGGCCTGGCGTCCTCTGCACTCCCCGGCCCTGCGCCAGCCCCGTCCGCCGCTGCG
>NZ_QBJB02000009.1:0-123850 GCF_003057675.2 Pantoea sp. RIT413
GTCTCAGTGGTGGCGCATTATAGGGAGTTCTCGCCGGGTGACAAGTGCTAATTTCAACTTTTTTGCTCGGGCGCTTACTTTCCAGGCAATGCGTTGTAAAAACCAGCTCAGCTGTATATTAAAGAAACAAAAAACGGGCCCGCAGGCCCGTTTTTATGCACAACACTTACTGGTGAGCGACAATTTCGCCTTCGCTTACATCCATCTCGATGGTTTTTCCTGGCACAAACGCCCCGGAGAGTATCTTCTGCGCCAGCGGGTTCTCAATATGCTGCTGGATAGCCCGTTTGAGCGGACGCGCACCGTAAACCGGATCGTAGCCATTCTCACCAAGCAGTTTCAGTGCTGCTTCGGAGATGTGCAGCTGATAGCCGCGATCTTCCAGACGCTGATAAAGCCGCTGCAGCTGTATCTGCGCAATAGAGGCAATGTGCTGCTCTCCCAGCGGATGAAATACCACCACTTCATCGATACGGTTGATAAACTCAGGACGGAAGTGGTGTCCGACTACCGTCATTACCGTTTCTTTCATCGCTGGGTAATCAAGCGCACCGAAGCGCTCCTGAATTAAATCCGATCCCAGGTTCGACGTCATGATCACCACTGAGTTGCGGAAATCTACGGTACGCCCCTGACCATCCGTCAGTCGTCCATCATCCAGCACCTGCAGCAGGATGTTAAATACATCCGGATGCGCTTTCTCAACTTCATCCAGTAAGATGACGGAGTAAGGCCGGCGGCGTACCGCTTCAGTAAGATAACCGCCCTCCTCATATCCGACATATCCCGGAGGTGCACCCACCAGCCGCGAAACCGAATGTTTCTCCATAAACTCAGACATGTCGATCCGCACCATCGCATCGTCGCTGTCAAACAGAAAATTTGCCAGCGCTTTACACAGCTCGGTTTTACCTACCCCGGTTGGACCGAGGAACAGGAATGAACCAATCGGGCGATTGGGATCGGACAAGCCTGCCCGGCTGCGACGGATGGCATTTGAAACCGCCTCTACCGCTTCGTTCTGGCCGATAACCCGCGCATGTAATTCCTGCTCCATACGCAGCAGTTTGTCGCGCTCACCTTCCATCATGCGTGCTACCGGAATACCGGTCCAGCGCGCCAGTACGTCGGCAATCTCAACATCCGTTACGCGGTTGCGTAGCAGCTTCATGATTTTGCCTTCAGCCTGAGTGGCACTCGCCAGCTGCTTTTCCAGCGCCGGAATTTTGCCATACTGCAGCTCTGACATTTGCGCCAGATCGCCTGTGCGCCGCGCCTGTTCCAGCGTCAGTCTTGCCTGCTCCAGCTCCGCTTTAATATTTTGCGTACCGGTGAGTGACGCCTTTTCAGCTTTCCACTCCTCTTCCAGTTCTGCATATTCGCGCTCTTTCTGATTCAGCTCCGTCTCTAGCATCTCAAGACGCTTGACGCTGGCATCGTCAGACTCTTTCTTCAGCGCCTGCTGCTCCAGTTTCAGCTGGATGATACGGCGCTCCAGACGATCGAGCGGCTCAGGTTTCGAATCGATCTGCAGACGAATACTGGATGCAGCTTCATCAATCAGGTCGATCGCTTTATCTGGCAGCTGCCGGTCGGCGATATAGCGATGTGACAACGTTGCTGCTGCCACAATAGCCGGGTCGGTGATCTGCACATGGTGATGCAGCTCATAGCGCTCTTTCAGACCGCGCAGAATAGCGATGGTATCTTCGACGCTGGGCTCTGCCACAAATACTTTCTGGAAGCGACGCTCCAGGGCAGCATCCTTTTCTATATACTGCCGATACTCATCCAGCGTGGTTGCGCCAACGCAGTGCAGTTCACCACGCGCCAGAGCTGGCTTCAGCATGTTTCCTGCGTCCATCGCGCCATCAGCTTTGCCTGCGCCTACCATCGTGTGCAGCTCATCGATAAACAGAATGACATTGCCTTCCTGCTTCGCGAGATCGTTCAACACCCCTTTCAGGCGCTCCTCAAATTCACCACGGTATTTGGCTCCCGCCACCAGCGCCCCCATATCCAGCGCCAGTACGCGACGACCTTTCAGGCCTTCAGGCACTTCACCATTGATAATGCGCTGAGCCAGCCCTTCAACAATGGCGGTTTTACCCACGCCGGGTTCACCAATCAATACCGGGTTATTCTTGGTACGGCGCTGCAACACCTGGATGGTACGGCGGATCTCTTCATCGCGTCCGATTACCGGGTCCAGCTTGCCACGTTCGGCGCGCTCGGTGAGATCGATGGTATATTTTTTCAGTGCCTGGCGCTGATCTTCAGCTCCCTGGTCATTCACGTTTTCGCCTCCGCGCAATTGTTCGATAGCGTTCGCGAGTTTGTCAGACGTCACGCCGGCAGCTTTAAGCAGATCCGCCAGTGAACCGCGTGAATCCAGAGCCGCCAGAACAAATAATTCAGATGAGATAAAGTTATCGCCGCGCTTTTGCGCCAGTTTGTCACACAGGTTCAGCACCCGCACCAGATCGGCTGAGGGCTGTACATCCCCCTCGGTGCCTTCGACCTGGGGCAGACGATTGATTGCCTGTTCAATACTGCTACGCAGAGTGGCGACATCGGCTCCTGCTGCGCTAAGCAGCGGACGCACCGATCCCCCTTCCTGGTTGAGCAGAGCGCTCATCACATGAAGCGGTTCAATAAACTGGTTATCCTGTCCCAGAGCCAGGGACTGGGCATCAGCAAGGGCTAGCTGGAATTTGTTGGTAAGACGATCCAGACGCATAATTCCTCCCGTTACAGGTCAAAATGCTACTGGAGATTAAGATGAGGTCAGGCCTCAAATTTTCAAGGTTTCTGACCTGATATTGTGAGCAAAAAACAGGCTGACCGGATCGTCTCAGAGCGTAAGGTTATTGCAGCCAGATTAATGTAGCCATACGCCCGGTAACACCGTCGCGGCGAAAAGAGAAAAAATCCTGCTTTTCTGTGAACGTGCAGCGTCGTGAACCGCTGACAGAGATTACGCCTGCGCTAAGCAGACGCTGTTCGGCCAGCAGCCAGATATCCGCAAAATATTTTGCGCCTGCCGGACGAAAGGCCACTTCTGCGCGCGCATCGTGGGCCATAAATGCCTGACGTACTTCCGCTCCTACTTCAAACGCACCGGGTCCGATAGCCGGGCCCAGCCAGGCATATACCTCGCTGGCCGGACAGTGAAACTGCGCCAGCGTCTGTTCCAGCACGCCGTTACAGAGGCCGCGCCAGCCCGCATGGGCTGCTGCGATTTCACTGCCATCTTTACTGCAAAACAGCACCGGCAGGCAGTCAGCCGTCATAATGGCGCACACCACGCCCGGCTCCCGGGTAATGGCCGCGTCAGCCTGTGGCAGCGCACAGGCTGCAGGCAGGCGCACTACCGCATTGCCATGTATCTGATCCAGCCACTGCGGCATTGCAGAAAGCGATAATGTTTCTGCGATGTGCTGGCGATTACGCATCACGTGAGCGGGCGCATCCCCGACGTGAGCCGCCGGGTTGAGCGAATCCCAGGGCGCCAGGCTATGACCGCCCCGCCGGGTCGTGGAGCAGGCCCGAACGCGCTGCGGAGCAGGCCAGTCCGGGATGATCCATTCGCTCATAGCCAGTCCATGCGATCGCGGAACTCTTCCGTATCGGCTTTTAAGGCGTCAATCAGATCAACCATGTCCTGCGGCAGCGGAGCATGCCACTCCATTTCAATACCGGTTATCGGATGATAGAGACGCAGCATTGTCGCGTGCAGCGCCTGACGATCAAATCCGCGCAGCGTATTAATGAACGCCTCTGACGCCCCTTTTGGCGGACGCGGCCGGCCACCGTAAAGCGGATCGCCCACCAGCGGATGGTTGATATGCGCCATATGAACACGGATCTGATGCGTACGGCCCGTCTCCAGGCGCAGGCGCAGGCGCGTATGGGCCCGGAAATGCTCCATGATGCGGTAGTGCGTGGTTGCCGGTTTTCCCATCGGATGGACGGCCATGTGGGTACGCTTGGTGGAGTGTCGCGCCATGGGTTCATCAACGGTGCCGCCAGCCGTCATCGTACCGATGGCAACCGCTTCATATTCACGCGTGATTTCACGCAGCTGCAGCGTTTCCACCAGATGCGTCTGTGCCGGAACCGTTTTTGCCACGACCATCAGGCCAGTGGTGTCTTTATCCAGGCGATGTACGATACCGACGCGCGGTACATCAGCGATCGGCGGAAAGTGGTAGAGCAGTGCATTCAGAATAGTGCCGTCAGGATTACCTGCACCGGGGTGTACCACCAGGTCGCGGGGTTTATTGATAACCAGAATATGGTCATCTTCATAAACGATATTAAGAGGGATGTTCTGCGCTTCCCAGCGCTGTTCCTCTTCAATCTCAGCATCAATAGCCACCTGCTCACCGCCCAGAACTTTCTCTTTCGGTTTATCGATGATAGTGCCGTTGACGCTGACGCGGCGATCGAGGATCCACTCTTTTATGCGGGAGCGTGAATAATCAGGGAACAATTCTGCCAAAGTCTGATCTAAACGTTGTCCAAGCTGTGCTTCGGACACCGTTGCGGTGAGTTGAACTTGTTGTGCCATATACAGCTTCTTCGTTAACGTTGGGTTTTACGGCGATGCCGTTTAATATAATGTGCTATCGTACTGGTCATTACCGGGAGCTATACGGACAGCTTCCGCCATAACATTTTGAGGATAATCATTTCGTCATGACGCGTATGAAACATCTGGTGGCTGCCGCCACATTGAGCCTGGCCCTGGTAGGCTGCTCCGGCTCATCTGATCCGGTTCCGGACAGCCCGCCGTCTGAAATTTATGCCACAGCTCAGCAAAAGCTGCAGGACGGTAACTTCAAAGCGGCAATTAAGCAACTGGAAGCGCTGGATAATCGTTATCCATTTGGTCCTTACTCGCAGCAGGTGCAGCTGGATTTAATCTACGCGTATTACAAAAATGCCGATCTTCCGCTGGCGCAGGCTGCTATCTCGCGCTTTATGCGTCTGAACCCGACTCATCCGAATATCGATTACGTCATCTATATGAAAGGTCTGACGGATATGGCCCTGGATGACTCCGCTCTGCAGGGCTTCTTTGGTATCGATCGCTCCGATCGCGATCCCAACCATGCGCGCGACGCCTTCCGTGACTTCTCCCAGCTGCTGCGTAGCTACCCAAACAGCCAGTATGCGGCGGATGCTCAGAAACGCCTGACCTATCTGAAAGATCGTCTGGCGAAATATGAACTTTCGGTGGCGCAATTCTATACCAAGCGCGGGGCTTATGTCGCTGTTGTTAATCGTGTGGAAGGCATGATGCGTGATTATCAGGATACGCAGGCAACACGCGATGCGCTGCCGCTGATGGAGAATGCTTATCGCCAGCTGCAGTTAACGGCCGAAGCTGACAAAGTTGCGAAAATTATCGCGGCCAATAACAGTTAAAAAAGTGGTTGATAACGTGCTTAAAAAGCAGCCGTTTGGCTGCTTTTTTTATGCCTGCAAAGGGCATTTGCGTTGCGGTTAACCCGTCAATCCTGCCCTGCTGTAGTGCTGGCTTCAAGCATTTTTTAAATAATCTCCGGTCTTTCTCGCAAATCTCCTGCGTTGACAAAATGTGACGTTCGTATGTGATCCAGATCACATAAATTCCTGTGTGGCGCGGTATGCTGACTCTACCCAGACGGAAATGACAGAGAGGTTTAACTATGATTCTGAACATTACCAGCAAACAAATGGAAATCACTGCAGCAATTCGCAGCCATGTCGAAGACCGTCTCGCTAAACTGGAAAAGTGGCAAGCCCACCTCATCAATCCTCACATCGTGTTGTCTAAAGAGCCCAAAGAGTTCGTAGCGGATGCCACCATTAACACGCCCAACGGTACTCTGGTTGCCAGTGCTAAACATGATGATATGTATACCGCCATCAACGATTTGATCGCGAAGCTGGAGCGCCAGCTAAATAAAGCTCAGCACAAGCCTGAAGCACGCCGCGCTGCCAGCAGTGTTAAAGATTTCATTCCGGCAGGATAAACTCTGCAGTTACAAAAAACGCGCCAGCTGGCGCGTTTTTTATTGACAGCTTTTAAGCAGTACGATTACTCTCAGAACACTTACCTGCCGGAATAAACCATGAAACATCAGCCATTTTTCTTCGCATTCTTTTTTACCTTCCCCTGAACGGGAGGCGCGTCGTCATGCGAAAATGAATGCGAAGACGAATGACAAAGCCTCCCCCAGCGGGAGGCTTTTTTTTTAACTGTATTTACAGGTGAGCTTAATGAGTATCGATAATCCACTGCTGGTGCTGCGCGATAAAATCAGCGCAGTTGACAGCAAACTACTTACACTGCTGGCCGAGCGACGGTCGCTGGCAATCGAAGTTGCCCAGGCGAAACTGACCACGCTGCGGCCCATACGTGATATTGAGCGGGAGCGTGCCCTGCTGGAAAATCTGATTTCCCTCGGTAAGCAGCAGCAGCTCGATGCCCACTACATTACCCGTCTGTTTCAGCTGATTATTGAAGATTCGGTGCTGACGCAGCAGGCGCTGCTGCAGAAAAACCTGAACCACCCGCACGCGCTGGCGCCCCGCATCGCCTTTCTGGGACCTAAGGGATCTTATTCGCATCTGGCCGCCCGTAAATATGCGTCACGCCATTTTGCTTCATATGTTGAAAACGGCTGTCTGAAATTTCAGGATATTATCCAGCAGGTTGAGGCTGGCCAGGCTGACTATGCGGTGATGCCAATTGAAAACACCAGCTCAGGCTCTATCAATGATGTTTACGATCTGCTGCAGCAGACGTCGCTCTCAATCATTGGCGAACTGACCATCCCTATCGAGCACTGTGTACTGGTAAAAGAGACCACCACGCTTAAACAGATCAAAACCGTCTACAGTCATCCCCAGCCTTTTCAGCAGTGCAGTCAGTTTATTAACCGTTTCCCGCAGTGGAAAATTGAGTACACCGAAAGCACTGCCGCAGCCATGGAGAAAGTCGCCGCGCTTAATTCCCCAGAGGTTGCCGCCCTGGGCAGCGAAGCAGGCGGTGAACTCTATGGGCTGCAGGTGCTGGAGCGTAACCTGGCAAATCAGCAGCAGAACCACACGCGTTTTATCGTACTGGCGCGCAAGCCGGTTGACGTTTCGGTGCAGGTCCCGGCCAAAACCACGCTGATCATGGCTACCGGTCAGCAGGCGGGTGCGCTGGTAGAGGCCCTGCTGGTACTGCGCAACCATAATCTGATTATGAGCCGGCTGGAGAATCGCCCGATTAACGGTAACCCGTGGGAAGAGATGTTCTACATTGATGTGCAGGGCAATCTGCAGTCGGAAAATATGCAGCTGGCGCTGGCAGAATTACGCCAGCTGACGCGCTCACTGAAAGTGCTGGGCTGCTATCCCGGTGAAAATGTGGTTCCGGTTGAACCCCGCATATAAGCAGAAAAGGCACCGCTGAGGGTGCCTTTTTTTATTGCCGGCTATCGTTAGCCGAGCGTAACAGACTGCGGCTTTCAACCAGAAAACGCTGGGCGTGATCGCCAAACCACTGTTCCACGCGCTCAAAACTGCTGATAAACGCCTGCTTATTGCTCTGTTCCAGTAGCGATATAGCTTCACCAAAGCGCTGATGGTAACGTTTTATCAGCGCCAGGTTGCTTTCTGAAGCCATAATGATATCGGCATAGAGCTGTGGATCCTGCGCAAATAGCCGCCCTACCATGGCCAGCTCCAGCCGGTAAATAGGTGAAGAGAGCGCCAGCAGCTGATCCAGGTTCACATTCTCTTCAGCCAGGTGAAGGCCGTAAGCAAAAGTCGTAAAGTGACGCAGCGCCTGAATAAAGGCCATGTTCTGATCGTGCTCTGCGGCGCTGATGCAGTGCAGCCGTGCTCCCCAAACCTGAATCTGTTCCAGGAACCACTGATACGCTTCCGGCTGACGACCGTCGCACCAGACCACAACCTGTTTTGCCAGACTGCCGCTGTCGGGCCCAAACATCGGGTGCAGCCCCAGTACCGGTCCGGCGTGCGCGGCAAGCATGGCCTGCAGCGGCCTGTTTTTTACCGATGCAAGATCGACCAGGATGCAGTCGTCCGGCAGCGCAGGCAGATCGGCGATGATCTTCTCGGTAAGATGGATTGGGACACTGATGATCACCATGCCCGCATCCTGCAGCAGCCGATCGGCGCGATCCCAGTCCTCTTTGTCCAGAATGCGCACCTGATAACCGGACAGTGTCAGCATTTTTTCAAACAGACGCCCCATCTTGCCGCTGCCGCCGACGATCACTACCGGACGCAGTGAAGGACAAAGGGTTTTGAAACCTTTGTCATTCTCATGGGTATAGGATTCCCGCATCAGACGACGCAATACATCTTCAATCAGATCGGGAGATACGCCGAGCGCTTCTGCTTCCTGCCGGCGTGACGCCAGCATGCTTGCTTCACGCTCGGGTACATAAATCGGCAGGCCGTAACGGCTTTTTACTTCGCCAACCTGTGCCACCAGCTCCAGTCGTTTTGCCAGCAGCCCAAGCAGCGCCTGATCGACTTCATCAATTTGATCGCGCAATGCGGTCAGTTCAGCCACCATGACTCTTTATACCTCGTGTGACAGACGCGCCGACAGCACTCCCTGCAGATCCTGATGGATCGTGCGCAGCAGCGTTTCGGTAGTATTCCAGTCAATGCAGGCATCGGTCACCGAGACACCATACTTCATTTCGCTGCGCGGCTGCTCTGAAGGCTGATTGCCTTCGTGAATATTGCTCTCAAGCATCAGGCCAATAATAGAGCGGTTTCCATCTTTGATCTGCGCAATAGCCGATTCGGCTACGCCAGGCTGACGACGATAGTCTTTGTTAGAATTGCCATGGCTGCAATCTATCATTAAGGCCGGGCGCAGTCCTGCTTTCAGCATCTCTTTTTCACACTGTGCAACATCGTCCGGGCCGTAGTTAGGCGCTTTGCCACCGCGCAGGATCACGTGTCCGTCCGGGTTGCCCTGCGTCTGCAGCAGGCAGACCTGCCCTGCCTGGTTAATGCCGACAAAACGGTGAGGCATCGCTGCCGCACGCATAGCGTTGATCGCCGTGCCGAGACTGCCATCGGTGCCGTTTTTAAAACCTACCGGCATTGAAAGACCAGACGCCATTTCACGGTGCGTTTGTGATTCCGTGGTGCGCGCACCAATGGCTGACCAGCTAAACAGATCGCCGAGATATTGCGGGCTATTAGGATCCAGCGCTTCTGTCGCCAGTGGCAAACCCATTTCAACCAGGTTTACCAGCAGCTGACGCGCAATGTGCAGCCCGGCTTCCATATCAAATGAGTTGTTCATGTAAGGATCGTTGATCAGCCCTTTCCAGCCTACGGTGGTGCGGGGTTTTTCAAAATAGACGCGCATGACGATATAGAGCTGATCCTTCAGCTGCACAGAGAGATCTTTTAACTGACGGGCGTACGCTAACGCTGCTTCCGGATCGTGAATTGAGCAGGGACCGCAGACCACCAGCAGACGCGGATCGCGCCCGGCAATAATGTCCGCAATAGTTTTACGCGAAGCAGTAATCTGAGCTTCCTGCTCTGCCGTCAGCGGAAAGCGTGCTTTCAGCTCCTGCGGCGTAATTAAAATCTGTTCGTCAGCGATATGTACGTTATTCAGCGCGTCTTTCTGCATGGTGGCGATCCTTTTTACTCATCTGTGCGGTTTGAATCCTCAGTGAGGATGACGCTTACTCTATCACAGGCTGTATTGTATGCAATCCATGCGTGTACACTATTTTTACCACCTGCATTGCACCACGGTATAAATTTGCATTTAAATTTATATTTATCAGATACATATAAATAAATGACACTGTATACCTTGCCGGATGGATGTAAATATAAAATTACACTATCGTAGAGCTGCGACTCGTTTTTCACTGCGCGCTCAGTTAATATTCTGTAATTCCTCACGATTTATGAAGGCTGACTGATTATGACTGAGATAATCCTGCGTCCCTTTGCGCTGTCAGATGCAACTGCTTTTGCTGAGGCCGTCAATCAGTCTCTTGATACCCTGCTGCCCTGGATGACGTGGGCGCATGAAAATTACCGGCCGGAAGAGGCAGTAAGCTGGTTTAATTTCGCTCACGCAGAGCGTGTCAGAGGTGAGGCCGAAAGGTTTGCGATCGCAGACAGCCGTTATCGTCTGCTGGGAGGGGCCGGGATCCGTTTTGCCCGTCAGCCCGGCGAGGTTGCAGCGCTGGGCTACTGGGTACGCAGCGATGCGCAGCGTCAGG
Organism: Pantoea sp. RIT413; assembly: GCF_003057675.2. NCBI lineage: Bacteria > Pseudomonadati > Pseudomonadota > Gammaproteobacteria > Enterobacterales > Erwiniaceae > Pantoea > Pantoea sp. RIT413. The sequence goes on from NZ_QBJB02000009.1 coordinate 10,281, forward strand.
GCGTGGCTACACGCGCGGTAGCGCAACTGATAACCCTGGGTTTTAGCCGGCCAGATATCACGGAGCTGGAAATCCTGGCCGCCACAGATAATGTCGCCAGCCGCGCCGTGGCATTACGCAGCGGGTTTACGCTGACAGGCTGCCAGCACGGGCTGATTGTGCTGCCGGACGGGCCGGTTGAGGCCGCGGTTTATCGCTTAAAGCATCCATAAAAAAGGGGCTGGCATTATGCCAACCCCTTGTTTGCTATTAACTTTGAGATGTCGCTTACGCGCCAAGACGCTCTTTGATACGAGCTGACTTACCGGTGCGCTCACGCAGGTAGTACAGTTTGGCTTTACGCACAGCACCACGACGTTTGACAGTAATGCTGTCAATTACCGGAGAGTGAGTCTGGAAGACACGCTCAACGCCTTCGCCGTTGGAAATCTTACGAACAGTGAATGCAGAGTGCAGACCGCGGTTACGAATAGCGATAACCACGCCCTCGAATGCCTGCAGACGTTTTTTAGAACCTTCAACGACCCATACTTTCACTTCCACGGAATCACCCGGACGGAATGAAGGTACATCCTGTTTCAGCTGTTCTTGTTCAATTTGCTTGATAATGTTGCTCATAATTAAATCTCATATCCTGGGTAAACTGATAGTCAGGGAAGATTACTCTTCCGCTTCATCGTTTTGTTGCTGCTGCTGTTCCCGCTGGAACTCATTCAGCAACCTTGCTTGCTCTTCAGTCAGAGCCAGGTTTTCCAGAAGTTCAGGTCTTCTTAGCCAGGTACGGCCTAGCGACTGTTTCAGGCGCCAGCGGCGAATATCGGCATGGTTGCCCGACAGCAGAACTGACGGTACTTCCATCCCTTCTAACACTTCAGGCCGGGTATAGTGCGGGCAATCCAGCAAACCATCCGAGAATGAGTCTTCATCGGCGGACGCCTGCTTGCCCAGTACGCCGGGAATAAACCGGGCGACGGAGTCAATCAGCGTCATGGCTGGCAGCTCACCACCACTGAGAACGTAATCACCGATTGACCACTCTTCGTCAATCTCTGTATGGATCACGCGCTCATCAATACCTTCGTAGCGACCACAGACCAGAATCAGTTTCTGGTTAGTCGCCAGTTCGCAAACGCCCTGCTGGTCAAGTTTGCGCCCCTGAGGTGACAGATAAATCACCTTAGCACCTTCTCCCGCCGCTGCTTTCGCTGCGTGGATCGCATCCCGTAAGGGTTGCACCATCATCAACATTCCCGGTCCGCCGCCGTAAGGACGATCGTCCACGGTACGGTGCCGGTCGTGCGTGAAGTCACGAGGACTCCAGCTCTCAATGTTGAGCAGGCCATTTTTAACTGCCCGGCCAGTTACCCCGTACTCGGTAATAGCGCGAAACATCTCTGGAAACAGGCTGATAACACCAATCCACATCGCGTTCGCCGTTACGTTACCGGATTGTCCGGAGATCAAAAACCAGGATCCCAGTCTACTTCAATAGTGCCAGTAGCGAGATCGACTTTCTTGATAACCTGTTCATCGAGAAACGGTATTAACCGCTCCTGTACACCGAATGCATCTTTCAGGTTCGCCTTAACGACGAGTACGTCGTTTGAGCCGGTTTCCATCAAATCAATGACTTTGCCCATCTCATAGCCGTCGAGGTTAACTACTTTACAACCCATAAGGTCTTTCCAGTAGTAATCACCCTCTCCCAGCGCAGGCAGCTGCGTGGAGTCAACCGTGATTTCACAATTGGTTAACTGCGCCGCCGCGTCCCGATCGTCAATGCCGTTGACTTTGATAATCAGGTCCTGATTGTGGTGCTTCCAACCTTCCAGTTCTACCTGCTGCCATTTACCGGCGCGCTGGATAAACCAGGGTTGGTAGTCGAAGATGCTTTCAGCGTCTTCAGTGGAGGAAAACACTTTGAGCCAGCCCCGAATTCCGTAAGCGGCACCCATTTTGCCCAAAACGATGGGGTTAACAGGAGGCTGTGCGGCAGGTTTACTGGTCATGCTCACCACCGTGACAGATTAAGCTGCTTTTTTTGCTTCTTTGATCAGCGCGTTAACGCGATCGGAAAGCGTTGCGCCCTGGCCAACCCAGTGCTCAATACGGTCCAGGTCCAGACGCAGACCTTCAGCCTGACCAGATGCGATCGGGTTGAAGAAACCAACGCGCTCAATGAAGCGGCCGTTGCGTGCATTGCGGCTGTCAGTGACGACGACCTGGTAGAACGGACGCTTTTTTGCGCCGTGACGTGCCAAACGAATTGTTACCATAACATCCTCTTTAGTTAATAAAACAACCGGGCCCCATCGAGGAACGGGGCCCGGGTGCAATATAAAAAGCCCGAAAATTTTACTCATTTTGGCGCAAAAAGCAACCGCAGTAGCATACTTTTCTGGCTGTGTAGCGATATCTTAACGGCCCGGGAAACCTGGCGGCATCATACCCTTCATGCCGCGCATCATTTTTGCCATGCCGCCTTTCTTCATCTTTTTCATCATGCGCTGCATATCATCGAACTGCTTCAGCAGCCGATTGACATCCTGCACCTGCATACCGGCGCCGGTCGCGATGCGACGCTTGCGTGAACCCTTGATGATTTCAGGCTTCTCACGCTCTTTACGCGTCATGGAGTTAATGATGGCCTCCATGCGCACCAGCACCTTGTCATCCATCTGCGATTTAACGTTATCCGGCAGCTGCCCCATACCCGGCAGTTTGCCCATCAGGCTGGCCATACCGCCCATATTGCGCATCTGCTTAAGCTGCTCAAGGAAGTCATTGAGATCGAAACCGTCACCGGTTTTCAGCTTTTTCGCCAGCTTTTCCGCCTGATCGCGGTCAACCTTGCTTTCAATATCTTCAATCAGCGACAGGACATCGCCCATGCCCAGAATGCGCGAGGCGATACGGTCGGGATAAAACGCTTCCAGCGCCTCGGTTTTCTCACCCATCCCCATAAACTTGATTGGTTTACCGGTGATGTGACGAATCGAAAGCGCGGCACCGCCGCGTGCGTCACCATCAACCTTGGTCAGGATCACCCCGGTCAGCGGCAGCGCTTCATTAAATGCTTTAGCCGTGTTCGCGGCATCCTGACCGGTCATGGCATCGACAACAAACAGCGTTTCCACCGGATTAATGGCGGCGTGGACCTGTTTGATTTCGTCCATCATCGCTTCGTCTACGTGCAAACGACCGGCGGTATCCACCAGCAGCACGTCGTAGAACTTCAGCTTCGCCTCTTTCAGCGCATGCTTAACGATGTCAACCGGCTTCTGGCTGAGATCGGAGGGACAGAAATCCACCCCCACCTGCTGCGCCAGCGTCTCCAGCTGTTTAATCGCCGCCGGGCGATAAACGTCAGCTGAGACCACCAGCACTTTTTTCTTGTGCTTTTCACGCAGAAACTTACCGAGCTTACCCACACTGGTGGTTTTACCGGCACCCTGCAGGCCCGCCATCAGCACCACGGCCGGCGGCTGCGCATTCAGGTTCAGGGTATTATTTTCAGCCCCCATTGCCGCAATCAGCTCGTTGCGGACAATCTTGATAAACTCCTGACCCGGCGTCAGGCTTTTATTGACGTCGTGTCCGACCGCGGCTTCTTTTACGCGGTTAATAAATTCACGTACTACCGGCAGCGCAACGTCCGCCTCCAGCAGCGCCATGCGCACTTCGCGCAGGGTATCTTTGATGTTCTCTTCGGTCAGCCGTCCGCGGCCGCTGATGTTGCGCAGGGTTTGCGACAAACGATCGGTTAAATTATCAAACATGCTCTCTCACTTAATACCGTAGCGAGGCCGCCTGAGCGACACAATGCGCCGGATTATAACACGAAGCCTGAGCGATCTCTGCAATTGACCGTGAGATCGTTTGGAGCATACTGCCGCTGACGCTATACTGCTTTTTTCCTTATCTCATCACTCTCAGAAAGGATCTATGTTCGTTTTCGCGATCGTGGCGCTCTTCGCCTACTCCCTCAGTCTTGCACTTATCATCCCCAGCTTACTGAAACGTAACAGCGGCTGGCGGCGATTTGCTGTCCTGTCCGCCTGCGTTGCGCTGATTGCGCATGCTGTCGCGCTGCAGCAGCGGATATTTGCTATCGACAGCGGGCAAAATCTCAGCTTACTTAATATCGGATCGCTGGTGAGCCTGCTGATTTGCGCCATTATGACTATTGTGGCTTCACGTAACCGTGGCTGGCTGCTGCTGCCGGTGGTTTATAGCTTTGCGTTAATTAATCTGGCGTTTGCCACCTTTGTCCCGAATGCCTTTATTACGCACCTCGAGACCACGCCGGGCATGATGGTGCATATCGGTCTGTCGCTGTTTGCTTATGCCACGCTGATTATTGCCGCGCTCTATGCGCTGCAGCTGGCGTGGATCGACTATCAGCTGAAAAACAAAAAGCTCGCCTTTACGCAGGATATGCCGCCGCTGCTAAGCATTGAGCGCAAAATGTTTCATATCACGCAGATTGGCGTGGTGCTGCTGACGCTGGTGCTTTGCACCGGGCTTTTCTTCATGGACAACCTGTTCAGCGCAGAGAATATCGATAAAGCGGTGCTCTCCATTCTTGCCTGGTTCGTCTATATCGTGCTGCTCTGGGGGCACTACCGTGAAGGGTGGCGCGGACGGCGCGTGGTCTGGTTTAACTGCGGCGGTGCGCTGCTGCTGACCATGGCTTACTTCGGCAGTCGCGTACTGCAGCATCTTCTCACTTCCCACTAAGGAATTTTTCGTTGGAACATGTTTCAACCACCACGATGATTATCATTCTTGTCATCATGGTGCTGGTCTCAGCGTACTTCTCCGGCTCTGAGACCGGCATGATGACGCTCAACCGCTATAAGCTGCGGCACAAAGCGAAAAGCGGTAATCGTGCAGCGCGGCGCGTTGAGAAACTGCTGCGCCGGCCCGATCGCCTGATTAGTCTGGTCTTAATCGGCAACAACCTGGTCAATATTCTCGCCTCCGCACTGGGGACTATCGTAGGGATGCGTCTGTATGGTGATGCCGGGGTTGCTATCGCCACCGGCGTGCTGACCTTTGTTGTTCTGGTTTTTGCTGAAGTCCTGCCTAAAACTATCGCAGCGCTCTACCCTGAAAAAGTGGCCTACCCCAGCAGCGTTTTACTGGCGCCGCTGCAGTATGTGATGCTGCCACTGGTCTGGCTGCTTAATACCATTACGCGCATGCTGATGCGTATGGTGGGGATTAAAACAGAGGGCTCCGTAAACTCCGCGCTGAGCAAAGAGGAGCTGCGCACCATTGTCTACGAGTCGCGCTCGCTGATGTCTCGCCGTAATCAGGATATGCTGCTCTCCGTGCTCGATCTGGAAAAAGTCAGCGTGGATGACATCATGGTGCCGCGCAATGAAATTGTTGGTATCAATATCAATGACGACTGGAAATCGATTGAGCGTCAGCTGAGTAACTCACCGCATGGGCGTATTGTGCTGTTTCGCGATTCGCTGGACGATACCGTGGGCATGCTGCGCGTGCGCGAAGCCTGGCGCATGATGACGGAAAAAAAGGAGTTCAATAAGGATCGTCTGCTGCGCGCGGCTGATGAGATCTACTATGTGCCGGAAGGCACGCCGCTGAATGTGCAGCTGGTTAAGTTCCAGCGCAATAAGAAAAAAGCGGGTCTGGTAGTGGATGAGTATGGCGATATTAAGGGGCTCATCACCATCGAAGATATTCTGGAAGAGATCGTTGGCGACTTTACTACCTCCATGTCCCCTTCTCTCGCAGAAGAGGTGATGCCACAGAATGATGGCTCGGTGCTGATTGAAGGCAGCGCTAACGTGCGCGAAATCAATAAGGCGTTCAACTGGACGCTGCCGGAAGAGGAAGCGCGCACCATTAACGGCATGCTGCTTGAGGCGCTGGAAGAGATCCCGCAGACCGAAACGCGGGTACAGGTTGGCAGCTATGACATCGATATTCTCGACGTGCAGGACAACATGGTGAAGCAGGTGCGGGTTACACCGCAGCAGCCGCTGAAAAGCTCAGTGGGATCGTGATACAAAAAAACGCCGCAGAATATGCGGCGTTTTTACAGAAAGGGCTAATCAGATATGCAACTCTTTCAGCTTCTCTGCTGGCAGCTTCAGATCTTCGTTGCGATTAATACCGATCTCGTGTGACAGAACATTACGCGCAATCTGCTGCGCTTCGTCCAGGGAGTGCAGCTTGTAGCTGCCACACTGATACTCATTAAGCTCCGGGATCTGATTCTGATCTTTGACTTTCAGAACATCTTCCATCGCCCCTTTCCACGCCTGCGCCACGCGCTGCTCATCTGGCGTGCCGATCAGGCTCATGTAGAAACCGGTACGGCACCCCATTGGAGAGATGTCTACGATCTCCACGCCCTCACCGTTGAGGTGATCGCGCATAAAGCCGGCAAACAGATGCTCCAGCGTATGGATCCCGCGCTCGGTCAGAATGTCGATGTTTGGCCGGCAGAAACGCAGATCGAAAACGGTGATGGTATCGCCATGCGGAGTTGTCATGGTCTTTGCCACGCGTACTGCCGGCGCGGCCATGATGGTGTGATCAACGGTAAAACTGTCCAGTAGTGGCATACGTCACCTCCTGTTTGAAAAATTTTTTCTGAACGATGAAACTTTTCTCGTCGTTCTGCGTCTGAATATATGAAAGACGCGCATTTGTTATCATCATCCCTGACAACAGAGATGTTAATTTTGGCCACAGTGATGTGGCCATTTTCTTTTTCAGCCTTCCCGACCTGCCAGATAATCCTCAAAGCTTATGCTATCACTCGCTTCCAGCGCCTGCTGTGCAGCAACAGACTCCTGCGCCTGCTGAGTGAAATCCGCTTCGGTCAGAATTTCCAGTGGCTCCGCGCAGAGCATCTGCCGGTACTGCTCCGCCAGTGCAACACCTGCTCCGGTCAGGCCGTTCTCTTTAATAGCGTGAAGAATGCGCGCCGAGTAGGTTAGCTCAGGATCGTCAAAAGAAGCTACCAGTTGATCGCATACCTGCTGATATTGCGTGCTGCCCTCGTTGCTATCCAGCACTTCCGCGACGCGACGCAGATCGGCAAAGAGCGCTTTGCCTACTTCAACCAGCGAATGTTCAGTGTCGCTGCAGCCAACGCCAATAACCAGCCCTGGCTTACGTCCTTCCATCACCACGCGGTTCCAGTTTTTGCGACTGCAGAGCAGCTCGCTGGCGCTCAGTTCAGGGGCATCGGCCAGCGTACACCAAATCAGGAACAGATCGAGGAAGCGCGCCTGATCGGCATCCACACCTACCGGTGAGAACGGATTGATATCAAGCGAGCGCACTTCAATATACTCAATGCCGCCACGCAGCAGCGCATCAGAAGGGGCTTCTCCCGAACGGGTAACGCGCTTCGGACGGATAGGCGCATACAGCTCGTTCTCAATCTGCAGTACATTAGTATTAAGCTGCAGCCAGTTGCCTTCAGCATCTTTGACGCCCATGGCTGCGTACTCTTCAGAAGGGGTTTTGATTGCGGCCTTCAGCGCGCTCACATACCCTTCCAGCGAGTTGAAGGTAATACCGAGATTACTTTGTGACTTATTGGTATAACCCAGGTCACTCAGGCGCAGAGAGGTCGCATACGGCAGCCACAGCGTATCTTTACCATCCGTTTCAAACGGCAGCTGACTCTCACGCCCCTGAAGAAATGAGGAGCTGATCGCCGGCGAGGCACCAAACAGATAAGGGATCACCCAGCCGAAACGATAATAGTTGCGGATCAGGCGCAGATAGCCCGCAGAGATGGTCTCTTTACCGCTCTCAGCATCTTTTACATCCGCCCACTCCTGCCAGAAAGAGAGCGGCAGCGAGAAGTTGTAATGCACGCCAGAGATAATCTGCATCAGCGCGCTGTAGCGGTTTTTCAGCCCCTGCCGGTAGAGGGTCTTCATCTGGCCCACGTTTGAACTGCCATACTGCGCCAGCTCAATTTTATCGGTATCGTCAACGTGACCGGGCATACTGAAGGGCCACATGCGCTCTTCACCCAGCTGTTTTGCCACATGGCGATGGATGTCGCGCAGGAAGGTCAGCGAGCGATCGATATTTTTATCGACCGGCGTAATGAACTCCAGCAGCGTTTCCGCAAAATCCGTGGTGATCCAGTCATGCTTCAGCGCCGAGCCAAGCGATGCCGGATGGCCGGTAGTAGCCAGATGACCATCGGGCCCGACGCGTAACGTTTCGCGTTCGATGCCACGGCCGATACCCTTTAACGCGTCGGGATGCGCTTCCAGCCAGGAGAGCGCTTTTGATACGTCCGGGATCACATTAACCTCCCGCTGTGAGAATAATTTATTTTTGTTCAGCATAATGTTAACCGTAGCCTCGAATCTGTGCGAATCAATGCCACCACTCCATACCCTGTATTGTGGCGATCGCGATAAAGATATAACGCAGCGTTTTGCCGAGAGCGAGAAACAGCATGCAAGGCAGCCAGCTGAAGCGCAACCAGCCTGCGAGAACGCAAAGCAGATCGCCAGCAACCGGCAGCCAGCTAAAGATCAATGCCGCAGGGCCCCATCGGTGTAACCACGTCAATGCTGTGTCATGCCATCGCCCCTGCCCGTTCTGCGGCATAAGGCGACCAAGAAAAATGTTGGTCAGGCCACCCAGCGTGTTTCCCACTGATGCAGCCAGCAACAGGCCATATACCGATCCTTTCTGAGCAACCAGCAGCGCTATCAGTACAGCTTCTGAACTGCCCGGAAGCAGCGTAGCGCTCAGAAAGCTGCTGCCCAGCAGCGAGCCATAAATCAGGAAATCATTCACGGTAATGGCATATCGCACGTACGACAAAATGAGCCATTACTTTAGCTTAATGCGCTCAGGTTGTCGCCAGGCAGGCTTAACCGCAAATGCTTTGAAAGCATTAGGAATTTTCGTTTTCAGAAAAAGGTCAGGGAACAAAACCGGGCATAAATGGCGGTAAATGCAGCATTTTTCAAAACAGAGTACAAAAGAGAGTCAGCATTCCTATTAACGCCAGTGAACTCTGGCGGCGCTAAAATCGCTGAACAGAGACGGGTTAATTGCGAAAGCGGCTGGTACTGCCGGGGAGATTTGGAGAGCACAGCCCGGGTGCTGAAGCTGTCGGTAACGGGTTTAACTGAAGCATATGGGGAAAAAGCAGAGAATGGTGCATCCAGGAGGATTCGAACCTCCGACCGCTCGGTTCGTAGCCGAGTACTCTATCCAGCTGAGCTATGGATGCACTGAAGCGTAGCCTGCAAAGAAGCGACGTTGATAACACTGAAAGGGGGTGAAAATGGTGCATCCAGGAGGATTCGAACCTCCGACCGCTCGGTTCGTAGCCGAGTACTCTATCCAGCTGAGCTATGGATGCATTGAGGTATTTCTTACGATGGACTAACTGCAACAAGCCTGAAATGATACAAAGAATGGTGCATCCAGGAGGATTCGAACCTCCGACCGCTCGGTTCGTAGCCGAGTACTCTATCCAGCTGAGCTATGGATGCATTGAGGTAATTCTTGTATTACGCAGGGTGCTAACAACTCACCATGAAAGGAACTGCTCGTTCACTCTTTAACTTTATCCGCTACCATCTAAAAGATGGTGCATCCAGGAGGATTCGAACCTCCGACCGCTCGGTTCGTAGCCGAGTACTCTATCCAGCTGAGCTATGGATGCATCGGAAATGGCGGTGAGGCGGGGATTCGAACCCCGGATGCAGCTTTTGACCGCATACTCCCTTAGCAGGGGAGCGCCTTCAGCCTCTCGGCCACCTCACCTTACGCGTTCTTCCGAACCGTGCTTCTGAACTTGTTTCTGCTCATCGGCACTGCGTGGCGCACATATTACTTTCCCGGACTTATAAGTCAAACAATTTCTCCCGACTTTTTTCACTCACGCGTTCGATTGCACAAATGACGCACAATTCGGCTGATTTAACGGCGAAAAGGGTGATTTATCAACAGCAAAAGCCAGAGCAGTAATGAAAAAAGCGAGGAAGCTAAAACAGAAATAAACGGATGGAGGGAGCAGAAAGGTAGCGTCTCGCCCATGAGCGAGACGCTGAAAACGTTAGTAACCCGTGGTTTGTGTTTTTTCAGCCTGAATACGCTGATAAATCTCTTCACGATGTACCGATACTTCTTTTGGCGCATTAACGCCAATGCGGACCTGGTTACCTTTAACGCCCAGCACCGTTACAGTCACCTCATCGCCAATCATGAGGGTTTCACCAACTCGACGAGTTAGAATAAGCATTCTTTGCTCCTTGAAAGATTAAAAGAGTCGGGCCTGTTCGGGCTCCCGGCCATATCCATCATATACCGCTGAACAATACCTATGACAAATACACCATTGTGATTTGTCACACCAATACATTCTGCTGATAATCAGTTTAGCCGAAATACACTACATCGACCGGACTTTGTCATTACCTGGTGTCCATTGCACTAAAAAGCGCCGGAACAGACGTTCCTGGCGCTATACAACGCTTAATTTTAATTGTTACAGCCGGCTGCTTACCCACTCCTGTACGCCTGCCAGCGCGCCTGCCAGCGCCTGCGGATTGGTACCGCCCGCCTGCGCCATGTCAGGACGTCCACCGCCTTTTCCGCCCACCTGAACGGCCAGCGCGCTAATCAGCTCACCTGCTTTCACGCGGTCGGTCAGATCTTTAGTTACGCCTGCAATCAGCGAAACCTTACCTTCTGCTACCGTTGCCAGTACGATCACGGCAGACCCAAGCTGGTTTTTAAGGTCATCCATAATCGTACGCAGCATTTTCGGTTCAGTGTTACTCAGCTCACTTACCAGCAGTTTAGCGCCCCTGATTTCAATGGCGCTGCTGCTCAGCGATGCGCTCTCCTGGGCTGCCTGCTGATCGCGTAGCTGCTGCAGCTCTTTCTCCAGCGCGCGTACGTTATCCACCAGACCGCGCACCTTCTCACTGAGGTTGCTACTGTTGGCCTTCACCACCTGAGCAATGTCAGCCAGCTGATCGCTCTGTGCATGCAGCTGAGCAATTGCCGCTTCACCGGTCAGCGCTTCGATACGACGAATACCGGCAGCCGTGCCCGACTCAGACTGAATGCGGAACAAGCCGATATCACCCGTGCGCGCAGCGTGCGTACCGCCACACAGCTCCACTGAATATTCGCCCATGCTGACCACGCGCACCCGCTGATCGTACTTCTCGCCAAACAGCGCCATCGCCCCACGCGCTTTAGCCTCTTCCAGATCCATGATATCTGTCTGAATCAGCAGGTTGCGGCGGATCTGTGCATTGACGATATCTTCAACTTCACGGATCTGCTGCGGCTTCATCGCTTCAGAATGCGAGAAGTCAAAACGCAGATATTTATCGTTATTCAGCGAGCCTTTCTGCCCGACGTGATCGCCCAGCACTTCACGCAGTGCTTCATGCATCAGGTGCGTTGCCGAGTGATTCAGGCGAATACGTGCCCGACGCGCTTCGTTTACCTGCGCCTGCAGCGCATCACCGATACGCAGCTGACCATGAGTGAGCTTACCGATATGTCCCAGTGCTTTGCCATACTTTTGCGTATCCTGCACGCTAAATTCAGCATTCTGCCCTGTGAGTACGCCAGTATCCCCCACCTGCCCACCTGATTCACCGTAGAACGGCGTAGCGTTCAGGATCACGACGGCATCCTGCCCAGCGGTGATCTGTTCCACTGACTGACCATCAACAAACAGTGCTTCAATCGTGGCGTTCAGCGCCAGCTCTTCATAACCTTTAAATTCGGTTACGGCATCAACGCGAATAACGCTATTGTAGTCCGCGCCAAAGCCGCTGGCTTCGCGCGCGCGCTGGCGCTGCTGCTCCATAGCGGCTTCAAATCCCGCCTCATCAATCTTCAGATTGCGCTCGCGACAAACGTCAGCGGTCAAATCCGCCGGGAAGCCAAAGGTGTCATAAAGACGGAAGACGGTTTCACCATCCAGCGTGTCGCCGCTCACTTTTGCCAGCTCATCATCCAGCAGCGCCAGACCACGCTCCAGCGTTTTAGCAAACTGCTCCTCTTCCGCTTTCAGCGCATTTTCTACCAGTTTCTGCTGACGCTTCAGATCTTCACCCGCAGCGCCCATGACCTCAATCAGCGGTGCCACCAGCTTATAGAAGAATGCTTCTTTCGCGCCCAGCATGTTGCCGTGGCGGACCGCACGACGAATGATGCGACGCAGCACATAGCCACGGTTCTCATTCGATGGCATGACGCCATCGGCAATCAGGAAGGCGCAGGAGCGGATATGATCTGCGATAACGCGCAGCGATTTGTTATTGAGGTCGCTTGCGCCAGTGACCTGAGCAACAGATTTGATCAGCTGCGCAAAGAGATCGATCTCATAGTTGGAGTTCACATGCTGCAGGACTGCCGCGATACGCTCCAGCCCCATACCGGTATCCACCGACGGCTTAGGCAGCGGTTGCATGGTGCCGTCAGCCTGACGGTTGAACTGCATAAACACGATATTCCAGATCTCAATATAGCGATCGCCATCCTCTTCCGGGCTGCCCGGCGGGCCTCCCCAGATATGGTCGCCATGATCGTAGAAAATTTCAGTACAGGGACCGCACGGACCGGTGTCGCCCATCTGCCAGAAGTTATCAGATGCGTATGCGCTGCCCTTGTTGTCGCCAATACGAATAATGCGTTCGCGCGGCACACCGATCTGGTCAGCCCAGATATCAAAGGCTTCATCATCGGTTTCGTAAACGGTTACCCATAAACGCTCTTTTGGCAGGCTGAACCACTGCTCACCCGTCAGCAGTTCCCAGGCATAAGCAATCGCCTCCTGCTTGAAATAGTCGCCGAAACTGAAGTTGCCCAGCATTTCAAAGAAGGTGTGATGGCGTGCGGTATAACCCACATTTTCCAGATCGTTATGCTTGCCGCCTGCGCGCACGCAGCGCTGCGAGGTAGTCGCACGCGTGTAATCACGCTTGTCCTGGCCAAGGAAAACGTCTTTGAACTGCACCATGCCGGCATTGGTAAACAGCAGCGTTGGATCGTTATTCGGTACGAGGGAGCTGCTGGCTACAACCTGATGTCCCTTGCTATGAAAAAAGTCGAGAAACGCTTGACGGATCTCAGCAGTGCTCTTGCTCATAAAATTCCTGGAATCACGCTAACGAACGTTCCCTTTCGCTGACAAACCCTGTCTATCCGGTCCGTCGCTGACTGAGGAACAAAAAGTGGGAATAAGATAAAATTTCTGCAATAGGAAGTAAAATCACATTGCCTTTCAGTCGTCACTATTTCTGAAAACCGCCTGAATATCTTCCATCATAAAGCCTTTTGTCATCAGAAAACGCTGTACTTTGCTTTTTTCTGCCCAGGTTTGCGGCAGCGGCTCGCCAAACTTACGTCTGGCAAGCTCTGCAGCACACGCTATCCAGTCTACGTCACTTTCTGCCAGCGCCTGATTGATCTCGTCGCGTCCGATGCCTTTTTGCTGCAGCTCCATCCTGACGCGCTGCGGACCATATCCTTTGCGCGCCCGGCTCTGGATAAAACGCTCAGTAAATCGATTATCGTTCAGCCAGCCATTTTCCTGACACCAGTCGAGCACTTTTTCCAGCAGCTCATCCGGAATCGGGATATTTTCCTGCTGCTGCAGATAGGCCGCACGCTGGCCGGAGAGCTGCAGTTTGCGCTTCAGCTCGCTGCGGCTGTGATCGCGCTGTGAAAGCAGGCGCATAGCGCGGTCAAGTAAACGGGAGAAGTCAGGCACCGGTGCCTGTGATGATGTTGATGACATACACATTAGCCTTACTGTTGGTAACGGACAGGGTAAAGCATGGGGGGCAGAGAGCGGAAGGCGTGCAGAGGAGTAAAAAAGAAAACGGGAGCATTGCTGCTCCCGCTGATATTAAAAATCTTCGTTAGTTTCGCCTGCTTTTTCAAGCTCAGCGTCAGAAGGCTCTTTAGTATTTGCCTCTGCTGTCGCACCTGTCAGCAGCGCCTCACGCAGTTTGCTGTCAATCTCGTTCGCAATTGCCGGGTTCTCTTTCAGGAAGTTGGTCGCGTTTGCTTTACCCTGACCAATCTTATCGCCGTTGTAGCTGTACCACGCACCGGCTTTTTCCACCAGCTTGTGTTTCACGCCCAGGTCTACCAGCTCACCAAAGGTGTTGATCCCTTCGCCATACATGATCTGGAATTCTGCCTGCTTAAACGGTGCAGCGATTTTGTTCTTCACCACTTTCACGCGCGTTTCGCTACCTACCACTTCGTCGCCCTCTTTGATCGCACCGATACGGCGGATATCAAGGCGAACGGAGGCGTAGAACTTCAGCGCGTTACCACCGGTGGTGGTTTCCGGGTTACCAAACATCACACCAATTTTCATACGGATCTGGTTGATGAAGATCAGCAGCGTATTGGACTGTTTCAGGTTACCTGCCAGCTTACGCATCGCCTGGCTCATCATTCGTGCCGCCAGACCCATGTGCGAGTCACCGATCTCACCTTCGATTTCCGCTTTAGGCGTCAGCGCCGCAACGGAGTCAACGATGATGACATCAACGGCACCTGAACGTGCCAGCGCGTCGCAGATTTCCAGCGCCTGCTCACCGGTATCCGGCTGTGAACAGAGCAGATTATCGATATCCACGCCCAGCTTTTTCGCATAGACCGGATCCAGCGCATGCTCAGCATCGATAAAGGCGCAGGTTTTACCTTTACGCTGTGCAGCCGCAATAACCTGCAGCGTCAGCGTGGTTTTACCAGAAGCTTCCGGTCCGTAGATCTCTACGATACGGCCCATCGGCAGACCACCCGCACCCAGTGCGATGTCCAGCGACAGGGAGCCGGTAGAAATAGTTTCTACATCCATCGAGCGGTCTTCACCCAGACGCATGATGGAGCCTTTACCAAATTGTTTTTCAATCTGGCCCAGTGCGGCAGCTAAAGCCTTCTGTTTGTTCTCGTCGATCGCCATTTACACTCCTAATCATGCCGGGTGAGCAAACACTGGCTGTGTCCGCTCGTTCTGTTGCCAATAATTATACTGTATAATCATACAGTATCAAGCCTAATTTATCAGAAATTGATCAAGCAGCGTCTGCAGCGCCCACGCCACCGACTGACGCCGCACCGCCTCGCGATCGCCTGCAAAAACACAGCGTTGCGCAAAGATACCTTCCGGTCCGGCAAGGGCAAACCAGACGGTGCCCACGGGTTTATCTGCGCTGCCGCCGCCCGGTCCTGCAATGCCGCTTACAGCGATCCCATAAGGTGCCTGCGCCGCCTGACACGCGCCTGCCACCATCTCACGTACCGTCTCTTCACTCACTGCGCCATAGCGCGCAAGCGTGCTCGCCTGCACGCCTGCCATCTGCTGCTTGGCACTATTACTATAGGTGACAAATCCGCGCTCAAACCAGGCAGAGCTGCCGCTGATATCTGTGAAAACTTTGGCAATCCAGCCGCCGGTACAGGATTCAGCCGTCGTCACGCTGGCGTGGCGCGCTATGAGCTTTTCGCCAATCTGACGGCTTAACTGCTGCAGCTGTTCATCATTCATCGCTTTCTCCTTTTGCGGCGCAACGTTAGCAGTAAATGGAGCGGCAGACGGCGCTTTTCAACCAGCAGCAGTGAAATTTGCGCCTCTGCTTCCGCTGCCTCCGGTCCGGTTTCATGCCATCCTGACCGGATGCGGGGAAGCGCACAGCAGCGTGCCGTTGCCGCGTGCCGGATCGGCCGGAGTCAGTACCGCTTAATCAAGCATAGTCGCGATCTGTGCCAGGCAGGCGCTGACGTTCAGCAGTGAGTGAGACCGGAGGTGTTCAGTACAGAGGGTGGCGCAGCAGGAACCGAAAGCGGGAGGCGTAAATACCTTCAGGGTAAAAAACAGGACGGCCTGCGCCGTCCGGCCATCAGCTCTTTTTCACAAACTCAGATTTGAGTTTCATCGGGCCAAAGCCCTCGATTTTGCAGTCAATATTGTGATCGCCTTCAACCAGACGAATACTTTTGACCCTGGTACCAATTTTCAGCACCGAAGAGCTGCCCTTTACCTTTAAATCTTTGACCACGGTGACGCTGTCGCCATCTGCCAGCGTATTGCCATTGGCATCGCGTACCAGCAGCGTATCGCTCGCTTCTGCCGCGCTGGCAGACCAGATATGGCCGCACGACGGGCAGTTAAGGTTGTCGCCATCCTGCCAGGTATAATCAGCCTGACACAGCGGACAGGCGGGTAAATGCTCCATAAGTGCTCCTGATAATCTGCATGCGGTGAAATGGCACCGCAAAGAGGGTGCCATATTATATCCTCACACTTTATAAGGACAGCATTAAAGCAGATTGCCCTGCCGCGCTTTGGCGACCTCCTCTCCCAGCTGCCATACGGCCATCGCGTAATGGGTGCTGTGGTTATAACGCGTAATCACATAGAAGTTAGGCAGGCCGTACCAGTACTGATAGCTGGTGCCCAGATCGAGTCGCAGCAGGCTGGCTTCGCTGTTGCCATTCAGTGAGCCCTGCGGGGTCAGACCGCTCGCCGCCAGCGTGGCAACCGGATAACGCGTTTTGAAGCCATTCTCCAGCGCGGGTGCCTGTCCGCTCGCCGGTACGGCGACTGTCTCACCGCTGCGCCAGCCGTGCGCTTTGAAATAGTTTGCGACACTGCCAATCGCATCAACCGGATCCCAGAGATTGGTATGACCATCTCCGTTGAAATCCACCGCGTACTCTTTATAGGATGAGGGCATAAACTGGCCATAGCCCATTGCCCCGGCAAAGGATCCGCGCAGATCCAGCGGATCGTCCTGTTCGGTGCGCGCCATCAGCAGAAAGGTCTCCAGCTCGCTGCTGAAATAGGCGGCGCGGCGCGGATAGTTAAACGAGAGCGTCGCCAGCGCATCCAGCAGACGGGTTTTGCCCATCACCCGGCCCCAGCGCGTCTCAACGCCGATAATGCCGACGATAATTTCCGGCGGTACGCCATAAACCTGCTGCGCCCGCTGCAGAGCATCTTTATACTGATTCCAGAACGCTACGCCATTCTGTACGTTATCGGGCGTGATAAATTTTTTCCGGTAGCGCAGCCAGGCGCCGTTTGGCCCCGCTGGCGGCGTATAGCTCGGTGCCTGCTGATCCATCAGGCGCAGTACGTAATCAAGCCTCTTTGCCTGGCCGATAACCGCATGCAGCTGATCGCGATCAAAACCATGTTTCGCTACCATCCGATCGATAAATTGTTCTGCTGCCGGGTTGCCGGCAAAGTCACCAAACATCGGCTGAACCGCATGCGACGAATCCAGCAGGAAGCCGCCTTTAGGTGCCGGCACAACATCGCCTTGCTGATGAGGCGCAGGCTTGCTGCTGCAGGCAGCAAGCAGGAAAAACAACGGAATGAGGGCAACCTTAATACGCATTAGATATCCATAAGCGAGCAAAAAACCTGAACGCATATGGTAGTCGTTCAGCGCATTAACGGACAGAGTAATGTCGTAACTTTACGCGGTGTGTGCGCCCCTCAGGACGAGGTGGCGCACGTAACGGTTCAGGGTACCAGCAGCACTTTGATCGATTCGCGACCTGATGCCATCGCAAACCCCTGCTCCCACTCCGCCAGCGGAAAACTGTGCGTAACAATGCCTTCTGCGGTGAACCATTTTTTCTCAAAAAAGCTGATGACCGTTTCATAGCAGTGCGGGCCAAGATGTGAGCCGCGCACATCCAGCTCTTTGCGGTCGCCAATGATCGACCAGTCTACCGTTGCAGGCTTACCAAACACGCTGAACTCGACATAGCGGCCCATGCGCCGGATCATCTGCAGTCCCTGATTAACTGCCAGTGGGTTGCCGGTCGCCTCTATATAGATGTCGCAGCCGTAGCCGTCAGTGAGTTTGCGCACCTCCGCATCCACATCCTGCTCCAGCGGGTTGAAAACCAGATCGGCCCCCAGCTTTTTCGCCAGCGCCAGACGTTCCGGAATGGTATCCAGTACAATAAACAGCTTGGGGTTTTTGAGGCGGATAGCCTGAATCATGCCGGTGCCGAGCGGGCCAGCCCCTGCCAGCACCACCACATCATTGAATTCAATCGCCGCGCGGTTCACCGCGTGGACCGCACAGGCGAAGGGCTCAATCAGCGCGCACTCTTCGTGCGTCAGCGTATCAGGAATTTTATGCACCCGGCTGTTGGCTTTGAACAGCATATATTCGGTCATACCGCCATCAGAGTCCTGCGTCTGAAAGCCGTAGATGTCGTGCTTTTCGCACATCCAGTATTTGCCATCTTTGCAGAAGCGGCACTGATTACAGGGAATAATCTGTTCAGCGATGACGCGGTCGCCAGGCGACACGCCAAAATGCTCCAGCGCGCCCTCGCCATATCCGACGACCGTGCCATAAAACTCATGCCCCACCACTACTGGCGTTTTAACCCAGGCTTTTTCCGGATTACCATCTCCCCAGTACATTGGCGCCCCGTGCCAGCAGTGGACGTCAGACGCGCAGATACCACATGCCCCCACTTTTACCAGCAGCTCGCGTGCTTTTGGCTCAGGCAGCGGTAAGGTCTCCAGGCGATAATCGCGCGGGCCATAGTTCACCAGGCTTTTGATCTGTTGCGGCAGAATATTCATAGCGTATCCTTTTCGATAAATGTTAACGTCAATATTGAATGACAGAGAGATAGCCCGCAGGCTATCTTAACGGTGTGCTTTACGCTTAACGGAACTCAGCCAGATCGCGCCCAGAATGATCCCGCCTTTAATCACAATCTGCACATAGGGTGAAACCCCCATCAGATTCAGGCCATTATTGAGGATGCCGAGCATCATCGCGCCCACCAGCGTCCCAAGAATGGCACCTTTACCGCCAGCTATTGCCGCCCCGCCCAGCACGACAGCAGCGATCGCATCCAGCTCAAATCCGTTACCGGCGTTGGGCTGTCCGCTCATCAGACGCGAACTGAGCACAATACCGGCCACCGCCGCCGTGAGTCCGCTGATGATATATACCCAGAGCTTGGTGCGTGAGACACGGATACCGCTCAGGCGCGCGGCCTCTTCATTGCCGCCCAGAGCGTAGACGTGACGACCAAAGGGCTTCTGGTGCAGCAGGATCCACGCCAGCAAATAGACCACCAGCATGATTAAAATGGGCACCTGAATACCCAGCAGGCTGGCACGGCCAAACATCATGAAGCTTTCCGGCAGGCCGGAGATGGGATATCCCCCGGTATACATCAGCGCCAGTCCCCGTGCGATCCCCATGCTGGCGAGCGTAACGATGATGGGCGGCATCCGCAGCCAGGCGATACAGCCGCCGTTCAGGGCACCAAAGCCCATACCGATCAGCAATCCGGCCAGCACCGCCAGCGGCATCGGAATACCCGCTACCATCAGACCGGCGGCCACGGTGCCGGAGAGCGCCATCACCGATCCCACCGACAGGTCGATCCCGCCAGTTAAGATGGCACAGGTCATTCCCACGGCAATAATGGCGTTGATAGAGACCTGACGCGCCACGTTGCTGAGGTTGTTCGCGGTCAGAAAGCTATCGTTGAGAAAAATCATCACAATAAACAGCAGCACAAAACCGACAAACGGCAGGAAGGCGGGATGGTGCAGACAGCGGTCAAGCCGGCCACGCCTGCGCGACGTTTGTGACAGCATGGAATTAGAGAGAATACTCATGATGCGTTCCCCGTAGCGTGTAGCATGATGGTTTCAGCGTTGATTGCCGTATCGTGAAGCTCCTGCGCAATATGTCCGTTGCGAAACACCAGCACCCGGTGGCAGAGGCCAATAATCTCCGGCAGCTCAGAAGAGATGACGATGATGGCGATGCCCTTACGGGTCAGCTGCTGCATCAGCTGATAAATTTCCATTTTTGCGCCTACATCGATACCGCGTGTGGGTTCGTCAAAGATCAGCACCTTGCAGTCATTATTCAGCCAGCGCGCAATGACCACCTTTTGCTGATTGCCGCCGCTAAGCGTATTCACCTCCTGCTCCGCTGACGGCGTTTTCACGCCAACCCTGCGGATAAGATCGCTGACCACTTCACGCTCGCGCACATGGTGCAGAAATCCGCCGTGGGTGATCTGCCGGTTCAGCGTGATGTTATGCGCCACGCTAAACGGCAGTACCAGCCCTTCGGTTTTGCGGTTTTCCGGCAGCAGTCCGATCCCCTGCTCTAAGGCATCGGCGGGCGTACGCAGCCGCAGCGGCTCGCCATTCAGGCGCACCTCCTTTTGCCAGCACGCCTGTGCACCCAGCATCGCGCAGGCGGTTTCGGTGCGGCCCGATCCCACCAGCCCGGCAAAGCCGAGAATTTCTCCGGGCCAGAGCTGAAAAGCGTCTGCGGGTCCCTGGCGCTGGCGCTGCAGATTGACGTCCAGCAGCGGTAGCGTTGCCGCCGGCAGCGGCAGCTTATCGGGGAAATGCTGTGCCACCTGACGGCCCACCATCATTTTTACCAGCTGCTCGCTGCTGCAGTCGCTCACCGGGAGGGTGCCAACATAGCCTCCGTCGCGCAGTACCGTGATGGTGTCGCATACCGCAAAGATCTCCTCCAGATGATGCGAGATGAACAGCATGCCCACCCCCTGCTGTCGCAGGTCGCGCATCACCCGGAACAGATGCTCAGCTTCACCCGGCGTCAGCGTTGCCGTAGGTTCATCAAGGATCAGGATCCGCGCATCCAGCGCCAGCGCTTTGGCAATCTCAACAAACTGCTGCTGCGCCACGCTGAGGTGCGTTACCGCAATGTCCGGATCGAGTTCAACCCCCAGCCGCGCCAGCAGCGCCAGCGTACGACTGCGCATCGTCTGGCGATCCAGCCATCCCCAGCGGGTACGCTGTTCGCGATTCAGAAAAATATTCTCGACGGCATTAAGACCCGGTATCAGCGAGAACTCCTGAAAGACAATTCCCACGCCAGCTGTTATCGCCTGACGATAGCCAGCAAACTGCTGCGGCCGATTGTCGATAGCGATTTCGCCGCTGTCAGGCTGATAAATACCGCTCAGGATCTTCATCAGCGTGGATTTACCCGCCCCGTTTTCACCGAGCAGCGCATGGATTTCACCGGCGTGCAGCGTCAGGTTGATGTTGTTTAACGCGCGTACGCCCGGAAATGATTTACTGATTCCGCTGAGTTGCAGTAACGGCATGGCAGCGCCTCCCCGGAGTGATTACCAGCTAAAGCCGCTGGCGTTCTCTTTCGTGATCAGTTTTACGTCAAGCGGTACTGCAGCCGGCACCTGACTTCCCCAGTGCTTCGCCATCGCCACGCCCAGCCCCAGCCGTACCATGTCACGCGGGAACTGCGCAGAAGTTGCAATAAACGGCGATCCCGCTTTCTCAATCTCTTTCACCGCTTCCGGCTGACCATCGACGCTGACCAGTTTCACATCTGCGCCGTTCGCCTGAATCGCCGCCAGAGCCCCGAGCGCACCGGTATCGTTGACGCTAAAAATGCCGGCCAGATCCGGCGCTGCCTGCAGCATATTTTCGGTAACGCTTAGCGCAGTATCACGCTCCTGTTTGCCGTTCTGACGGTTAACGATTTTGATGCCGGGATATTTCTTCATTGCATCTTCAAACCCTTTAACGCGTTCGATGATCGGCACCACCGGAATACCATCAAGAATGGCGACCTTACCTTTACCGCCCAGCGCTTTCGCCAGAAACTCTCCGGCCTGCAGGCCGGCATCATAATTTTTGGAGCCAACAAAAGAGTCGATTGGGCCTTTAGCCTGAGCGTCAATCGCCACTACCACTACGCCCGCTTTTTTTGCCTCGTTTACCGCGTTTTCCACCCCGTTGGTGTCCGCCGGATTAATCAGCAGGATGTCGACTTTTTTCTGCAGCATATCTTCAATGTCGTTGA
Organism: Pantoea sp. RIT413; assembly: GCF_003057675.2. Lineage (NCBI taxonomy): Bacteria > Pseudomonadati > Pseudomonadota > Gammaproteobacteria > Enterobacterales > Erwiniaceae > Pantoea > Pantoea sp. RIT413. The sequence goes on from NZ_QBJB02000009.1 coordinate 32,174, forward strand.
TCTGCTTTGAGACATCGTGACGGGCATCTGCCTCAATCACCGTAGCCCCCATGCTGCCGGCTGCAGCCTTGAGCGCTTCCTGCATGGTGACAAAATAGGGGTTATTCATCTCCTGGAAGGACATGCCGATAGTCAGCGGCTTTGCTATCGCCAGTGCAGATGCCAGCATTAAAGGGGTCGTTACACAGAGCGCCAGCAGGGTGTTCAGTTTGCCTTTCATAATTTTCTCCGGGTCTTTTCAGTTAACTGCTTATCGTCGTTACGAAATAAAGCCGGTACAGGAACACTGCGCAACCACACCTGAAATGTTGACGTTAACATAAAGATAAAAACGTCCTGTATGCCAGGAATACGCTATCTGAGGATTGTTAAATTCATCGCCACAGACATGAGATCAAAATTTAAACACCCAAAATGACAACGTCAACATTCTCAGATGGACAAGTTTAAGATCCTTGCGGCATGTCACATCTTATTAACATCGCTTTCAGTGTTGTTACAGAAAAAACCCGGCAGGCGTCTGAAACTAAAGGTTTTTCAGGAAGCCATTAAGCATCACGCGGGTTTCGTAGGGACGGCCCTCAATAGCAGAGATAATATTTTCTGACACCACCCGCGCCCACTGGCCGGTATCATGAGCGACATAAGGAATAACCTGATTAAAATCTTCGGCGCAGGGTACTTCATCAACAGAGATAAAGCCGGTGTCGTGCATTCCCCACTTGTTGGCCAGATTAATAGCCGCCAGCGTAATCATGCCGTTTAATCCGGCAATTGCATCGTAGCGTTCATGGGTGGTAGAGAACCATGACTGAATCATCGCCTTAGCATGTTCGTAGCGGTAGTCGGTATAAAGCGTGTGCAGAGTAACGCGCTCGTCAATCCCGCTTCGGATCCCGTCAATACGCTGCCGGGTAATGTGAGAGTGTTCGCTGCCGCCAATGACCAGCACATTGCGAAACGCTTTTTTCATTATCGCTTCTGCAACCAGCTCACCGGCACGGCTGTTGTTGATATAGACCGCCGGCAGCAACGTATCAAACTGACGATCCAGCTGGATAAGCTGGCTTGAGGAGTGGCGCACCACGTCGATATGGCTTTTATCGTAGCGGTCAGAATCCTCCACTACCGACAAAATAATCCCGGCCGCTTTATAGCTGACCAGCGTCTGCAGCGCGCGCGCCTCAATCTGCCGGTTGCCGTTCGTGGTAAAGAACATGACCGAATAGCCTTTGGCATCTGACAGGCGGCACACCTCTTTGATGATATGGGAATAAACAATATTAAAGGTATCGTCGGTAACCACGCCGATAATAGGGCTCTGGCTGGCTTTGATATTGCGGGCAAACGCGTTAGGCACATAGTTAAGCGTGCGTGCTGCGGCCAGGATCCGCTCGCGCGTTTCGGGTTTAACCTTATCAGGGGCAGTAAACACGCGTGAAACGGTAATATTGGTTACGCCGGCAATCTGCGCAATATCTTTAATGGTGGCCGCTTTGGTACTTTTTCGGGTCATAACATTCGCTATCGGCAGTGTCAGCAGGAGTAACGCGATGGTAGCAGCTTTCGTGAAATGTTGACGATGACATTTTGCGCCCTCAGCGCAGAAACAGTACCGGCTCATTCTGCAATTCTGAAGCCTGCCCGAAGAAACAGCCCTGCGTTCCTGATACTATGAGTCCATTAGAGAATATCAGCTCACACGCTAATAATGCATTGGCCTGATGACACTGATTAATCACAATTTTTTTCCAGCAGATTATAAAAGCTATATTTTAAGTGACTGATTTTACGTTTATTGTTTACACTCCTCATCCAGCGTTATAATCCCTCCTTTTTCCATTACTTTGATAACACAGGGCATCTCCATGAGCCGATACCATGTATCCAGCAGTGAAGGCCAGTATGAGAAAGACTCTGGCGAACAGGTTCTGGCTAATAAACTGGGTATCTCTGCTTCCGATGAGATGGATGAAGCGGAACTTGTCCTGTTAGAACAACTCTACCGGTCCGTTTTTGAAGAACAATTCCCGGAAGGACAACTCAGCGTAGCCCTGCTAAAAAACTGGCATCGCCGCTGGCTGGGTAATATTTACGAGTGGGCTGGACAAGAAAGAACGGTCAATATAAGCAAGGGCGGCTTTATGTTTGCCCCCTCAGCGCAGTTGCCAAAACTGCTGAACGAATTTGACAACAAGTATCTGGCTCAATATACGCCATGTAGCGGCATGGATGATGAACAGCTCATCACCGCTATCGCCATAACTCATGTCGAGCTGATACTTATCCATCCATTCAGAGAGGGAAACGGACGCTTGTCACGCCTGTTAGCCGACGTGATGGTCGTGCAGGGAGGATACAAACCGCTGGATTATCAAAGCTGGGAGCAAAACAAAACCCGGTATATATCGGCCATCCATGCTGGCATATCAATGGACTACGAACCGATGAAACACTGGGTCAGCGAGGCATTAAGAAGGGATTAAACCGCAAGACGCAAATGAGCAAATTTTTTGCGCGTCGCTTCAAGGGAAGCTTCGATCTTCTCAGAGGACTGTCCTGTCTCAACAGCCGTAGATGTTGCTACCGAGCGAACGATGTCAGCACGAGATGGCTTTACGTAGGTTGTCTGAGTTTTTTTGGTGTTGCTCATAGTTACTCCAGCAGAATCCGGGCGGACAGTCATCGAACAAATATTATACCAAAATTTCCAGGCGAATTCACGCAGGTCTCCCGGAGAATACTGATGAGATGTTCGTCGGAAAATCGCGTCTTCATGGAGATGTCCCCATGTGACTGATGAAGACATTACTAACATTGCGGTGTGTTAATCAACGGGGAGCAGGCCGACCAGGCTTAGGTAACGATAGAAAAGAAATTAACACCAGTTTTCCTGCATGATACGTGTAAACCTCTATTTTCTTCGACATCAGCTTTATTGCTATCGCCAGATTTCATTGTTTCGAGCATCCTCGAAGAAACAGCCCTGCGCGCCGGTTTTCCTGCTATACAGACTCCGTTATCATAATCAGCACGTACTCGTGAACACATTCAGGTTACTGCCCGCCCTTCAGTCAGCCTCTGGCAACCACGCTGAGCCCTAAGAGGGGCAGATAAAAGAGAATCAGAATCATGTATCGCGCTGCTTATGTTTAAACATGGACACCCTAATACTATGAGTACATTAGAGAATATCAGCGCTCACACGCCAATGATGCAGCAGTATCTGCGCCTGAAAGCCGATCACCCTGACATCCTGCTGTTCTACCGCATGGGCGATTTCTACGAGCTGTTCTTTGATGATGCAAAGCGCGCCTCGCAGCTGCTGGAGATCTCCCTGACCAAACGGGGTGCTTCAGCCGGTGAGCCCATTCCGATGGCCGGTGTGCCCTATCACGCCGTAGAGGGCTATCTGGCAAAGCTGGTTCAGCTGGGTGAGTCAGTGGCGATTTGCGAACAGATCGGCGATCCGGCGCTGAGCAAAGGCCCGGTTGAACGCAAGGTGGTACGGATTGTCACCCCTGGCACTATCAGCGATGAAGCGCTGCTGCAGGAGCGCCAGGATAACCTGCTGGCCGCTATCTTCCAGAGCCAGCGCGGCTTTGGCTACGCCACGCTGGATATCAGCTCCGGGCGTTTCCGCCTGAGCGAACCGGGCGACGCTGAAGCGATGGCAGCAGAACTCCAGCGCACGAATCCTGCGGAGCTGCTCTACCCTGAAGATCTGCAGGCGATGTCGCTCATTGACCAGCGCCGCGGGCTGCGGCGGCGTCCGCTGTGGGAATTTGAGATCGACACCGCGCGCCAGCAGCTGAATCTGCAGTTCGGCACGCGCGACCTGCGCGGATTTGGCGTGGAGCAGGCACATCTGGGGCTGCGCGCTGCGGGCTGTCTGCTGCAGTATGCCAAAGATACTCAGCGTACCACGCTGCCGCACATTCGCTCCCTGAGCATGGAGCGCCAGCAGGATAGCGTGATCATGGACGCGGCCACGCGCCGCAATCTTGAAATCACCCAGAATCTGGCCGGCGGGATCGATAACACGCTGGCAGCGGTTCTGGATAAAACCGTCACGCCGATGGGCAGCCGTATGCTGAAGCGCTGGCTGCATATGCCGCTGCGTGACCTTACGACAATTGTCCGGCGTCAGGATGCGATTGCAGAATTGCAGTCGCTGAGCGACGCGCTGCAGCCGGTCCTGCGTCAGGTAGGCGATCTGGAGCGCATACTGGCACGCCTGGCGCTGCGCACCGCGCGCCCGCGCGATCTGGCGCGCATGCGGCATGCGTTTCAGCAGCTGCCGGAAATCAATCAGCTGCTGGCCGGAGCAGAGGCGGAACGGCTGGTGAGCCTGCGCACGCAGACGGGCGAGTTTGCTGAGCTGCGTACGCTGCTGGAGCAGGCAATTATTGAATCACCGCCGGTGCTGGTGCGTGACGGCGGCGTCATCGCGCCTGGTTACAACGCTGAACTCGATGAGTGGCGGGCGCTGGCTGACGGTGCCAGTGACTACCTTGACCGGCTGGAGATCCGCGAGCGGGAAAAACTGGGGCTGGATACGCTGAAAGTCGGCTTTAACGCGGTACATGGTTACTACATTCAGGTCAGCCGCGGTCAGAGTCACCTGGTGCCCATCCACTATGTGCGCCGCCAGACGCTGAAAAACGCCGAGCGCTATATCATTCCTGAGCTGAAAGAGTATGAAGATAAAGTTCTGACCTCCAAAGGCAAGGCGCTGGCGCTGGAAAAAGGCCTCTATGAGGAGCTGTTCGATCGCCTGCTGCCGCATCTTGAAGCGCTGCAGCTGAGCGCGGCCGCGCTGGCCGAGCTGGATGTACTCGCCAGCCTGGCAGAGCGCGCCTGGACGCTGAACTACTGCCGGCCGGTGCTGCAGGAGAAAGCGGGGATCCGCATTACCGCAGGCCGGCATCCGGTGGTGGAACAGGTGCTGAAAGAGCCCTTTATTGCCAACCCGCTCTCGCTGTCGATGCAGCGGCGCATGCTGATCATCACCGGACCAAACATGGGCGGTAAAAGCACCTATATGCGTCAGACCGCGCTGATTGCGCTGATGGCGTGGATAGGCAGTTTCGTACCGGCTGAAGAGGTCGTGATTGGTCCTGTCGATCGCATCTTTACCCGCGTCGGTGCGGCAGACGACCTTGCCTCCGGCCGCTCAACGTTTATGGTTGAGATGACAGAAACCGCCAATATTCTGCACAATGCCACGGAAAATAGCCTGGTACTGATGGATGAGATAGGTCGCGGCACTTCAACCTATGATGGCCTGTCACTCGCCTGGGCTTGTGCCGAAAGCCTTGCCAGTCGCATCAAAGCGATGACGCTGTTTGCCACCCACTATTTCGAGCTGACCACGCTGCCGGAAAAACTGGAGGGTGTTGTGAATGTGCATCTGGATGCGGTTGAACATGGCGATACCATCGCTTTCATGCACAGCGTGCAGGAGGGTGCCGCCAGCAAGAGTTATGGCCTGGCGGTTGCGGCGCTGGCGGGCGTGCCAAAAGAGGTAATCAAGCGCGCGCGGCAGAAGCTGAAAGAGCTGGAGGCGCTTTCCGGCAGTCAGAACGCCTCGGCAGCCAGCGGTGCGCAGCTGCCTCTGCTGGTGGCAGAGACCTCGCCGGCGGTGGACGCGCTGGAAGCGCTGGATCCTGACAGCCTGACGCCAAAGCAGGCGCTGGAGTGGATCTACCGGCTGAAAAGCCTGGTCTGATCGCAGCAAAAAAAAACGGTGACCAGACAGGTCACCGTTTTTGCTGCTGATTATGGCTTATTCACGAAACAGTGCTTCGATATTAAGGCCCTGTGTCTGCAGGATTTCCCGCAGGCGACGCAGCCCTTCCACCTGAATCTGACGAACGCGCTCGCGGGTTAACCCGATTTCGCGACCCACATCTTCCAGGGTTGCCGCTTCATAGCCTAACAGGCCGAAACGACGCGCCAGCACTTCACGCTGCTTGGCATTGAGTTCAAACAACCACTTAACGATGCTCTGTTTCATGTCATCGTCCTGCGTGGTGTCTTCCGGGCCGTTGTCTTTCTCATCGGCAAGGATATCCAGCAGCGCTTTTTCGGAATCACCACCCAGCGGGGTGTCAACCGAGGTAATACGTTCATTGAGACGCAGCATACGGCTCACGTCATCAACCGGCTTGTCCAGCTGCTCGGCAATCTCTTCCGCACTCGGCTCGTGATCGAGCTTGTGTGAAAGTTCACGCGCGGTACGCAGGTAAACGTTCAGCTCTTTGACAATATGAATCGGCAGGCGAATTGTACGGGTTTGGTTCATGATAGCCCGTTCAATAGTCTGACGAATCCACCAGGTAGCGTACGTTGAGAAACGGAACCCGCGCTCCGGGTCAAATTTCTCTACGGCACGAATCAGGCCGAGGTTACCCTCTTCAATCAGGTCCAGCAGAGCCAGACCACGATTGCTGTAACGACGGGCAATCTTCACTACCAGGCGTAAGTTACTTTCGATCATGCGGCGGCGAGAAGGAATATCGCCTCGTAAAGCACGACGCGCAAAGAAGACTTCTTCTTCTGCCGTCAGCAACGGGGAATAACCGATCTCTCCGAGGTAGAGCTGCGTCGCATCCAATACTCGTTGCGTCGCACCCTGTGACAACAGCTCTTCTTCTGCTACTTCGCTATCACCAGGTTCGTTCTCAACAAGAGCTTTCTCATCGAAAACTTCAGCTCCGTTCTCCTCGAATTCCGCATCTTCATGTAACTCATTAACTTTCAGCGTATTCTGGTTCATAAGCGGCTCCTACCCGTGATCCAAGGGCAGAACACCAAAGGTTCTGCCGGATTATCGCTGCGGTAAATAACGCAACGGATTTACGGATTTCCCCTTGTAACGAATTTCAAAGTGCAATCTAACTGAACTGGTACCGGTGCTACCCATGGTAGCTATCTTTTGCCCCGCCTTAACTTCCTGTTGTTCCCGGACCAGCATTGTATCGTTGTGGGCGTAGGCACTCAGATAATCATCATTATGCTTAATGATGATTAAATTACCGTACCCGCGTAACGCGTTACCTGCGTACACCACCCTTCCCGATGCGGTAGCGACAACAGATTGTCCGCGAGACCCGGCGATATCGATACCTTTGTTTCCGCCTTCCGCAGCAGAGAAGTTATCGATGATCTTGCCATCAGTCGGCCAGCGCCAGCTCCCCACCGGGGTTGAGCTATTTGAGGTGCTGCTGACTGTAGGCGGTGCGGTAACCGGAGCTGTGGTCGTTGCCACATTAGTTGCTCCTTTCGACGGTAGCATTTTCCCACCTGTCGAACCTGAATCATCAGAATACGTAATAACAGGTTGCTGTGCAACAGCAGGGGATTTTATTTGCGTTTGCGCCGTTGTTCCGGTGGCTCCGCTCTGGCTGGCATCGGCTGCTGTAATCGCATTTCCACCGGTAATTGTCTGACCGTTACCGTTGCCTACCTGCAGGGTTTGCCCTGCGCTCAGGCCGTATGGCGCGGGAATATTGTTGCGCTGAGCCAGATCGCGGAAGTCATTGCCGGTGATCCAGGCAATATAAAACAGGGTATCGCCATGTTTGACGGTATAGGTTTCACCGCCGTAGCTGCCTTTCGGAATATTCCCGTAATTGCGGTTGTAAACAATGCGTCCGTTTTCAGTCGCTACATTATTACTGGCACTAATCATTCCACCCGCAGGAGCAGCAGAAGATGTATTACTGCTTAACATTCCGCCCTGTGGCATAGCGGGCACCGGCGAACTCTGCCCGGAAACCATACCACCCCCTTGTGGAGCGACCATACCGCCGCCCTGAGGGGTCAGCATACCGCCGCCATTATTACTGCCAACCTGACTGATAGGCGCCTGCGTATTATCGCCAGAGCTACAGCCAGCCAGCCAGAAACCTACCAGTGAGACTGCCGCCAGACGGCGTAATTGAAATGCGGTGCTTCCTGTGCTCATTGCTCCCCCGTGATGGCAATACTGGTCAGAACTCTCTCGCGGCCTGAACCGCATAAATCTCTACGCGAATAGGCTCAAACGCGCATCGGTATCGAAAAAGAGGATAGTAACAATATCACCTGCGCCATGCCACGCTGTGATTGTGAAGAAATACGTAAGATCGCCCTTACGCCAGGTCACCATGCACCAGCGGAACAAAGCGTACCGGCTCGATAATCTCTTCCGTCAGCTCGCCCTTGTGGCGGCGCAGACGCTTAAGCACCTGATGGTCCTCCCCCACCGGCAGCACCATTCTGCCACCCTCACCCAGCTGTGCTATCAGCGCAGTCGGAATTTCGGGGGGCGCTGCGGTAACAATGATGGCATCAAACGGCCCGCGCGCGGGCCAGCCGAGCCAGCCATCACCGTGCCGGGTAGAGATATTATGCAGGTCGAGCTGCTTCAGACGGCGTTTAGCCTGCCACTGCAACCCTTTGATGCGCTCAACGGAACAGACGTGATTGACCAGATGCGCCAGAATAGCGGTCTGATAGCCGGAGCCGGTGCCGATTTCCAGTACGCGGGAGTGCGGGTTCAGCTCCAGCAGCGCGGTCATACGCGCTACCATATAGGGCTGGGAAATGGTCTGTCCGCTGCCGATAGGGAGTGCCATGTTGTCCCACGCCTTGTGCTCAAACGCTTCATCTACAAAGCGCTCACGTGGTACATCCGCAATCGCCTGCAGCAGACGCTCATCTGTAATGCCCTGCGCCCGCAGCTGGGCTAACAGCGTGTCGATGCGCCGGTTTATCATGCCAGTGAGACCTCTGCCTGCAGCAGCCAGTCATGCAGCACGCTCTGCGCGGCGTGTGCGGTGAGATCGACATGCAGCGCCGTCAGCGAAACATAGCCGGCGTCTACGGCGGCAAAATCGGTGTCGGGGCCGGCATCAAGCTGTTTGCCTGGCGGGCCTATCCAGTAGAGCGGCTGGCCGCGCGGATCTTCAGTGCAAATCACCTGATCTGCCGGATGGCGGCTGCCGCAGCGCGTGACGCGAAAACCTTTAATCTGCGCCAGTGGCAAATCGGGCACATTAATATTGAGGATGCGTCCGGTACGCAGCGGTGCCCGGGAGAGCGCACGCAGCAGCACGCAGGTTACGGCTGCCGCACTGTCATAGTGCGTATGACCATTCAGCGACACCGCCAGCGCCGGCAGGCCGAGATGGCGCCCCTCCATCGCAGCTGCAACGGTACCGGAATAGATCACATCATCGCCCAGATTGGGACCGGCATTGATGCCTGAGACCACAATGTCAGGACGCGGTTGCATCAGCTTATTCACGCCGAGAAAAACGCAGTCGGTGGGTGTCCCCATCTGTACAGCGATATCGCCGCTGGCATGCGTGAAGGTACGCAGCGGCGTTTCCAGCGTCAGGGAATTTGAGGCACCGCTGCGGTTGCGGTCGGGTGCCACCACCTGTACCTCAGCAAATTCCCGCAGCGCGTGCGCCAGCGTCTGAATGCCGGGCGCATGGATTCCATCGTCGTTACTCAGCAATATCCGCATCTGTTTCTGACCTTTGTTCATTCACCGGTCCCCGCCAGCCGGTGCCGGCTGTGCGAAAAATCGGGCGTAGTTACGCCAGCGGCCGGTGAGACAGGGATAGATGCATTCTAGCGATGAGGCGTGGGAAGTGGTAGACGTAAATCGTGACAGAGGCAGGGTTTGTCTCTGCAGTGGTCAGAACCCGGCCAGCGGCCGGGTGAATTAACGCGCCGGGCGTCAGCGCTACTCGTCGCCGAGCGGTGCCGCAGCGCCGTTGCTCAGCAGCTCGCGCACCAGGCTGGTGGCGAAGCTGCCGGCGGGCAGCCAGAACTGCAGGGCCAGCGTGGCGTCATCCTGCCACTGCCACTGCAGATTATCCGGCACCACCAGCATCGCGCGGCGGGCGGTATCAACCCGTTCACGCGTCAGCAGCGTCAGCAGTGCCGGCGACTGCGCCAGCTGCTGCTGCTCGAATGCGGCAACCTCCCCCTGCGTGCCCGCCTCACCGCGTCCCGCCAGCGGTGCCGTGATGCGCAGCTCATGCGCGGCCACGCGCTGCTGCAGCGCTGGCAGCTCATCGGCGGCGGCGACAAACCAGCTGCCGCGTCCGGCGAGCTGCAGCGCATCGCCTGCCTGCGCCAGCTGCAGTGAGCCGTCGCGCTGCAGACGCGCGCTGGTCACATGATTAAACAGGTAGCTACGCGCGGCTGACAGCAGCAGGCCTTTCATATTCCGATCGCGCGGATGAAACTGCTCTTCTGCCCAGCGCTGCGCCTGCTGCAGGTTATTCCCGCCGCGGCCAAAGCGCTGCTCGCCAAAATAGTTGGGAACGCCCTGAGCCTGAATCTGCTGCAGGCGCGCGTCAACGTCGGCGCGATCAGACACGTCGCGGATCACCAGCCGAAAGGCATTTCCCGCCAGCGCGCCGGTACGCAGCTTACGCCTGTGCCGGATCACCTGCAGGATCTCAACCCCTTCAAGCTGAAAGCCGCTCATTACCGGCATTGCGTTACCCGGCAGGCGGAAACAGAGCGTCTGTTCAGTCACTGCGTGGCGATCTTTCATGCCGGCATAGCTCAGGTCGCGCGCCGGCACGCCCAGATATTTTGCCAGGGCTTCAGCAACAAAACGCGTGTTGCAGCCCGTTTTGCGGATGCGTACCAGCAGCTGCTCGCCGTCGCCGTCATAGGGATAACCGAGATCTTCGATCACCACAAAATCATCCGGACGCGCTTTAATTATGCCAGTGGCAGCAGGCACGCCGTGCAGATAGTGCAGCTCACTCATGCGTCAGCCTTTACCAGCAGAGCCACTGCCTCGCAGGCAATACCTTCACCGCGTCCGGTAAAGCCGAGCTTTTCGGTGGTGGTGGCCTTCACGTTAACCGCATCCATGTGGCAGCCCAGATCTTCGGCGATATTGACGCGCATCTGCGGCACGTGCGGCAGCATTTTAGGCGCCTGCGCGATAATCGTGACGTCAACGTTGCCAATGGCGTAGCCTTTCGCCTGAATACGACGCCACGCTTCGCGCAGCAAGCCGCGGCTGTCAGCTCCTTTAAACGCCGGATCCGTATCCGGAAAAAGCTTGCCAATATCGCCCATCGCCACCGCGCCCAGCAGGGCATCGGTCAGCGCATGCAGCGCAACGTCACCGTCGGAGTGGGCAATAAAACCGTGCTCAAACGGGATACGCACCCCGCCAATCACCAGTGGACCTTCACCGCCAAAAGCGTGAACGTCGAAGCCGTGACCGATACGCATTATGCGTTCTCCTGTCGTTGAATCTGAGTAAGGTAAAAGGCCGCCAGCGCCAGATCTTCCGGCCGCGTGACCTTGATGTTGTCGCTGCGCCCGCTAATCAGCTGCGGATGATAGCCGCAATACTCCAGCGCTGACGCCTCATCCGTGATCGTAGCGCCTTCGCTGAGCGCCCGGCTCAGGCAGGCAGTCAGCAGCGTATGCGGGAAAAACTGTGGCGTCAGCGCGTGCCAGAGATCGTCACGCTCCACCGTATGTGCCACCGCCGTTTTGCCCGGCTCAGCGCGCTTCATGGTATCGCGTACCGGTGCTGCCAGAATGGCGCCGGTTCTGCTGTGCTCCCGCACGGCCAGCAGCCGCGCCAGGTCGTCAGCATGAAGGCACGGGCGCGCGGCGTCATGCACCAGCACCCATGCGCTCTCTCTGATGTGCTGTAAGCCTGCCAGCACCGACTCGGCCCGGGTTGCGCCGCCGGTGACCCGCACCACGCGCGGATCGTGCGCCAGCGGCAGCGAATCGAACCAGCCGTCGTCAGCGCTGACGGCGACAATCACCTGCTGCACTGCGGCGTTAGCCAGCAGGCGCGCCACGCTGTGTTCCAGCAGCGTCATGGTACCAATAGTGAGATATTGCTTGGGAAACGCCGCCTGCATGCGACTGCCGACACCGGCAGCCGGCACGACGGCAATCACATCCGCAGCGTGAGAGTGGTGAGTCATGTTGTTATCGTTGCTGATTTTGCGCAGACTGCTGCGCATTTCGTTTGTTCTGGTCTGCCACCAGGCGATAGAAAGTCTCGCCGGGTTTAATCATGCCCAGCTCGCTGCGTGCGCGCTCCTCAATCGCCTCTGAACCGCCATTGAGATCGTCAATTTCGGCAAACAGCTGATCGTTTCGCGCTTTGAGTTTGGCGTTATTCGCCTGTTGTGACACCACGTCTTCGCTGACGCGTGTGTAATCATGGATACCGTTCTTGCCCAGCCACAGGGAATATTGTAACCATCCCAGTAGCGCGAGCAGCAGTAACGTCAGTTTTCCCATCCCCGCCCCCTGAAAAACGGCCCAATCATCCCATAACTTGAGTCCGGACTCCACTGCGGCAGCGAAAATGGCGCGTAAGCAGATTTATCCGGATTATTTATAGCAGGCGGGCACGAAAAACAGCAGGCAAACTTTTGTAACCAGCGGATGCGTTTGCACATCTCTGCGCTTACCAGCCGGACAGATAGGAGAACACCAGCCAGAAGAGGCAGATGACCAGCAGACCGGTCGCCAGGGCGCACCAGAAGAGGTGCCCACGCATCATCAGGCTCAGCACGATGCCGGCCAGCACCGATACCGGCAGCAGCGCGAGAAAAAAAGGCCAGGTATAGAGAAAAAAGAATAGCGTATTGGAGCCGTAGAGCAGAAAGGGAATGGCCAGCGCGCACCAGTAGGCAAAAAAGCCAATAACGCCGCCGGGTAATGAGGAGCGCGGCTCTTCGGACAAGCTGTCGTCTTTGCGTGCGAGCATGGGAGTGACGTTCTGCATAGAGATCCTGTTGACGCTAAAATGCGGCAAACCCGGAGAAGGCGTTTGCCGCGTCGGTTCAGGATCTGATGATATCGCGGCGGCGCAGCAGGTCTAACAATTGGGCCGCGAGTTTTGTAACCAATTGTTCGCCATCCAGCGTGATATCAGCGGCTTCGGGCGCCTCATACGCGCTGTCAATACCGGTGAAATTACGCAGTTCACCAGCGCGCGCTTTTTTATACAACCCTTTCGGATCGCGCGCTTCACACACCGCCAGCGGTGTATCGACAAAGACCTCAATAAACTCACCTTTGCCCAGCAGATCGCGCACCATCTGCCGCTCAGCCCGGTGCGGCGAGATGAAGGCGGTGAGCACCACCAGTCCGGCATCGACCATCAGCCGGGCCACCTCACCCACGCGCCGGATATTCTCCCGGCGATCGTCATCGCTGAAGCCGAGATCGCGGCACAGACCGTGGCGCACGTTGTCACCGTCCAGCAGGTAAGTGCTGACGCCAAGCTGATGCAGCGCCTGCTCCAGCGCACCTGCCACGGTGGATTTACCCGAGCCGGAGAGCCCGGTAAACCACAGCACTACACCCTGATGACCATGCTGCTGCTCACGCGCCGCCCGGGCGACCGGATGGTCGTGCCACACCACGTTTTCATCATGCTGCGCCATTACGCACCGCCCAGCAGATCGCGTGCGTTCCAGTGCGGGAAGTGGCGACGTACCAGCGCATTCAGCTCCAGTTCAAAGGCGCTATAGGTACCCGCTGTAGCAGGTGCAGCGCTCTGCGGCTGATTGATCATACCAGCGCCTACGGTGACGTTGCTCAGGCGGTCGATAAAGATCATGCCGCCGGTCACCGGGTTTTGCTGATAAGGATCCAGCACCATCGGCTCATCAAAAGTGATCTCCACCAGCCCGATACCGTTCAGCGGCAGGCTGTCAACGGTGTGCGTTGCCAGGGTATTGATCTCCACCTGATGCAGGATTTTTTCCACCCGGCCGCGCGCTTTTTTGCCCGCAATTTTGATTTCATAGCTTTGACCCGGCTGCAGCGGCTGCTCCGCCATCCAGACCACGTCAACCGTAGCGGACTGTACCGCCTGCAGATCGGCATCGGCAGCAACCAGCAGGTCGCCCCGGCTGATATCGATCTCATCGTTCAGCACCAGGGTAATCGCCTCCCCCGCTGCCGCTTCCGGCAGATCGCCGTCAAAGGTCACGATGCGGGCGATAGTCGACTCCACGCCAGAAGGCAGGACTTTTACCCGATCTCCCGGCCGTACGGTGCCTGACGCCAGCGTTCCGGCATAGCCGCGGAAATCGAGATTAGGACGGTTAACATACTGCACCGGGAAACGCATGGGCTGGTGATCGACAACGCGCTTCAGCTCAACCGTTTCCAGTACGTCCAGCAACGTCGGACCGCTGTACCACGGCATAGTCGTGCTCGGGGTAGCGACATTGTCCCCTTCCAGCGCGGACATCGGTACAAAACGAATATCCAGATCGCCCGGCAGCTGGGCCGCGAAGTCGAGGTAATCCTGTTTGATCTGCTCAAATGTCTCCTGGCGATACTCCACCAGATCCATTTTGTTGATCGCCACTACCAGATGTTTGATGCCCAGCAGCGTTGAGATAAAGCTGTGGCGCCGGGTCTGATCCAGCACGCCTTTGCGCGCGTCGATCAGCAGAATAGCCAGATCGCAGGTTGAGGCGCCGGTGGCCATATTGCGGGTGTACTGCTCGTGCCCCGGGGTATCCGCGATAATAAACTTGCGTTTTTCCGTCGAGAAGTAGCGATAGGCGACATCGATAGTGATGCCCTGCTCGCGCTCCGCCTGCAGGCCATCCACCAGCAGCGCCAGATCGAGTTTTTCACCCTGGGTACCATGACGTTTGCTGTCGTTATGCAGAGAGGAGAGCTGATCTTCATAAATCTGTCGCGTATCGTGCAGCAGGCGGCCAATCAGGGTGCTCTTGCCGTCATCTACGCTGCCGCAGGTCAGGAAACGCAGCAGGCTCTTATGTTGTTGCGCCGTCAGCCAGGCTTCTACGCCACCCTGCTCGGCAATCTGTTGTGCAATAACGGTATTCATCTGCGTCTCCTTAGAAATAACCCTGGCGTTTTTTCAGTTCCATCGATCCCGCCTGGTCGCGGTCAATCATGCGTCCCTGGCGTTCGCTGGTGGTGGAGACCAGCATCTCTTCGATAATCTCCGGCAGCGTCTGCGCTTCAGACTCTACGGCGCCGGTCAGCGGCCAGCAGCCCAGCGTACGGAAACGCACCATGCGCTCGGTGATCTCTTCACCTGGCTGCAGGTTGATACGATCGTCATCGATCATCATCAGCATGCCGTCGCGCTCCAGTACCGGGCGCGGCGCGGCCAGGTAGAGCGGTACGATTTCGATGTTTTCCAGGAAGATGTATTGCCAGATATCGAGTTCGGTCCAGTTAGAGAGCGGAAATACGCGAATGCTTTCGCCCTTGTTGATCTGGCCGTTGTAGTTATGCCACAGCTCAGGACGCTGATTTTTGGGATCCCAGCGATGAAAGCGATCGCGGAAAGAGTAGATGCGCTCTTTCGCGCGCGATTTCTCTTCATCACGGCGCGCGCCACCAAAGGCGGCATCAAAACCGTATTTGTTGAGCGCCTGCTTCAGCCCTTCCGTCTTCATAATATCGGTATGTTTGGCGCTGCCGTGAACAAACGGGTTGATCCCCATTGCCACGCCTTCCGGATTACGGTGCACCAGCAGCTCGGCACCCATGTTTTTCACCGTACGGTCGCGAAACTCATACATTTCGCGGAATTTCCAGCCGGTATCCACGTGCAGCAGAGGAAACGGCAGGGTTCCCGGGAAGAATGCTTTACGCGCCAGATGAAGCATTACCGAGGAGTCTTTGCCGATGGAGTACATCATCACCGGATTGCTGAACTCGGCCGCCACCTCGCGGATGATATGGATACTCTCTGCTTCCAGCTGACGCAGATGAGTAAGACGATTTTGGTCCATAGTTTTTCCTCAAGCCAAATTGACAACGGCGGACTCGCGAGCCCCCTGCTGTGCAGAATGTTGAAACCAGGCTAATTGCCCGTGCAAGTTCACCACTTCGCCAATCACTAACAGCGCAGGCGTCGGCGCGGCGGCTGCCAGCACCTCAAGTTGATTCAGGGTTCCGGTCAGCACCTGCTGATCCTGACGCGTGCCGCGGCCAATCACCGCCACGGGCGTCAGCGGATCGCGGCCGTGGTCAATCAGACCTGCGGCAATTTCCGCTGCTTTTACGGTGCCCATATAGATAGCCAGCGTCTGGCGCGCACGCGCGAGGGATGGCCAGTCGATGCCATCGCCGTCAGCGCGGCAGTGGCCGGTAATAAACATCACGCTCTGCGCATAATCGCGGTGCGTCAGCGGAATACCGGCATAGGCGGTCGCGCCTGCGGCGGCAGTAATACCCGGCACCACCTGGAACGGAATGCCTGCCGCTTTCGCCGCCTGCAGCTCTTCGCCGCCGCGGCCAAAGATAAAGGGATCGCCGCCTTTCAGACGCACGACGCGCTTGCCCTGCAGCGCCAGTGATACCAGCAGCTGGTTCGTCTCTTCCTGCGGCACCGAATGGGCGCCGGCGCGTTTTCCGACGCAGATGCGATCGGCATCGCGCCGCACCAGATCCAGCACCTCATCGCTGACCAGATGGTCATACAGCACCACATCAGCCAGCTGCATCACCTGCAGACCGCGCAGCGTCAGCAGACCGCTGTCGCCAGGACCCGCGCCGACCAGCGCAATTTCGCCCTGGTTATCGCTGATATGTTCCAGTTCGCGATCGAGCGTCTGGCGCGCGGCGCTGACGTTACCGGCCGCCATCTGGCTGGCAAACAGGCCATTAAAGGCGCGCTCCCAGAAGCGGCGGCGATCGGACATTTTGCGATAGCGCTGTTTGACTTTGTCGCGCCACTCTCCTGCCAGCGCGGCCATCTGACCCAGGTTTGCCGGCAGCAACGCTTCGATTTTCTCCCGCAGCAGCCGCGCCAGTACCGGCGCGGTGCCGCTGGATGAGATCGCCACCACCAGCGGTGAGCGGTCAACAATAGAAGGGAAGATAAAGCTGCATTTAGGCTGGTCATCCACCACGTTAACCAGCTTGTGCCGCGCGCTGGCGGCGTCAAACACCTGTGAATTAAGTGCGTTATCGTCGGTGGCAGCAATAACCAGAAATACGCCGTCAAGCTGAGCCGGCTCAAAACTGCGGGCTATCCACTCTACGGCCTGTTCTGCCTCCAGCGCCTGCAGTTCATGCCCCAGCTCGCGGGCGGCCACCAGGATGCGCGCGCCAGCCCGGCGCAGCAGTTCAATTTTACGGGCAGCGATTTCACCACCGCCGACAACCAGCACCGGACGCTGTCTGAGATCGGCAAAGAGGGGCAGATAATCCACGATAACCTTGCTAGTTTTACAATAAGTTATCGCGACTATACGTCGCGCTATTCCGCCAGATGAAATTACGATTTCGCATGAGTAGTTACCAAATGGAATATAGCGCTGGCAAAGCTGATGCGTTTTTCTGCTTAAGAATTGATTTTATAACGCTTTTTTCAGGCAGCACGATTTCGGCTGTAACCAGCCGGGCATGACTTTAGGAATTAACAGAGGTGCGTGAGAGGGAAACAAAAAACAGGGCGAAAATTCGCCCTGTGGATGGTGGTTAGCCTTCGTGCAAACCGCACTCGCGCTTGAGGCCGAAGAAGCGCGTCTCTTCTTCTGCCATGCCCGGTTCCCATTTTCGCGTGGTATGGGTATCACCCACCGAAAGGTAGCCCTCATCCCACAGCGGGTGGTAGCTCAGGCCGTGCTGTTTCAGGTACTGATGCACCTGCCGGTTATCCCAGTCGATAATGGGCAGGATCTTAAAGA
This sequence comes from Pantoea sp. RIT413, assembly GCF_003057675.2. NCBI lineage: Bacteria > Pseudomonadati > Pseudomonadota > Gammaproteobacteria > Enterobacterales > Erwiniaceae > Pantoea > Pantoea sp. RIT413. The sequence continues at coordinate 49,876 of NZ_QBJB02000009.1, forward strand.
CACCGCGCTGTACCGCCAGCACCGGCAGGCTGGCACGGCTGCCTGACTGATCGCGCCGCAGTCCGGCAAACCAGGTCTGTGCGCCCAGCGTGCTCAGCGCCCGGTTCATCGGTTCCACTTTATTGAGCTGGTTATACTGCTCAATGCCGTCCACGCCCTGCTCCCACAGTTTGCCGTAGCGCGCTTCCTGCCATGCGGGCGAGGTTTCCGCACGGAAAATCTGCAGGTTAAGGTTAAGCTTTGCCGTTAACTCATCGATAAAGCGATAGGTTTCCGGGAACAGGTAACCGGTGTCGGTGAGGATCACCGGAATATCCGGCCGCTGCTGCGTCACCATATGCAGCAGCACCGCCGCCTGGATCCCAAAACTGGATGAGAGCACAAAGGCCCCCGGCAGCTGTTCCAGCGCCCAGCTGACGCGCGCTTCAGCAGAGAGTTTCTCCAGCTGCACGTTGCTTTCAGCCAGCGCCATAATACGGTCAACTTTGCTGCCGCTGTTGAGTACGGCGAGATCGGGCAGGGTCATACAGCCTCCGCGTCCCAGAAGTCACGAGCCGGATCCGTCACCGCTTTAACGATACCGGTGCGGATCGTGAAGTCACCAAAACCTTCACCGGCCTCGCGCTCGTTTGCCCAGCGCGCCACCAGTTCATCAATCGTGGCCAGAATTTCGCTCTCAGTGATATTTTCGCGGTACATACGCGGAATGCGCGTACCCACGCGGTTCCCGCCGAGATGCAGGTTGTAGCGACCCGGCGCTTTGCCAACCAGCCCCAGCTCCGCCAGCAGCGCACGACCGCAGCCGTTCGGGCAGCCGGTTACGCGCAGAACGATATGCTCTTCGCCCACGCCGTGACGATGCATGATCTCTTCGACTTTGGTAACAAATGATGGCAGGAAACGCTCCGCTTCTGCCATCGCCAGCGGACAGGTCGGAAACGCTACGCAGGCCATCGAGTTTTCACGCTGCGGCGTTACGCTTTCCATCAGGCCGTGCTCGCGGGCGATCGCTTCAATCTGCGCTTTCTGCGCCTCCGGCACGCCAGCCACAATCAGGTTCTGGTTGGCGGTGAGGCGGAAATCACCCTGGTGTACTCTGGCGATTTCAGCGATGCCGCTTTTCAGCGGACGGCCCGGGTAATCAAGCAGGCGACCATTTTCGATAAACAGCGTCAGGTGCCACTTGTTGTCGATGCCTTTAACCCAGCCGATACGATCGCCGCGGGTGGTGAATTCATACGGACGCGCCGGCGCGAAAGTCAGACCGGCACGCTTTTCCACTTCCGCTTTAAACGTCTCAACGCCCACGCGCTCAAGGGTATATTTGGTTTTAGCGTTTTTGCGATCGGTGCGATTACCCCAGTCGCGCTGCGTGGTCACTACCGCGGCGGCCACATCGAGGATCTTCTCCACCGGCAGGAAACCGAACTCACTGGCGGTACGGGCGTAGGTCGCTTTATTGCCATGCTCAATAGAGAGGCCTCCCCCTACCAGCACATTGAAACCTATCAGCTTGCCGTGCTCTGCAATCGCAATGAAGTTGAGATCGTTAGCATGCAGATCGACATCATTGTGCGGCGGCACCACCACGGTGGTTTTAAACTTACGCGGCAGATAGGTTTCGCCAAGAATCGGCTCTTTATCTGTGGTCGCAACTTTTTCCTTATCCCACCAGATCTCCGCATAAGCGCGGGTCTGCGGCAGCAGGTGCTCAGAGAGCTTTTTCGCCCACTCATAAGCTTCCTGATGCAGCTCAGACTCAACCGGATTTGAGGTGCAGAGTACGTTGCGGTTAACGTCATTGGCGGTCGCCAGCGCATCGAGTCCCACTTCATGCAGCATCTGATGCGTGGGTTTCACGTTCTTTTTCAGAATACCGTGAAACTGAAACGTCTGCCGGTTCGTCAGGCGGATGCTGCCATAGAGCGTTTTTTCAGCCGCAAACTTATCAATCGCCAGCCACTGCGTCGGGGTAATGATGCCGCCCGGCAGACGGCAGCGCAGCATCATGGCGTGACGCGGCTCCAGCTTCTGCTCAGCTCGCTCGGCGCGAATATCGCGATCGTCCTGCTGATACATGCCGTGAAAGCGGATCAGCAGGAAGTTATCGCCGGTGAACCCACCGGTCAGGCCATCGTCGAGATCGTCTAAGATGGTGCCACGCAGATAGTTGCTCTCTTTTTTCAGACGCTCGGCGTCAGAAAGTTTACCTTCAACCACCAGCGGTCCAGGGTGTTTTTCGCTCATTAGTAAACGTCTCGCTGATAACGGCGCTCAATGCGCAGCTCACTCAAAAATTCATCAGCCGTTTCACGATCCATGCCGCCGTGTTCGACCACCACATCCAGTAATGCCTGCTCTACATCTTTCGCCATGCGATTCGCATCGCCACAAACGTAAAGGTGAGCGCCCTCTTCGATCCAGCGCCAGACCTCTGCGCCTTTCGCCCGGATTTTATCCTGTACATAGACTTTCTCAGCCTGATCGCGCGACCAGGCGAGATCGATATTCGTCAGCAGCCCCTGCTTAACATACTTCTGCCACTCTACCTGATAGAGAAAATCTTCGGTGAAGTGCGGGTTGCCGAAAAACAGCCAGTTTTTACCTTCAGCGCCGTCATTGTCACGCTGCTGCATAAAGGCGCGGAACGGCGCAATACCGGTGCCCGGACCAATCATAATTACCGGTGCATCCGGATTGGCCGGCAGGCGGAAGTTATCATTGTGCTCGATAAAGACGCGAATGGCGCCCTCTTCTTCCAGACGGTCGGCAAGCCAGGTGGAGGCACCACCGCCGCGCTGACGGCCATCGATTTCATAGCGCACCGCACCCACCGTAATATGCACCTCGTTTTCGCTCTCCGCCTGGGAGGAGGCGATAGAGTAAAGACGCGGCGTCAGCGGGCGCAGTAATCCCGTCAGCTGCTCGGCATTCAGTTCGGTGGGAGCCTGGCGCACCATATCCACAATCGGGAAGCTCTGGGCATAGCTCTGCAGCTTCTGCTTATCTTCCGTCAGCGCCAGCAGCGCCTCATTGCGCGACAGCGCGGCGTAGCGCTCCACTATCTGCGGCGTGTTGACCGTGAGTTCAAACTGCGTCTGCAGCGCTTCAGCCAGCGGCAGCGTTTTGCCCTGCACCGTCACCTGCTCATCGCCTTTCAGCCACACCAGCTGCAGCAGCTCCTCTACCAGCTCTGCATCATTCTCATACCAGACGCCCAGCGCGTCACCCGGCTGGTAACGCAGGCCGGAATCACCGAGATCGATCTCAATATGGCGCACATCTTTATCAGAGAGGCGGCCGGTGATTTTCTGATTCAGCGCAAAGCTGGCGGTGAGCGGCAGCTCTTTCGTATAAGGGCTGCTGTCGACCAGGTTGACGCTGCCGGCGCTGCTGGCCGCAATCTGCGCCGCAGGGGCGACCGGCACGCGCGCTTTCAGCAGATCGGTCAGCTGCAGGCGCCAGGCGCTGGCCAGCTCGCTATATTCAACGTCCGCATCGACGCGATCCAGCAGACGCTCTGCGCCCAGCTCGGCCAGACGGCTATCGAAATCTTTGCCCGCCTGGCTGAAAAATTCGTAAGAGGTGTCGCCAAGACCAAACACGGCAAACGCCGCGCCATCCATTTTCGGTGCTTTCTTCGACAGCAGGAATTTATGCAGCGCAACCGCCTCTTCCGGTGGTTCCCCTTCGCCCTGGGTCGAGGTGACGATGACCAGCAGCTTTTCCTGGCCAATCTGCTTGAACTTATAGTCGCCGGCGTTAACCAGATTCACGTTCAGCTTCGCTGCCAGCAGATCATCTCGCAGCTGTTCTGCCAGGCGACGCGCGTTGCCGGTTTGCGAGGCTGAAATCAGCGTGACGCCCGGGGTTTCCGCTGGCGGAGCAGCAGGTGTCGCCACCGCGCCAGGGGTCTGGTTGACCATGCCCCAGAAGTAGCCCGAAAGCCAGGCAAGCTGAGTCGTATTAAATTCCGTGGTCGCCGCCTGTAAGCGCGCAAGTTGCTCCGGAGAGAGCGGCAGCATGGAGCCTGGGGGTGCCTGAGTCGTCATCGCGTTAAAAATTCCAGTGTCAGAAGTCCGGACCGAGAAGCGGTGGAAGAGGAGGTAGGTTACCGAGCTGTATATTAACGATTAAATAAGGGTTAGACATAATAAATAACCAAAATGACTAAGCGGTTTTTCGGGTATCGCTAACCGCCAAAAGTGGTAAATTATCCCTTTGTTAAATATGGGTTTTATCTCCAGACGCGGGAGCGGATAGCGTTAAATGCGCTTTTGCACCCCCACGGGTGCGAAAAATCTGCTTTTCAGGTAGACTTCAGCGGTTTTTCCGTCTGAGAGTCATTATGTCTACCACGCTGTTTAAAGAGTTCCAGTTTGAAGCGGCTCACCGCTTACCTCACGTGCCTGAAGGGCACAAATGCGGTCGTCTGCACGGCCACTCCTTTCTGGTGCGACTGGAAATAACCGGTGAAGTGGATGCGTATACCGGCTGGGTCATGGATTTTGCTGAACTGAAAGCGATTTTCAGTCCGCTTTATGAGCGGCTGGATCATCACTACCTGAACGATATTCCGGGTCTGGAGAATCCCACCAGTGAAGTGCTGGCGAAGTGGATCTGGGATGAGCTTAAGCCGGTGCTGCCGGTGCTGAGCGCGGTCATGATCAAAGAGACCTGTACGGCAGGCTGCGTTTACCGCGGCTGACCAGAGCGGCCTCTTCCACGCTGCAGGTGCGCTGGCTGCCCTTCTCCACCCCCGGTTGCTTACTCATGTAAGCGCCTGAGGATGAACGCGGTTGCCGCCTTCCTGCAACGTGGAACCACAGGTGCCGCTCTCTGAACCGCTGTGATACCTGTATTAATCTTCGAACAGCCGATTACTGCTGATTCATCTCTTTGTAACGATCCCCCTCTACGTTGTTGTCTCCTCTGTTAAAGATCAAGAGAATCAACAATGAACCTTGTGAAACACCTTTCTCTGCTTGCTGTTTTTATCTCTGCCTCTGCTGCCGTTCAGGCGCAAAACGTACTTGATTTTCCCCAGCCGGAGAGTATGCCGGCGGAGTTTTATGCGGTGACAGAAATTCCGGCAGGCGGGACGATCAAATATGAAACCGATGCTAAAACCGGGTTTATCGTGGCTGACCGTTTTCAGTCTATGCCGGTCGCCTATCCCGCCAACTACGGTTCGCTGACTCAGTCACTGAGTGGCGATAACGATCCGCTGGATGTGATTTTTTACGCCCGGGCGCCGTTACAGCCCGGCACCCTGATTAAGCTGCGCGCGATTGGCGTGCTAAAGATGATTGATGGCGGTGAGGTGGATGACAAGATTGTCGCCGTGCCCGCCAGCAAAATTGATCCAACCTATGATGATATTAAAGAGATAAGCGATCTGCCGCGAATCGAACAGCAGCGGCTGGAAGCCTTTTTCCGGGTGTATAAACAGTTACCGGATGGCCGTAAGAAGGTCAAGCTCAACGGTTTTGAAGATGCCGCTAAGGCCAGAGCAGAGATTAAGCAGGCATTCGACGCATATAAAGCGAAGCAGTAGCTGACGCGGGCGCCATCAATGGCGCCCCTGCGGTAATATGCGATTCCAACACGGGCGCCATGAATGGCGCCCCTACGGTTATATTCGATTTCCATCCGGGCGCCATGAATGGCGCCCCTACGGTTATATTCGATTTCCATCCGGGCGCCATTAATGGCGCCCCTACGGTAATATTTGATTTCCCACCCGGGCGCCATGAATGGCGCACACTTGCCGGTATTTGCGTAGGGGACGCATTCATGCGTCCCTGGCCGATATGCAATTCCAACACGGGCGCCATCAATGGCGCCCCTACGGCAATATTCGATTTCAACACGGGCGCCATGAATGGCGCACCTGCCGGTATGTGCGTAGGGGACGCATTAATGCGTCCCTGGCCGATGTGCGATTTCTATCCGGGCGCCATAAATGGCGCCCCTGTGGATATGTGCGTAGGGGGCGCATTGATGCGCCCTGCTGTGAATCAGGCGATATTCAGATACTTGTGCGTCTGCATAGAGAGCCGCCAGTTACGGGCGATGCAGGTTTCAATACAGAGCCGGGTTGCGGCATCGCCGCGGCTGATCGGCTGCAGCGCCACAATACGCGGTTTATCGTCATGCAGCTCCGCCAGCAGCTCATCGAGCGCCTCAACGTCACGCTCGCGCGCCACCGGATGCTTGATCTCATCCGCGCGCGTCAGCGCCTGCAGCAGCACATCGTAGCCTCCGCGCATATTCACCTTAGGTGAGACTGTAACCCAGGTTGCCGCAGAGCAGTGCACCTCATGAGTGCCGCTGGTCTCGATCTGACACTGGAACCCGTGCGCTTCCAGACCCTCTGTTAGCGGACGCAGGTCAAAAATTGCCGGTTCGCCGCCGGTGATCACTACGTGGCGCGCGCTCCAGCCCTGCCGGGCGATGGTCTCAATCAGCGTGGCGGCGTCTGCACTTCCCCAGGCATCGCTCTCCACGGTTTTTACCAGAATATCACCCAGTGAGGTCTCCCGATCCGCGCGCTTCTCCCAGGTATGTTTGGTATCACACCAGCTGCATCCCACCGGACATCCCTGTAAGCGGATAAAGATGGCCGGCACGCCGGTATAAAACCCTTCGCCCTGCAGCGTCTGGAACATTTCGTTAATCGGGTAGAACATTTTTCACTCACGTCTCTCATTCGGGGCGCAGATTATGGCAGATTTTTACTGCGGCTTCACAGCCGCTTTGTGCCCTGAAAAACAAAAAGCCCCGCACTGGGCGGGGCTTCAGGCAAACCGTGCTGCACAGAGCAGCACCGGCGGGCGATTACGCCTGGCCTTTCACTTCTTTCAGACCGTTGAACGGCGCTTTCTCACCCAGCGCTTCTTCAATACGGATCAGCTGGTTGTATTTAGCTACGCGGTCAGAACGGCTCATAGAACCGGTTTTGATCTGGCCAGCTGCAGTACCTACCGCCAGGTCAGCGATAGTTGCATCTTCTGTCTCGCCTGAACGGTGAGAAATAACGGCCGTGTAGCCCGCATCTTTCGCCATCTTGATTGCAGCCAGCGTTTCGGTCAGAGAGCCGATCTGGTTGAATTTGATCAGGATAGAGTTCGCGATGCCTTTATCAATACCTTCCTTCAGGATTTTGGTATTGGTGACAAACAGATCGTCGCCCACCAGCTGGATTTTGTCGCCCAGCACTTTGGTCTGGTAAGCAAAGCCGTTCCAGTCAGACTCATCCAGACCATCTTCAATAGAGACGATTGGGTACTGTTTGGTCAGATTTTCCAGGAAGTGAGTGAACTCTTCGGAAGAGAACGCTTTGTTGCCTTCGCCAGCCAGAACATATTTGCCATCTTTATAGAATTCAGATGCGGCACAGTCCATCGCCAGGGTGATATCTTTACCCAGCTCATAGCCCGCTGCTTTTACCGCTTCAGCGATAACTGCCAGCGCTTCAGCGTTAGAGCCGAGGTTTGGCGCATAGCCACCTTCATCACCGACTGCAGTGCTCATGCCTTTGGCTTTCAGAACTTTAGCCAGGTTGTGGAATACTTCAGAACCCATACGGATGGCTTCTTTGATATTTTTCGCGCCCACAGGCTGGATCATGAACTCCTGGATATCTACGTTGTTATCCGCGTGCTCACCGCCGTTGATGATGTTCATCATTGGCAGCGGCATAGAGTATTTGCCTGGGGTGCCGTTCAGCTCAGCAATGTGTGCGTAGAGCGGCAGGCCTTTTGATGCTGCAGCAGCTTTCGCTGCGGCCAGAGAAACAGCCAGAATGGCGTTTGCACCGAAGTTGGATTTGTTATCAGTACCGTCCAGCTCGATCATGATCTTATCGATGTTCGCCTGGTCTTTGGCATCTTTGCCTTTTACCGCGTCAGCGATTGGGCCGTTAACCGCAGCAACCGCTTTGGTTACGCCTTTGCCCAGGAAGCGAGACTTATCACCGTCGCGCAGCTCCAGTGCTTCACGTGAACCGGTAGAAGCGCCTGATGGAGCCGCCGCCAGACCAACGAAACCGCCTTCCAGATGCACTTCTGCTTCTACAGTCGGGTTGCCACGGGAGTCGATGATTTCGCGACCAATGACTTTAACGATTTTGGACATTCGATTTTCCTCAGTACAAGTTAGTCAATCCTAAGACAAACAACGCGCGAAAAGTTCGCGCGTTGTTCGTAAACTCTTACTTCGCTAAACGCTTCTGGTGCTCCTGCGCGGCTTTCACAAAACCGGCAAACAGCGGATGACCATCACGCGGTGTCGATGTGAACTCCGGATGGAACTGGCAGGCCACAAACCACGGATGGTTCGGGATTTCAATAATCTCAACCAGTTGATCGTCGCCGGAACGGCCCGCAATATGCAGACCCGCCGCTTCAATCGGCTTCAGCAGCAGATTGTTGACTTCATAACGGTGACGGTGGCGCTCGGTAATCACATCAGAACCGTAGAGCTGGCGCACTTTACTTTCCGGCGTCAGCTGACACTGCTGGCTACCCAGACGCATGGTGCCGCCCAGATCGCTCTGCTCAGTACGCTGCTCAACGTTGCCATGCTCATCACGCCATTCAGTGATCAGCGCGACAACCGGGTATTTACAGTCTGGCACAAATTCGGTGGAGTTGGCGCCTTCCATCCCGGCCACATTGCGCGCGAACTCCATCAGCGCAATCTGCATGCCGAGGCAGATGCCAAGGTACGGGATGTTATTTTCACGCGCGTACTGCGCCGTCATCAGCTTGCCTTCCACGCCGCGGTAGCCGAAACCGCCGGGGATAAGAATTGCATCGAGATCTTTGAGGATCTCCACGCCGCGCGTCTCGACATCCTGCGAATCGATCAGCTTGATGTTGACGGTTACGCGGTTTTTCAGACCACCGTGCTTAAGGGCTTCAATCACTGACTTGTAGGCGTCCGGCAGCTCAACATACTTGCCGACCATACCGATAGTCACTTCCCCGCCCGGATTCGCTTCTTCATAGATAACCTGCTCCCACTCGGCAAGGTTAGCTTCCGGCGCGTTCAGACTGAAACGCTTACAGATATAGTCATCCAGACCCTGCGACTTCAGCAGGCCCGGGATTTTGTAGATGGAATCGACATCTTTCAGCGAGATAACCGCTTTTTCCGGCACGTTGCAGAACAGCGCGATTTTCGCCCGCTCGTTAGCAGGTACCGCGCGATCGGAGCGGCAGATCAGCACATCTGGCTGAATACCAATCGACAGCAGCTCTTTAACCGAGTGCTGAGTAGGCTTGGTTTTCACTTCACCCGCTGCCGCCATATATGGCACCAGCGTCAGATGCATATACATAGTGTGTTCACGGCCTACGTCTACCGCCATCTGGCGAATCGCTTCCAGGAACGGCAGGGATTCAATATCGCCTACGGTGCCACCAATCTCAACCAGCACGACATCATGACCTTCGCCACCTTCGATGATGCGCTCTTTGATGGCATTGGTAATGTGGGGGATCACCTGGATCGTGGCGCCCAGATAGTCGCCGCGACGCTCTTTGCGCAGCACTTCTGAGTAGATACGACCGGTCGTAAAGTTGTTACGACGCGACATCTTGGTACGAATGAAGCGCTCGTAGTGACCTAAATCCAGATCGGTTTCGGCCCCGTCATCGGTGACAAACACTTCACCATGCTGTGTCGGGCTCATGGTACCCGGATCAACGTTGATATACGGATCGAGTTTCATGATGGTCACATTCAGACCACGTGCTTCGAGGATAGCTGCGAGGGAGGCTGCGGCAATGCCTTTGCCCAGAGAGGAAACGACCCCGCCGGTCACAAAAATATAATTCGTTGTCATGCTGAACCTGAGAGTTTAGGTTTAAAGACGATGGAATAACCAGGACGGGAAAGCAGTATACCCGAAGTCGTCCCCAGCCACAATTGATGAATCACACCATCCTCCCGCGCCGTGCAGCGGCTAACATAGCGGATAGCCAGCCAGAAAATGTTGACGCATGTCACAAAGTTGCTGGATGGCTGAATCGAGTAAGCGCAAGCGGCTGAATTATGCACACTGCTGGAATAAACAGCAGTATGACGCTTAACAGGTTAGTGATTGTTCTCACTCAGTTTTACCTGCTGCCACGCCGCTTCCATCTGCTCCAGCGTCGCCGCAGGCATACTCAATCCCTGCGCGGTAATAATCTGCTCTACGTGGCGAAAGCGGCGTTCAAATTTGTCGTTGGCTTTCTGCAGCGCAATTTCCGCTTTGCTGCCGAGGTGGCGTGACAGATTTACCGTCGCAAACAGCAGATCGCCAATCTCCTCCTCCAGCTTGTCGCTGTCGACAGTGGCCTGCTGCGCTTCATGCATGACTTCGTCAATCTCCTCATGCACCTTATCCAGCACCGGTCCGAGGCTGTCCCAGTCAAAGCCCACGCTGCTGCAGCGCTTCTGGATTTTATGCGCCCGCATCAGCGCCGGCAGCGCGCGCGGAATATCATCCAGCGCCGAGTGCTGCGCTTTCGCCGCGCGTTCATCCTGTTTGATCGCTTCCCAGTTCTGCAACACCTCTGTGGCGCTCTCAGCCTCGGCGCTGCCAAAGATATGCGGATGACGGCGTTCAAGCTTGTCGCTGATTGCGTCGCAGATATCGTCGAAGTTAAAACGCCCCTCTTCCTCTGCCATGCGGGCATAAAACACAATCTGAAACAGCAGATCGCCCAGCTCATCGCGCAGATCGGTAAAGTCTTCCCGCTGAATAGCGTCAAGCACTTCGTATGTCTCTTCCAGCGTATAAGGAGCAATCGTGGCAAAGGTCTGCTGGCGATCCCACGGGCAGCCGCGCGCCGGATCGCGCAGGGTTTGCATCAGGCTAAGCAGACGGTTCAGGGCAGTCATGAAAAATCCTCAAACAACGGTATAAAAAGGGCCGCCGTAAAAGGCGACCCTGAAGAGCAGCGGGCCAGTGCCGGCTGCGCGTTAATTCAAACGACGCGCGTCGATAATATCTGGCACCTGATTAAGCCGCGCCAGCACGCGCCCCAGCACCTGCTGGTTGTAGATCTCAATATCCATATCAATGGTCGCCAGCTGTTTTCTGGTATCGCTGCGGCTGGAGACGCCCAGGACATTGACCTTTTCATTCGCCAGTATGGTCGTGATATCACGCAGCAGGCCGCTGCGGTCGTTGGCGGTAACGCGCACCACCAGCGAATAGCCGCTGGAGTAGCTCTCCCCCCAGACGGCATCAACGATACGCTCTGGCGCATGAGAGATCAGTTCACTGAGCTGATCGCAGTCGGCGCGGTGAATCGAGATGCCGCGACCCTGAGTAATAAAGCCGGTGATATCGTCGCCGGGAATAGGCTGGCAGCAGCGGGCAATGTGATGCATCAGGTTTCCTACCCCCTCCACCACCACGCGACCGCTCTCTTTACGGGCGTTTGAGGCGTGATGCGACTTCTGCGTCAGCTGACGCAGCGCTTCACGATCTTCCTCTTCAGCGCTCGGTTTATTGAGCTTTGCCTGCAGGAAGTTAATCATCTGATTGAGACGAATATCGCCGCCGCCAATCATTGCGAGCAGCTCATCCTGCGAGCCAACGTTGTAGCGCGGCAGCAAAATCTTCTCCGCCTCGCGCATGCTGATATCGAGCTGGCTCAGCTCGTTATCGAGGATCTGGCGGCCCGCCACAATATTTTTATCGCGATCCTGCTTACGGAACCAGGCGTGTACCTTGGAGCGCCCGCGGCTGGTCGTGATGTAGCCCAGATTCGGGTTGAGCCAGTCGCGGCTTGGATTGGGCTGCTTCTGGGTGATGATCTCGATCTGATCGCCCATCTGCAGCTGATAGGTAAAAGGCACAATGCGGCCGCTGATCTTCGCCCCGATACAGCGATGGCCAATATCGCTGTGAATGTGATAGGCAAAGTCGAGCGGCGTGGAGCCGGCGGGCAGATCCACCACATCGCCTTTTGGCGTAAAGACGTAAACGCGATCGTCGAAGACCTGACTGCGAACCTCCTCCAGCATTTCACCGGAATCCGCCATCTCTTCCTGCCAGGTAATCAGCTTGCGCAGCCAGGCGATACGCTCTTCGTGTCCGGCAGCCCCGCGCGAGTTGCTGACGCCCGGGCCCTCTTTATATTTCCAGTGCGCCGCCACGCCAAGTTCGGCATCTTCATGCATCTGACGGGTGCGGATCTGAATCTCAACGGTTTTGCCCTGCGGCCCCAGCACCACGGTATGAATGGACTGATAGCCATTGGGCTTAGGGTTTGCGACATAATCGTCAAATTCGCTCGGCAGATGCCGGTAGAGGGTGTGCACCGTACCGAGTGCGCCATAACAGTCCTGCAAACGCTCTGCCACGATGCGTACCGCGCGCACGTCGAACAGCTCATCAAACGCCAGCGACTTTTTCTGCATCTTGCGCCAGATGCTGTAGATATGTTTCGGCCGCCCGTAGACTTCTGCCCGCACGCCCTCTTTCTGCATCTCCTGACGCAGATTGGTCACAAAGTTATCGATATATTGTTCACGATCGATGCGCCGCTCATGCAGCAGCTTCGCGATGCGTTTATATTCATCCGGATGCAGATAGCGGAAGCAGTAATCTTCGAGCTCCCACTTCAGCTGGCCGATACCGAGCCGGTTAGCCAGCGGCGCATAGATGTTCGTGCTCTCTTTTGCCGCCAGCACGCGTTCATCTTCTGGCGCATCTTTCATCTCACGCAGATGCGCAATCCGCTCGGCCAGCTTGATGACCACGCAGCGGAAATCTTCCACCATCGCGAGCAGCATACGGCGGACATTGTCCACCTGGGCTGAAGCCATAGAGTCATTATGAATCGCTTTCAGCTGGCGAATGGCATCCATGTCGCGTACGCCGTGCACCAGGGAGACAATCCCTTTGCCAAACGCCTGCTCCAGCTTCTCCTCACTGACCACCTCTGCGTTGGCCAGCGGAAACAGCAGCGCTGCGCACAGGCTATCGCAATCCATACTGAGCATAGTGAGGATTTCCACCATCTCAATACCGCGCCACAGCAGCAGAGTCTGATCGGGGTGCTCGCGCGTTTCGGCTTCACAGTAGCGCCAGGTCTCTGCCAGCCGCTCACAGGATTGGGGATTGCTAATCGTCAGGCTGGCAATCCACTGATCGAGGGCAAACTCCCCTGCCGTATTTAAATGCGCACTTCTGACCGCAACCATATCCTCTCCTGCCACAGCGACATAACTGTCGCTTATGTTTTGCTGAACAACACCATGGATTCGAGATGACTGGTATGTGGGAACATATCCAGCATCGCGACCCTTTCCAGATGGTAGCCCGCGGACAGCAGTACCTGACTGTCGCGCGCAAGTGTCACCGGGTTACAGGAAACATAGACCACGCGTTCTGGCGCAAGTTTAACAATATGCGACATCACGCCCGCCGCCCCGGCTCGCGCCGGATCCAGTAACACCTTATTAAATCCCTGCGCCGCCCACGGCTGACGCGAAACATCCTCTTCCAGATTATGCTGGAAAAAGCGTACATTACTTAGATTGTTAAGCGCGGCATTATACTCTGCCTGCTTAACTAATGCTGCAACCCCCTCCACACCTACAACATTTTGTACAGATTTCCCTGCCGGCAGGGTGAAATTACCCATGCCGCAGAAAAGATCCAGCAGGCTGTCATCGGGTTGCAGATCGAGCCACGCCAGCGCTGTTGCCACCATCTGCTGATTAACGCGATCGTTAACCTGAATAAAGTCCTGTGGACTAAAGGTTAGCGTTAAATCCTGCGAGCGGTAGTAAGGCATGCTGCTGTTAATCGCCTGCAGCTCATCGCTGCCGTCAGCCAGATACAGCATCAGCGAGTGCTGATGCGAAAAGCGTTCCAGGTCTGCGCGATCGCGCGCAGAAAGCGCGTCGAGATGACGCAGCACCATCAGCGGGCCGTTGTCTGCCAGCACCAGCTCTGCATGCCCCAGCCGCCTTACCCCCTGCAGCGCGCTCAGGCAGTGGTGCAGCGGCTGCAGCAACGCTTCAAGTTCGGGCACCAAAACAGGGCACTGCTGCAGGGGCACCAGCGCATGACTGGCCGCCTGGCGAAATCCCATCACCAGCCGCTGCTGCTTCGGCTGCCACTGCAGTCCGAGCCGGGCGCGCCGGCGATAGCCCCAGCTATTGCCGCGGATAATCTCCTCAACGGCCACCGGAGAAGCGGCGTCGCGGCTCAGCAGACGGCTCAGCGCGTGCGCCTTGCTGCTCTCCTGCAGTGCAACGGCAGCGTGCTGCTGCTGGCAGCCACCGCAGACGCCAAAATGGCGGCAGCGCGGTATTTCCCGCTGCGGACTGGGCTGTGCGATCTTTATCGCTTTACCGCGGGCAAACTGCCGTTTATCTTCCAGCAGCGTAACCTCTGCCTGTTCGCCCGGCAGCGCACCGCTGATAAACAGGGTTTTCCCCTGATAGCGTGCCACGCCCTGGCCGAACGGATCGAGCTCATCGACCGTGACGGCGATCCGCTGCTTTGTCGTCGGCCGCTGTTTTGCGGCGTAAAATTGCGCCATAGTAATCGTATTCTCTTTTAATCAGGTTGTGCCGCCCGCCACGACGCGTGCACAGGAACACGGCAATCGCCAGGGCATCGTGATGACCAAATACAGCCTGCGGGCGCGGATGATGATTTTAATACTGGCGCCAACGCTGCTGATTGGTCTGCTGCTCAGCACCTTTTTTGTCGTCCACCGCTATAACGAACTGCAGCGCCAGGTTTTTGACGCCGGCGCAAATATTATCGAACCTCTGGCGGTATCCAGTGAGTATGGGATGAGCTGGCACGATCGCGCTGCGATCCACGAGCTGGTCAGCCTGCTGCACCGGCGCCATTCCGATATTGTCCGTGCCATTACGGTTTTCGACAACCAGAATCGCGTTTACGCCACATCCAACAGTAAGCAGAACCTGGCGCTGCTGCAAAAAGAGGATATGACGCAGCTGCGCGAGGGCGTAACGCATGAACGCCAGGGTAACCTGCTGGTGCTGCGCACGCCGATTATATCTGAACGCTACTCCGCTGATGAGCAGCCGGATGAACAGACCAAACCCGACGGTAATCCCCTGGGCTATGTCGCCATTGAGCTGGATCTGCAGTCGGTACGGCTGGCGCAGTATAAAGAGGTATTTGTCGCAACGCTGCTGCTGCTGTTCTGCCTCTGCCTCGCCATGCTGTTCGCCTATCGTCTGATGCGCGATGTGACCGGCCCGATACGCAATATGGTAGCCACCGTGGATCGCATCCGGCGCGGCCAGCTCGACAGCCGGGTGGAAGGCTATATGCTGGGCGAGCTCAGCATGCTTAAAAACGGTATCAACGCGATGGCGATGTCGCTGACCGCCTACCATGAAGAGATGCAGCAAAATATTGACCAGGCCACCTGGGATCTGCGCGAAACGCTGGAGCAGCTGGAGATTCAGAACGTCGAGCTGGATCTGGCGAAGAAACGCGCTCAGGAGGCGGCCCGCATTAAATCTGAGTTTCTGGCAAATATGTCTCACGAGCTGCGTACGCCGCTCAACGGCGTGATCGGCTTCAGCCGCCAGATGCTGAAAACCAGCCTGAGCACCAGCCAGCGCGACTATATGAGTACGATTGAGCGCTCCGCCAATAATCTGCTGAGTATTATCAACGATGTGCTGGATTTCTCGCGTCTGGAATCGGGCAAGCTGGTGCTGGAATCTATTCCTTTTCCGCTGCGCGCCACGCTGGATGAGACGCTGGTGCTGCTGGCGCCCTCCGCGCATGAGAAAGGGCTGGAGATCACCGTCTGCCTGCAAAACAGCGTGCCTGACAACGTTATCGGCGATCCGCTGCGGCTGCAGCAGATCCTGATCAACCTGATAGGTAACGCCATCAAGTTTACCGAGCAGGGGCATATCGACCTGCGCGTTGAGCTGCAGCATCTCAGCGCCACGCAGGCGGAACTGGAGATCCAGGTGCATGACACCGGTATCGGCATTCCGGAAATGCAGCAGCCGCAGCTGTTTCAGGCGTTTCGCCAGGCGGATGCCAGCATTACCCGCCGACACGGCGGCACGGGACTTGGGCTGGTGATCACCCAGAAGCTGGTGCAGGAGATGGGCGGCGAAATCGCTTTTCACAGCCAGCCCGATCGGGGGTCGGTTTTCCGGGTGCGCGTCCGGCTCAATCTTAACCCGAATGCCCCTACTATTCCGCGCGTGCTGGATGACCTGCACGCCACAACGCTGGCCTATGTCGAGCCCCATCCGGCAGTGGCGCGCGTGGTGCAGGAGATGCTCAGTATCACCCCGCTCAGGGTAGAGTATTATCCCAGCCTGGCTGCGCTGCCGGAACGCCACTATCCTCTGCTGCTGGTGGGAATGCCGGTCGCTAAGCCGCACCCGGCAACGCTGACCGATACGGAGATCCAGCAGCTGTGCGATCGCGCGGATGCCGTACTGCTGGCGCTGCCGAGTGAGATGATGCTGTTTGCCGACGATCTGCGTGCGCGGGGCATTGCCGGCTGTATCGCAAAACCGGTTTCGCTGACGCGCTTTATCCCGCTGCTGCTGGATATCGGCAGCCGTCAGCACCGCCTGATCTCCCCGCTGCCGCGCCAGCCGCTGACGGTGATGGCGGTGGATGACAACCCGGCTAACCTCCGGCTTATCGGCGCGCTGCTGGAGGAGCAGGTTGAAAATATCATTCTGTGTGACAACGCAGAGCAGGCCATACACGCCGCACAGCAGCAGCGGCTGGATGTGATCCTGATGGATATACAGATGCCCGATATCGACGGTATTCAGGCCAGCGAGATTATCCGGCGCCTGCCGCTGCACGCCAGCACGCCAATCGTTGCGGTAACGGCGCACGCACTGGATGGCGAGCGCGAGCAGCTGATTGCCGCCGGCATGAATGACTATCTGGCAAAACCGATTGATGAAACCCGCCTGGCTCAGCTGCTGCAGCGCTATCTGCCGGTTGCGCCCGCCTCTCAGCCGCCCGCGGTGGGAGTTGCCGTCTCGCTTGACTGGTCACTGGCGCTGCGTCAGGCGGCCGGCAAACCGGCCCTGGCGCGCGATCTGCTACAGATGCTGCTCGATTTCCTGCCCGAGGTGGAGGCGCGCGTGGCGCACTGTATGGCTGAAGGTGACGTAAACGGGCTGCGTGAAATTATTCACAAGCTGCACGGAAGCGCCAGTTACAGCGGTGTCCCGCGCCTGAAACAGCTCTGCCAGCAGCTGGAAGGCAGCCTGCACCAGGCGAGTGATATTGCCGCGCTGGAGCCGGAACTGCTGGAGCTGAGTGATGAGATGGCCAACGTTGCGCGCGAGGCGCGTAAGCGGCTGGCGCTGGCGTAAAATGGCGTGTCAGAACGATCTTTATGGCGACGCCCATACCGGCCTTAGCCGCCGGGCCGCCGCGCATCGCGGTCCGGCCTACAGCCCTTTGCCTATCCTGATGGCTGCCGCAACGTTACGCGCCGTCAGGCGCACATTCTGTTCCGCACTGGCCAGCGCCTCTTCCAGAGAACAGATGCTGAACAGTACGCTGTAGACCGCATCAAGGCCGTGAGCGTGTACAACCCCCACGTCAGAGGTCAGGCTACCGGCAATACCAATCACCGGCTTATTAAACTGTTTGGCAACCCGCGCCACGCCGATTGGCACCTTGCCATTCACAGACTGACTGTCGATGCGCCCTTCCCCCGTGATCACCAGATCGGCATCTTTGACCTGCTCCGCCAGCCCGAGCGCCTCCGTCACAATCTCAATGCCGCTGCGCAGCTCAGCCTGACAGAATGCGTGCAGCGCCGCACCCATACCGCCCGCCGCGCCGCCGCCCGCAATATGCAGCACGTCGATATCCAGATCGCGCTGAATAAGCGAAGCGTAGTGGGCCAGCGCCCGATCCAGCTGCGCGATTTGTGCCGGAGTGGCGCCCTTCTGCGGGCCAAACACCGCCGAAGCGCCTTTTTCCCCGGTCAGCGGATTGGTGACATCGCAGGCGACCTCAAAGCGGCACGCTTTGATTCGCGCATCCACTCCGCTGATATCGATCTGCGCCAGCTGCGCCAGCGCCGCGCCGCCAGGCGCCAGATCGCGGCCGGCGCTGTCCAGCAGCCGGGCGCCCAGCGCCTGTATCATTCCGGCACCGCCATCGTTGGTGGCGCTGCCGCCTATGCCAATGATGATGTGCTCTACGCCGCGATCGAGCGCGTTTTTGATCAGCTCACCGGTGCCCCACGACGTGGTGATCAGCGCATTGCGCTGCGCCACCGGCACAAGTTCCAGGCCGCTGGCGGCAGCCATCTCAATAAACGCGGTGCGCTCATCCCCCGACAGGCCATAAAACGCCGCCACCGGCTCGCCCAGCGGGCCGGTTGCGGTTAGCCGGACAAGCGTACCGCTGGTGGCGGCCACCATGGCCTCAACGGTGCCCTCACCGCCGTCGGCAACCGGGATTTTGACATACTCGGCGGCCGGGAAAACCTCGCGGAAACCCGCTTCAATTGCGGCAGCCACATTCAGGGCAGACAGACTCTCTTTATATGAATCGGGTGCGATGACAATTTTCATAGGCAATCCAGGCGCGATGGGTAACGTAACGGTATGCTGCTTTGCTCACGCAGCCTGTTCTCCGGCCTCCGCAGACGCCGGAGAGCGGCTTTACCGGGCGATCTCAACCTGCGCTAACTTCTCATAATAGCAAGCCAGCGCGCTGTGGTCGGCGGAGCCCTGACCGCTGGTTTTCAGCGCCTGCATCATCTCCATCACCGCGGCCGTCAGCGGCAGATGCGCGCCAATGCCGTGTGACGTATCCAGCGCATTGGCTAAATCCTTGATATGCAGGTCGATACGGAAACCGGGTTTGAAGTTGCGATCCAGCACCATGGGTGCTTTGGCATCAAGCACGGTGCTGCCCGCCAGGCCGCCGCGGATCGCCTGATAAACCAGCTCCGGATTCACGCCCGCCTTGGTTGCCAGCGAGAGCGCTTCAGACATCGCTGCAATGTTCAGCGCCACAATCACCTGATTTGCCAGCTTGGTCACGTTACCGGCGCCGATATCACCGGTATGCACCACCGAGCCTGCCATCGCTTTCATAATCTCAAAGCATTGGTCGAAGATCGCTTTATCGCCACCCACCATCACCGACAGTGTGCCCTCGATCGCTTTTGGCTCACCGCCGCTGACCGGCGCATCAAGCATACGGATCCCTTTTTCTGCCAGCGCGTCGTGGATCTCACGACTGGCCAGCGGGGCAATAGAACTCATATCAATTACAATCAGGCCAGGTTTTGCACCTTCAATGATGCCGCCCGCGCCCAGGCAGACTTCCTGCACCTGCGGCGAGTTAGGTACCATGGTGATCACCACATCCACCTGTTCTGCTACCTCTTTGGGCGTTTTTGCTATCGTCGCGCCCAGTTCGGCCAGTTCTGCCTCATTGCCTGCGTTGTGATCGCGCACCACCAGCGTGTAACCCGCTTTGACCAGGTTTTTACTCATCGGTTTGCCCATAATACCGAGGCCGATAAATCCAATTTTCATTGCCTTCCCCTTTCTGCGTTACAGTTTAAATTTGTTGCACAGCGCCTGCGTGGCGTTGCGGAAAACCCCGAGATCGCTGCCGACGGCAACAAAGGTGGCGCCCCATTCCAGATAGCGCCGCGCGTCCGCCTCTACCGGTGCCAGAATGCCACACGGCTTGCCTGCGGCTTTGGCGCGTTCAAACAGGTACTGAATAACTTTCAGCACCTCAGGATGCGCAGGCTGGCCCAGGTATCCCAGCGCGGCTGAGAGATCGCCCGGACCGACAAAAATCCCGTCCACGCCGTCAACGGCGGCGATCGCATCGATGTTATCTACCGCCTGCTGCGTTTCGATCTGCACCATCAGCGTGATGTTGTCGTTAATCGTGGCGTTATAGTCCGGCAGCGTGCCGTACATATTGCTGCGGTGCGAAACTGACACGCCGCGGATGCCCGCTGGCGGGTAGCGGGTTGAGGCAACGGCGCGGCGCGCCTCCTCTTCCGTCTCCACAAAGGGGATCAGGAAGTTATAGAAGCCGATATCGAGCAGGCGTTTAATGATCACCGGCTCATTGCACGGCGGACGCACGACCGCAGCGCTGCTGCTGCCTTTCAGCGCCATCAGCTGCGGTACAAACGTGGTGATGTCGTTGGGCGCATGTTCGCCGTCCAGCACCAGCCAGTCGAAGCCTGCCAGCCCCAGCACTTCAGTAGTCAGCGGACTGGCAAGGGCGCACCAGCTGCCTATCAGGGTCTCTCCTGCCAGCAGGCGGCGGCGAAATGTATTTGGCCAGGCATTACTCATTCTGTTTACTCCTGTATATGACGGCAGGCCCCCTTTCAGGGAGCCTGAAGCGTTAGCGCACCAGGCAGGGACGCTTATTATCAAAAGTCCAGTCCGGTACCAGGAACTGCATCGCCTGAGCGTCGTCACGCGCGCCCAGCCCATGTTTCTGATACAGCGCGTTTGCCTGCATCACCTGGTCCATATCCAGCTCCACGCCAAGCCCCGGCTTCTGCGGTACCTGCACCATGCCGCCTTTAATGACAAACGGCTCTTTGGTCAGGCGCTGATTACCCTCCTGCCAGATCCAGTGGGTGTCGATAGCGGTAATCGCGCCCGGCGCGGCGGCGGCAACGTGGGTAAACATCGCCAGCGAAATATCAAAATGGTTATTGGAGTGCGAACCCCAGGTGAGGCCAAAGTCGTGGCACATCTGCGCCACGCGCACGGAACCCTGCATGGTCCAGAAGTGCGGATCGGCCAGCGGAATATCCACCGACTGCAGCGATAGCGTGTGGCCCATCTGCCGCCAGTCGGTGGCGATCATATTGGTTGCGGTCGGCAGCCCGGTGGCGCGGCGGAACTCCGCCATTACCTCGCGGCCGGAGTAGCCCTGCTCCGCGCCACAGGGATCTTCTGCATAGGCGAGCACGCCCTTCAGCTGTTTGCCCAGCAGGATGGCCTCATTCAGCGACCAGGCGCCGTTGGGATCGAGCGTGATGCGCGCCTCCGGAAAGCGTCTGGCGAGTGCGGTAACCGCCTCAGCCTCTTCGCCGCCGCGCAGCACGCCGCCTTTGAGTTTGAAATCGTTGAAGCCATATTTCTCATACGCGGCCTCTGCCAGTCGCACGACCGCATCTGGCGTAAGCGCCTCTTCATGGCGCAGGCGATACCAGTCGCACGGATCGCGCTCCTGGCTCTGGTAGGCGAGCGAGGTCTTGCGGCGATCGCCAATATAGAAGAGGTAGCCAAGCATCTCCACGCGGTCGCGCTGCTGGCCATCGCCCAGCAGCGACGCGACGTTTACGCCCAGATGCTGCCCGAGTAAATCGAGCAGCGCCGCTTCGATACCGGTTACCACATGGATAGTCGTGCGCAGGTCAAACGTCTGGCTGCCGCGCCCGCCAGCATCGCGGTCAGCAAAGGTGCTCCGCACCAGGTTGAGAATATTTTTATATTCGCCGACGGTTTTTTCGATCACCAGCGCGGCGGCATCCTCCAGCGTCTGACGGATCTTTTCTCCGCCCGGTATCTCGCCCACGCCGGTATGCCCGGCGTTATCTTTAATGATCACAATATTGCGGGTAAAAAATGGCGCGTGCGCCCCGCTCAGGTTGAGCAGCATGCTGTCGTGTCCGGCAACCGGAATAACCTGCATAGCGACGATTTTAGGGGTCTGACTCATTTCCTGCTCCTTATGTAGGACGGCGCCCAAATGCCGGACGCTTGCGATCAAATGACCAGCCGGGTACCAGATACTGCATCGCGGTGGCGTCGTTGCGCGCGCCGGCCGGCAGTGACTTATAGAGTTCGTGCGCCTGCTGCAGGCGGTCCCGATCCAGCTCAATACCCAGCCCCGGTTTATCCGGCACGGCAATTTTGCCGTTGCGGATCTGCAGCGGCTCGCGCGTCAGGCGCTGATCGCCCTCCTGCCAGATCCAGTGCGTGTCAATCGCGGTTGGCTTGCCCGGGGCGGCGGCGCCCACGTGGGTGAACATCGCCAGCGAGATATCGAAATGGTTATTGGAGTGGCAGCCCCATGTGAGTCCCCATTCGTCGCAGAGCTGCGCCACGCGCACTGCGCCGCTCAGGGTCCAGAAGTGAGGATCGGCCAGCGGAATATCGACCGCGTTGAGCATCACGGCGTGGTTCATTTCACGCCAGTTGGTTGCGATCATATTGGTGGCAACCGGCAGCCCGGTGGCGCGGCGAAACTCCGCCATCACTTCACGGCCGGAGTAACCCTGTTCCGCGCCGCAGGGATCTTCTGCATAGCTCAGCACATCCTGCAGGCCTTTACAGAGTCCGATCGCCTCATCCAGATGCCAGGCGCCATTAGGGTCGACGGTAATGCGCGCCTCCGGGAAGCGCTGCTTCAGCGCCACCGCCGAGGCGATCTCCTCTTCACCCGGCAGCACGCCGCCTTTGAGTTTGAAATCTTTGAAACCATATTTATCCTGCGCCGCCTCTGCCAGACGCACCACCGCCTCCGGCGTCAGCGCCTCCTCATGCCGCAGCCGGTACCAGTCGTGGCTGGCGGCATCACCGCTGCGATACGGCAGATCGGTTTTATGACGATCGCCGATATAAAACAGATAGCCGAGCACGGTGACCTCATCGCGCTGCTGGCCCGGTCCGAGCAGCTCTGCCACCGGTACGCCCAGATGCTGCCCCAGCAGATCCAGCAGCGCCGCCTCCAGCGCGGCTACTGCGTTTACGCGCAGTTCGAAGGTCCAGGCGCCATTGCCAAAAGTGTCAAAATCCGCTGACTGATTGCCCTTATGCACCTGCTGCACCAGCCGGTTCATACGCGCAATCTGCTGCCCTTTGACCTGGGGTACTGCCGCCAGCAGCGTCTGATAAATTGTATCGCCGCCCGGCGCCTCGCCCAGTCCGGTATGGCCGGCGCTGTCGGTCAGCACCACAATATTGCGCGTGAAGCAGGCGTTATGCGCGCCGCCAATGTTAAGCAGCATACTGTCGTAACCGGCAACCGGGATCACCTGCATGTCAGTGATGACAGGCGTACTTTGCGTACTCATTTCGGCTCCTTATACGGTTTCAGCTCAACGCGTTTAATGTCACCGGTAATAAACAGAAAACTAAAGGCGGCGACAAAAGCGTGGATCCCGACATATACCAGCGCGCCCTCAAACGATCCGCTGGTGGCGATGATGTAACCAATCGCGATAGGCGTAACGATACCGGAGAAGTTGCCGAACATATTGAACAGACCACCGCTCAGGCCACTGATCTCTTTCGGTGCCGTGTCGGCCATCACCGCCCAGCCCAGCGCACCAATGCCTTTTCCGAAGAACGCCAGCGCCATGAACAGCACCACAACCCATTCGGTTTCGGTGTAGTTACACATCACCATGCTGATGGAGAGCAGCATGCCGATAACGATTGGCGTTTTACGGGCAATATTGAGTGAGCCGGTTTTGCGCATCAAATAGTCGGAGATCACGCCGCCCAGCACGCCGCCGAGGAAGCCGCAAATCGCCGGAACGGAGGCGATAAAGCCCGCTTTCAGAATCGACATGCCGCGTGCCTGTACCAGATAGACCGGAAACCAGGTAATAAAGAAGTAGGTCAGCGCGTTGACGCAATACTGGCCAAGATAGATGCCCCACATCATGCGGGTAGAGAGCAGCTGTTTGATCTGATCCCACTTTTCACCGCGGCTGACTTTGCGATCGGCTTTTTTCGCATCCATATTGATCAGCGCGCCGCCCTGCTCCATGTACTCCAGCTCCGCCTTATTCACGCCGGGGTGGTTGTTGGGATCGTGCATCACTTTGAGCCAGATAAAGCTCAGGATGATGCCCAGCCCGCCCATAAACCAGAACACGTGCGCCCAGCCAACTTCAGAGACCAGCCAGCCCATGATGGGCGCGAAGATCACCGTGGCGAAGTATTGTGCAGAGTTAAAGATGGCGACCGCCGTTCCGCGCTCCTGTGCCGGGAACCAGGCCGCGACAATACGGCTGTTACCAGGGAAGGAAGGCGCTTCAGCCAGACCGACCAAAAAGCGCAGCAGGAACAGTGAAATCACAATGCCAAAGCCGCTGAAGAGATCAACAAAGCCCTGCAGCAGAGTAAACAGCGACCAGAGGAAAATACTCCAGAAGTAGACACGCTTGGATCCAAAGCGATCCAGCAGCCATCCACCCGGGATCTGTCCGATCACATAGGCCCATGAGAAGGCGGAAAAGATATAGCCCAGCCCGACAGAGTCGAGACCGATATCTTTGGACATCGCCGATCCGGCAATGGAAATGGTGGCGCGGTCGCCGTAGTTGAATGAGGTGACGATAAATAACATCACCACGATCCAGTAGCGGGCGTTGGTACGTTTCTGCACCGCCTCTGCCGTCTGGCTGTAACTATTCATGATGCACTCCTGAAATATAGCGAACGCTACATTCACTCTGACTGCATACACATCGCGTTGGGTATCAGAATGATGTCGGGTTAAACACGGCGATTGTTGTTATGGCGAACGTTGATGCGTCGTGACAGGTAACCAAACCTCTAAGAACGGAAATCAGTATAAAAACAGCCCGCGGCTGAAACACTGGAAGAAAGCCCGACAATTCAGTCAAAACAAAAAAGAATTTGTGGCATATGCACATCCTGCTGCGTGATGGCTCACGAAACGCCGATCGCAGCGCCATAATTGTACAAAAAACAGACAGTCAAAGAGCGCTTTGTGAGCACCTTCACTTGCTTTTGGTTAAAACCACCAAAGTGCGGAGAGAAAGGGGCTAAAAGCCGGACAGTTGCACAATGCGCTGGCGGGCGCGTGCTGCTTATACTGGAGCTGGCTGACTTTGATGACGTGACCAGAACCACTATTTATCGCACTGCTATGCACAGTGCGGCTACCCGGAAGGTGAGCAATGAACCGACCCGTTACAGAAAAACCACTCTATATAAAAGTTCATGAAGCGGATAACGTTGCGATTGTCGTCAACGACCAGGGCCTGCCCGCGGGTACACGCTTTGCCGACGGGCTGCAGCTGACGGAGCATGTGCCCCAGGGGCACAAAGTTGCGCTGGAGGATATCGCTCAGGATGCACCGATTCTGCGCTATGGCGAAGTGATCGGCACGGCGCTGCGCTCTATTGCGCGCGGCAGCTGGATAGATGAGTCGCTGGTAGCCCTGCCCGAGGCGCCGCCGCTCAGCAGCCTGCCGCTGGCAACCAACGTACCGCCTGAACTGCCGCCGCTGGAAGGCTATACCTTTGATGGTTATCGCAATGCAGACGGCAGCGTGGGAACCCGCAACCTGCTTGGCATTACCACCAGCGTCCACTGTGTGGCGGGCGTCGTAGACTATGTTGTGCAGCTTATTGAACGCGATCTGCTGCCGCGCTATCCCAACGTGGATGGCGTGGTCGCGCTGAATCATCTGTATGGCTGCGGCGTGGCGATCAACGCCCCGGCTGCCGTCGTGCCGATCCGCACCATTCATAATCTTGCGCTGAATCCCAATTTTGGTGGCGAGGTAATGATTGTCAGCCTCGGCTGTGAAAAGCTCCAGCCGGAGCGGCTGCTGACCGGTACGCCTGATGTACAGGCGATCTCGCTGGATGATAACGATATTGTGCGTCTGCAGGATGAGCGTCACGTCGGCTTTGGCGCCATGGTGGATGAGATCCTGCAGGTCGCTGAACGTCATCTGAAAAAGCTTAATCTGCGCCGCCGGGAACCCTGCCCGGCGTCTGAACTGGTAGTAGGCACCCAGTGCGGCGGCAGTGACGCCTTTTCCGGCGTAACGGCTAACCCGGCGGTGGGCTTCGCCTCCGATCTGCTGGTGCGCTGCGGCGCCACAGTCATGTTTTCTGAAGTGACGGAGGTGCGCGACGCTATTCATCTGCTGACGCCGCGCGTGGTTAATGAAGCGGTGGGTAAACGGCTGCTGGAAGAGATGGCGTGGTATGACGACTATCTGCATCAGGGACAGACCGATCGCAGCGCTAACCCCTCACCCGGCAATAAAAAAGGCGGACTGGCAAACGTGGTGGAGAAAGCGCTGGGATCGATTGCAAAATCGGGGCGCAGCCCGATTGCTGAAGTGCTGTCGCCGGGACAGCGCCCTACGCAGCGCGGACTGATTTACGCCGCTACCCCTGCCAGTGACTTTGTCTGCGGTACGCAGCAGATGGCTTCCGGCATTACGCTGCAGGTGTTTACCACCGGGCGCGGCACGCCCTATGGCCTCGCGGCTATTCCGGTGATTAAGATGGCGACGCGCAGCGCGCTGGCCCGGCGCTGGCATGATCTGATGGATATCAACGCCGGCACTATCGCCACCGGTGAAGAGAGTATTGAGCAGGTAGGCTGGCGTCTGTTTGAGCTGATTCTGGAGATCGCCAGCGGTCGTCAGCAGACCTGGTCCGATCGCTGGGGGATCCGCAACCAGCTGGCGGTATTTAATCCGGCACCGGTAACCTGATACCGGGCTGCACCGTTAATACCGGGCCGCCATACAGGGCGGCCCGGGTCACTACAGCTGCTTACCCCAGCTCTCCACCCACGGCGTCGTCACGCTTTCAGGCTCCGGATGCTCAACGGCATCCACCATCAGCACATCACCAATACGCTGCGCCTGCTGCGCCTGGAGCGTGGCATCAAAGGTTTTTCCTGCGCCGCAGAAGTGCTGATAGCTGCTGTCACCCAGCGCAATCACACCATAGCGCAGCGCTGGCTGATAGCCGAGCTCATCATGGATTTGCGCATGGAGACGGGCAATATTATCCGGCAGATCGCCCTGCCCGGTGGTTGAGGTTACAATCAGCACGACGTCGCTGCTGTACGCCTGCCACTCCGCCAGCGTCGGATTCTCAAAGACCTCTACTTCATGTCCCTGCGCCTGCAGCACCGGCTGCGCCTCTTCGGCCACCAGCAGTGCATTGCCGTAAACCGTGCCTGTAAAAATGCCAATTTTTGCCATCTTGCTGCTCCTTTACGCTGTTGGCTTATCCTGAACTGCCTCAGCGTCAAACTCAACCCTGGGAACGTCCGGTAACCGATTCTGCCAGCCGAACTGCTGCAGCATCTGCTGCCATATCGGATCCAGTCCGGCGCGGATCACCAGCGGCTCTCCGGTAAAGGGATGCGTCAGCGAGAGTGCGCTGGCGTGCAGCATTAAACGATCGAGCCCGAAATGCGCCGCTGCGCCACGATTCTGGCGCAGATCGCCGTGGGCGCTGTCGCCAATAATCGGGTGGCGCAGGTGCGCCATATGGCGGCGCAGCTGATGCTTACGCCCGGTGCGCGGCGACATCTCCACCAGGGTGTAGCGGGCGCTGCTGTATTTACCGATTGCCACCGGCATTTCTGTCTGCGCCAGCGCCTGATAATCCGTGACCGCAGGCTGCGGTGCACGCGGTTCAGCAGAAAATTTATCCGCAATTTTATCCAGCTCTTCCAGCAGCGGATAGTCGAGCGTAGCCGCGCCATCCAGCCAGCCGCGCAGTACGGCGTGATAGGTTTTTTGTATCTGATGCTGCTCAAACTGCTGCGCCAGTAAACGGCCCGCCTCGCTCGATAAGCCCATCAGCAGTACGCCAGAGGTCGGGCGATCGAGCCGGTGCGCGGTAAAGACGTGCTGACCAATCTGATCGCGCACCGTCTGCATCACCACCACTTTCTCTTTGCGATCGAGCCAGCTGCGGTGCACCAGCCAGCCGGCAGGCTTGTTTACTGCTACCAGCCACTCATCCTGATAGATAATCTCCAGCATCAGCGTGCTGGCTCCGCAAACAGCGCGTCAAGCTCACGCAGCGCGATTAGCAGAGCGGTATAGCCGGGAGTGACCGGAGTCAGAGCAACTTCGTAATAGGGCGCGACGGCGAAACCGGCAGGCATTGGCGCGCCGGAGGCGATCAGGGCTGACATACGCGGGATCAATACCCACTGCAGCCACTCCAGCGGAGCCATAGTATCAAGGCAGAAAGGCTGGTCGCTGTTAAACGCGGCCGCGTCAGGAGCGCTCTGCTGCCAGTAATCGTGTTCGCGCATGACTGCTTCGACCTGCTGCAGTCGCTGCGTAATAGTGTGCGTCGACATAGGTTGCCTCCGTGAAATAATGGGCGGCAAGCATATCACTCGTCACCGGTGGCGTAAAAAGCGCATAAAAAAAGGGAGCACTGTTAATAACAGTGCTCCCGGTTCGTTGTGCAGCATTCCCGCCACCGCAGTGCTCCCTGCTCATCCGTGACAACTCTTCCTGCGCTTTCCATTGCCTGTCTTCATGACAGCATCCTTAGCATCCTGGCTCGCCCTGCTCCGCACGGCTCACATTCTCCATCCTGGAGGTGTCCCTTACTCATTCCTGAGTGTCCTGCTCCGTCCTGAAGCCTTCCCTGTGACGTAAACTCCGTTACGTTCCCGCCTCCTGGCTGACATTCTCCTGAACGTCGCTCTGTCCATAGCGTCCTGCTAACGGTGGGTATTCTCTCAAAAATCGCCACAATAACAAGTAAGCATGAGTCATTAATCGATCAAGTATTGTCTCAATTTTCAGACTGATACCATAACTCTATGATTCACAATATCTTTACATTTAGCTTTTCTGAAAGGTTCACTCACAAAATGTCGATCTCGCACAGATTTTGTAAGAGATCTCTTACATAGCGCTTCGGTTATCACTCCATCGGACCGATAACAGGTTGTATATCATCGAGAAATGTCCGGACAGAAGGTGAAAGAATTTCACGTTTGTTACGTCCAGGCTCCTCCAGAATGACTTCACCGGTAAGATTACACACCGCCACCATCTCCTGCTCTGAATCAGTAGTAGCAATAAACAGCGTCGGACTCTGTTTCTGACGCCGTTTCATAATCAGATGACCAATCAGATTCTCCTGTAGCCGGATAAAGTCCTCTTCGCTCCATACCTGCAGCAGCGTTAACCTGCGCTGCTGCAGGCGGGCATGCATATCGCCGGCAAACTGGGTAGTGTAAAACGCAGTGATATCAGGCTGGAGCTGAATATCCAGCGCCCGCTCCACCGCATCCAGCCCTGACGATGGCGAAAAAGGCTGCGGCTGCCAGAGAACGCGGTCATCAACGGTGTTGATGATACAGGGCGAAGGGATCCCTGCCAGATCGCTACTGGCAGGATAGTGTCCCTGTTGCTGCTGCCAGAGATCGATATAACGGGTGGTAAACGCACACAGTGCGCTGGCGGTGGGCTGCATCATTCATCTTCTCGCTGGTGATCGGTTACACTTAGCCACTTTGATTCACCTTGTGGTAACCATTATGTCTTCTGAATACCCAAACCCGGCCTTAAGCGGCCTGACCCTGGGCAAATCTGTCGCCTATGTAGATGAGTACGATAACACGCTGCTGCAATCTGTGCCGCGCAGTCTGAACCGGGAACCGCTCAATCTTTTTCCGGATAATCTGCCGTTTCACGGCGCAGATATCTGGACCCTGTATGAGCTTTCATGGCTAAACAGCAAAGGTGTCCCGCAGGTCGCGATTGGCGAAGTGGTGCTGGATGCTGACAGCGTAAATCTGATTGAGTCGAAAAGCTTTAAGCTCTACCTGAACAGCTTTAATCAGACCCGTTTCGCAGACTGGGGCGACGTGCGTCAGACGCTGGAACGCGATCTGCGCGCCTGCGCCAGCGGCAACGTCAGCGTGGCGCTGTTTCGCCTGAGCGAGCTGGAAAGCCAGCCTATCGGACAGTTCAGCGGCAGCGTTATCGATGAACAGGATATCAGCATCAGCGATTACGGTTTTGATGCCGGACACCTTGCGCACGCCGCGGGCAATGAAATCGTAGATGAGACGCTGGTAAGCCACCTGCTGAAGTCCAACTGTCTGATCACCAATCAGCCCGACTGGGGATCGGTGATGATTCGTTATAAAGGCCCGCGTATCGACCGCGAGGCGCTGCTGCGCTATCTGATCTCTTTCCGCCAGCACAATGAGTTTCATGAGCAGTGCGTGGAGCGCATTTTCAACGACGTGCAGCGTTTCTGCCAGCCAGAGGCGTTAACCGTTTATGCGCGCTACACCCGCCGCGGCGGTCTGGATATCAACCCGTGGCGCAGCAATGTTCCCTTCACGCCCGGCTTTTCGCGTCTGGCACGCCAGTAACAGATTGCGAGGCACCTCGCAGGCCGTAGCAGGGATGCGCGGTTCCTCTTGAGCAATCACAACCGGGAGCGTTAATCTGTCTGCGGCGTTAAGCGTAAAGCGTATGCGACCAGGGATTTTCGTCACTGCGCTCAGCAGGTTAAGCGCAGTGTCATCAGTCACGCTATAGCGTGTAAAGGAGTTCTTTTGATTACACATATCAGCCCGCTTGGCTCAATGGATCTGCTCTCACAGCTGGAAGTCGACATGCTGAAGCAGACCGCCAGCAGCGATCTCTACCAGCTTTTTCGTAACTGTTCCCTTGCAGTGCTTAACTCCGGCAGCCAGACAGACAGCAGTCATGAGCTGCTCTCGCGTTTTGAAAATTTCGCTATTAACGTCCTGCGCCGCGAGCGCGGCGTTAAGCTGGAGCTGATCAATCCGCCGGAAGAGGCCTTTGTGGATGGGCGTATCATCCGCTCACTGCAGGCCAACCTGTTTGCCGTGCTGCGCGATATTCTGTTTGTTAACGGCCAGCTTGCTCTGCCAGAGCGCCTCGCGGGTCAGGCTGACGACTCTGCGCATATCACCAATCAGGTTTTCTCGATACTGCGTAACGCGCGCGCGCTGCACGTCGGGGAGTATCCTAATACCGTGGTTTGCTGGGGCGGACACTCTATCAACGCGGTGGAGTACCAGTATTGCCGTAATGTTGGTACGCAGATGGGGCTGCGCGAGCTGAATATCTGCACCGGCTGTGGCCCTGGCGTAATGGAAGCGCCAATGAAAGGCGCGGCGGTAGGTCATGCGCAGCAGCGCTATCATGACAGCCGCTTTATCGGCCTGACTGAGCCTTCCATTATCGCCGCTGAACCGCCTAACCCGCTGGTTAACGAACTCATCATTATGCCCGATATCGAAAAACGCCTTGAGGCCTTTGTCCGCATCGCGCATGGCATCGTGATCTTCCCGGGTGGTGTCGGCACCGCTGAAGAGTTCCTTTACCTGCTTGGTATTCTGATGAATCCGCAAAACAGCGAGCAGGTGCTGCCGCTGATCCTCACCGGCCCTAAAGAGAGCGCTGACTATTTCCGCGTGCTCGATGATTTCATCGTCAATACGCTGGGCGAGCAGGCGCGCAAACACTATACGATCATTATTGATGATGCCGCTGAAGTGGCGCGCCAGATGAAAAAAGCGATGCCGCAGGTAAAAGAGCATCGTCGCGAAACCGGTGACGCTTACAGCTTTAACTGGTCTATCCGTATTGCGCCGGATCTGCAGGTGCCTTTCCTGCCGACCCACGAAAACATGGCAAATCTCAACCTGTTTCCGAATCAGCCGGCGGAAAAACTGGCGGCTGATTTGCGCCGCGCCTTCTCCGGGATCGTGGCCGGAAACGTAAAAGAAATCGGTATCCGGGAGATCCGTGAACGCGGCCCTTATCAGCTGCGCGGCGACGCCGATCTGATGCATCGCATGGATGAACTGCTGCAGGGCTTTGTGGCGCAGCAGCGTATGAAACTACCGGGCAGTGCCTATATCCCCTGCTACGAAATCATCAAATAACCCTTCAGGAAGGCAGCCTGCGGGCTGCCGCTTATCGCTTTTATGGCACTACATTTATTAATTATTGATGCGCTGAATCTCATTCGTCGCCTGCATGCCGTTCAGGGCTCTCCCTGCCGCGACGCCTGTGTTGCGGCGCTGCATCAGCTGCTTGGTCATACACGCCCGACCCACGCGGTGGCGGTATTTGACAGTCCGGAGCGCCAGCCCGGCTGGCGTCATGCGCTGCTGCCGGATTACAAAGCGGGGCGACCGCCAATGCCAGAGGATCTGCAACAGGAGCTGCCGCTGCTGCAGGAGGCTTTTCGCACCGCAGGCGTCAGCTGCTGGATCGCCGGGGACGATGAAGCAGACGATCTGGCCGCTACTCTGGCAGTGAAAATGGCGGATGCCGGGCATCAGGCCACCATCGTTTCCACCGATAAGGGATATTGTCAGCTGCTGGCGCCCGCTATCCGCATTCGCGACTATTTTCAGAAGCGCTGGCTTGATGTGCCGTTTATCGCACAGGAATTTGGCGTTGCCCCGGAACAGCTGCCGGATTACTGGGGTTTATGCGGCATCAGCAGCAGTAAAATTCCGGGCGTCTCCGGTATCGGCCCGAAAAGCGCACGCGAGCTGCTGGCGCAGTTTGGTTCACTGGAGGCGATTTATCAGCAGTGGGATCAGGTGCCGGCAAAGTGGCAGAGTAAATTACACGCCCAGCATGAAACAGCCACGATCTGCCGCCAGGTTGCCACGCTGAAACGCGATTTAGTGCTGCAGGGCAACCTTAATACGCTGCGCTATCAGGCAGGATAAATCGCGGTACGCCAGGGACGCATAAATACGTCAGGGACGCATAAATGCGTCCCCTACAATCATCGTAGGGGCGCCATTAATGGCGCCCGTTGCTGACAGATCAGCGTTCGTCGCGGCGACCGCCTGCAGCAGCCCAGATACGCCGGACGTGTACCGTTACCTCTTCACGATCGTGATACAGCTGACGCGCCTGAATCTGGGCGTTGATACCCTGCGCTTTTAACGCTTCATCCATCATCGCCAGATTCTGCGTGACCTCTTCATAGCGCTTTTTCATCGGCAGCTTGAGGTTGAAAATCGCTTCACGACACCAGCCGTTTACCAGCCACTCAGTCATTAACGTGGCCACGCGCACCGGTTTTTCTACCATATCGCATACCAGCCAGCTGATATTGCTGCGCGGCGGGCGAAATTTAAAACCATCCTCACGACAGTGGGTAACCTGTCCGGTATCCATCAGGCTCGGTGCCATCGGGCCGTTATCAACCGCGTAGACCCACATGCTGCGCTTCACCAGCTGATAGGTCCAGCCGCCCGGGCAGGCGCCCAGATCGACCGCATGCATGCCGCTTCCCAGGCGTTCGTCCCACTCATCGGCCGGCACAAACACATGAAACGCCTCTTCCAGTTTGAGCGTTGAGCGGCTGGGAGCGTCAGAAGGAAACTTCAGTCGCGGGATCCCCATATAGAATGGCGAATTATTTTCCGGCAGCGAATAACCTACATAGCAGGTGCCCGGAGCGATAAAAAACACGTGCACCACCGGCCGCTTAGGACTCTCATAATTGAGCAGGATATTGCTGGCACGCAGGCTGGCGCGCAGCGGCACCGTCAGCTTGCGGCAAAATTTAGTCAGCTCTTTGGCTTCGTTGGTATCCGGAACCTCGACCCGCAGCTCTCCCCCTTTCTCCACCACTCCGGTCAGCATGCCGGTAATGGGAGTAATGCGATCTTCGGGAGGTAAATCGCGCAGCAGCTCGCCGACAACCAGCATCTGCCGGGCAAAAATCAGTTCAGCAAACGGCAGTGAGCGCAGCAGCTTCTCTGCATCTTCTGGCTGATAGCACTCAAACAGCACGTAGCCCGCTTCTTCTTTTACCCGCGGAAAGCCGTAAATTTCCCGCTCTGCTGCTTTAGCGCTGATTTCAGCCGCGCACTCTTTTTCAAATCCGGGACGACAATAGAGTAATACTTTATTCATGGCGTTCTGCCTTTGTTTTCAGACGCAGCGCGCCAATCAACATCAAAAACCAGCCGATCAGGAAGCAAAATCCTCCCGCCGGCGTAACAAACACCCAGAACTGCAGGTGCGACAGCGCCAGGCAATAGAGACTGCCGCTGAAAAGAACGGTACCCAGCGCCATCGCTGCGCTGCTCCAGTAAAACCAGATATTAGCGCGTCGCAGCATCGCGGCACCCAGTCCCATTACCGCCAGCGTGTGGTAAGCCTGATACTCCAGGCCGGTATGGATCCACGCCATTTCAGATGGCCCCAGCGATTTACTTAATACGTGCGCGCCAAACGCACCAAACGCCACCAGCACGAAGCCGCTGATGGCTGCAAATATAAACATGGCACGACTGGACATCGATCTATCCTCATGGTCCCGCCGCACATCACTGTGCAGCGAACGGTAACTTAGTGATCGTAGCGAAAACGGAATTTTTCCTGTTCGGTAGCGGCTTTTTCCAGAATCCACTGACGAAAGGCGGCTATTTTACCCAGTTCTGCCTGACTGTCATGACAAACCAGATAAAAAGCGTTTTTACTTACCAGCACATCATTGAACGGGCAGACCAGGCGCCCTGCTTCGATCTCACTCTCTGCCATCACGTTGTTCGCCAGCGCCACACCCTGCCCGTGGATCGCTGCCTGCAATACCATGGCACTGTGGCTGAAAATAGGCCCCTGTTGCACATTGATATGCTGCAGTCCCAGCTGGCGGGTGTAGGCCTGCCAGTCACGACGCGACGCATCATGCAGCAGCGTAAAGTGCGCCAGATCGGCGGGCGATTTCAGCGGATTATCGCCGGAGAGCAGCAGCGGTGAGCAGACCGGCAGCAGATATTCAGCGTAGAGCTTATCCACCCGCAGGCCTGGCCAGTTGCCCCGGCCATAGAAGATAGCGACGTCAACATCGTCTGCCAGCTTCTCCTCTTCACGGTCTACCGCCTGAATACGCACGTCGATTCCCGGATAAGCCATATTAAAGCTGGAGAGACGCGGAACCAGCCACTGAATCGCAAAGCTCGGCAGCAGGCTGACCGTGAGCGCCCCTTTAGCGCTGCGCGCCTGCAGCTTGCGGGTCGCATCGTTAAGCGCTGAAAAAATCTCTTTGATATCGAGATAGTAACTCTGCCCCTCTTCCGTCAGCAGCAGCGAGCGGTTGCGGCGGCGGAACAGCTTGAGCCCGAGAAAATCCTCAAGCGACTTGATCTGATGGCTCACCGCCGCCTGGGTCACAAACAGCTCTTCAGCGGCTTTGGTAAAGCTCAGATAGCGGGCAGCCGCGTCAAAAACACGTAAAGCATTGAGCGGCGGAAGGCGTTTAGACATGGTTTTCCACAGATGGATTCATAGTGTAAAACTGCAACTTATACAACGTCGTCAGCTATTAGATTTTTTAATCCGAGACATTATAATTTGTCCGTTGAGGAAGCTCCAGCAAATACCTATAGTTGCCGCACTTCCAGAGCCGGAACGAAAAGTTTTCTGAAAACGTGCGAGAGATCGCAGACTTTTGGAGAGCTTTTGGCTTGTGGTCGTGATGTTGTGTTTGCATTTTTTGATCTGAATCTTGCAGATCAAACTTTTAATTCCTGAGATTTACCCTGTCTGTCCAAAGTGATTTTATGTAGCACCGCAAATTGCGGTGCTTTTTTTTGCGTAATTTTACTGCCCCATCTCAACCATCTCTTTCACATCAGAGCGGTTAATCTGCTGCTCATTGCCATTGGCATCTTTATAGCTGATCATACCGGTATCATCATCAACTTTTGGCTTGCCGTCAGCGACAATCGTGCGGCCATCGTTCGTGTGCATAACATAGTTGCTGGAACAGGCCGCCAGGGTAAATGCCATGGTGCAGACAGCCAGCACTGCGGTAAGTTTGTTCATCTTCTATCTCCTTGCAGATTGATTGCATTAAACCGCCCGCAGCCACGACATTGCGCCATCAGCCTGAAAGCACGGCTGAAAATGGCGAACGGGTTATGCGGGTTTCGGTTCAAACCTTGCCATAATGAGCATAACGCGCTTTTACAGCTTTGCCAGCCTGCAGCCTGCTGTTACGGCTGGCCCTAAATCACCGGAGTGGGCCCGATATGACCATCTTCTCTCCTGGCGCTTTTCGTCAGCAGTTTCCTGCGCTAAACGATGCCGGCGTCTATCTTGACAGCGCCGCCACGGCGCTCAAGCCGCAGGCGGTCATTGATGCCACCGCACAGTTCTATTCGCTCAGTGCCGGCACCGTGCACCGCAGCCAGTTTGCTGCGGCGCGTGCGCTGACGGCACAGTATGAACAGGCGCGCGGCGCGGTCGCACAGTGGCTGAATGCCGCTGACGATCGGCAGATTGTCTGGACGCGCGGCACCACTGAGGCGATCAATCTGGTGGCGTACAGCTGGCTGGCACCGCGCCTGCAGCCGGGTGATGAAATCATCGTCAGCGAGGCGGAGCATCACGCTAACCTGGTGCCGTGGCTGATGGTGGCTCAGGCAAGCGGCGCCACGGTAGTGAAATGGCCGCTGGGAGCCGATCGCCGACCCGACATTGCCCTGCTGCCGGAGCTGATCAACACGCGCACCCGCCTGCTGGCCGTGAGCCAGATGTCAAACGTCACCGGCGGCTGTCCGGATCTGGCGCAGGCTATCGCGCTGGCGCATGAGGCGGGTGCAAAGGTCATGGTGGATGGCGCGCAGGGCGTGGTGCACTGCCCGCCTGACGTGCAGGCGCTGGATATCGACTTCTATGCGTTTTCCGGCCACAAACTTTATGGTCCGATGGGCATTGGCGTGCTGTATGGCAAAGCAGAGTTGCTGGAGTCGATGCAGCCGTGGCAGGGCGGCGGCAAAATGCTGACGCAGGTTGACTTCAGCGGATTTACGCCGCAGCCGGTACCGTGGCGCTTTGAGGCCGGAACGCCCAACGTGGCAGGTGTGGTGGGCCTCAGCGCGGCGCTGAACTGGCTGTCGCACCATCATCAGGAAAAAGCGGAGATGTGGAGTCAGCAGCTCGCCTGCCTGGCCGAAGAGCAGCTAAGCGCGCTGCCCGGCTTTCGCAGCTTCCGCTGCGGCTCTTCCAGCCTGCTTGCCTTTGATATTGCGGGGATCCATCACAGCGATATCGTCACGCTGCTGGCTGAACAGGGCATTGCGCTGCGTGCCGGGCAGCACTGCGCGCAGCCGCTGATGGCAGCTCTGGGCGTCAGCGGTACGCTGCGCGTCTCGTTCGCGCCTTATAATAACCTGCAGGATGTGGATGCGCTGGTGCGCGCCATGCACTGCGCCGTGAACCTTTTAGGTGAATAATCTCATGACAACCCTGCTCGCTCCCCACCCCTTTGGCCATACGATCACCGCTCAGGGGCTGACCGACACGTTTGCCCTCTTTCAGCAGTGGGAAGATCGCTACCGGCAGCTGATTCAGCTCAGCCGTCAGCTGCCGGCGCTGCCGGAAGAACTGAAGTGTGCGGAGATCGAGCTGAGCGGCTGCGAAAACCGCGTCTGGCTCAGCAGCCAGCAGCTGCCTGACGGCACGCTGCATTTTTATGGCGACAGTGAGGGGCGGATTGTGCGTGGCCTGCTGGCCGTGCTGCTGACCGCCACCGAAGGAAAAACCCCGGCACAGCTGCTGGCGCAGGATCCGCTGGCGCTGTTTGATACGCTGGGACTGCGCGCGCAGCTGAGCGCGTCACGCAGCAGCGGCCTGCAGGCGCTGGCAGAGGCGGTAATGCGCGCGGCGCGTCAGGCAGCCTGACGCGCCCTGCGCGCCTGAAACTTCTTCAGCGCGTGCGATACGGCGATAAATCCAAACGTGGCGGTCACCATGGTTGCCGCCCCGAAGCCTGCAGCGCAATCCATCCGCTTCGGGCCTTCTGCCGTGCTGCGCGAGGCGCATACGCTGCCGTCGGGCTGCGGATAGACCAGCGCTTCAGTGGAAAACACGCAGTCGATGCCCAGTTTGCCCTTACTGTTTTTTACCACGCCAAAATCACTTTTCAGGCGCTCGCGCAGTTTAGCCGCCAGCGGATCCTGGATGGTTTTCGCCAAATCGCTGACCTGAATCTGCGTGGGATCGATCTGTCCGCCTGCCCCGCCGGTGGTAATAAGCGGGACTTTATTACGCCGGCACCAGGCAATCAGCGCCGCTTTCGGCCGCACGCTGTCGATGGCATCAATCACATAGTCAAACCCGGCAGAGAGCAATTCGGCGGTGTTTTGCGGCGTGATAAAGTCGTCAATGCAGGTGACAATGCACTCCGGATTGATGGCGCGGATACGGGCGGCCATGACTTCCGTTTTTGCCTGACCGACATTGCCCTGCTGCGCATGGATCTGCCGGTTGGTATTGGTAATACAGACATCATCCATATCGATCAGCGTAATGTGTCCGATGCCGGTACGCGCCAGCGCTTCAGCGGCCCAGGAGCCTACGCCGCCAATACCAATTACGCAGAAATGCGCCTCTGCAAACTGCTGCAGCGCCTCCTGTCCATAAAGACGCGCCGTTCCGCCAAAGCGCTGTCGCCAGGCGTCGCTTACCACTTTCATATCTGACCTTTACTCCGGAATGCGGTGCGCCGCGTGGCGCACCCGATAATGTACTCTCCTGCAGAGAGCTGGCTGTCAGTGTATCAATTTGCACCGGTCAGCAGTGAACCGTTATTGCCGTTTTGCGCAGTGCTGAACAGCGGCTGTCCGGCACCGGGAGCCGTCTTCAGTACCCAGACGCGGCCGTAGTGGTTATAGAAGCCAGCCAGATGTGCGGCGTCCGGGCCTACGCCCTGATAGATATCAAAGTGCTGGCCTTTGATTGCGCCACCGACGTCCAGCGCCACCATCAGACGCATTTCATACTTACCGTTGAACTTACCTTTTGCATTCAGCTGCGGTACTTCCGCCAGCAGTGCCGTGCCCGCCGGGATCAGAGAGCGGTCCGAGGCAACCGACGCTTTGGCAATCAGCGGAACTGCGCTGGCACCCCGCACCGGCACGTACTCTTCAGGTTTAAAGAATACAAAGGACTGGTTGGTCTCCAGCACATCACGCACTTCCTGCGGTGAATGCTCCTCAGCCCACTGCCGGATGGCCTGCATCGACATATCTTCGCGTTTGACTTCACCGCGATCGATCAGCTCTTTACCGATGCTGTGATAAGCCCAGCCATTTTTACCGCCGTAGCCAAAGAAGCGCAGCGGACGTCCGTCCCCAAAATCGACGTAGCCGCTGCCCTGCACATCCATCATAAAGTTGTCGATCAGCGAGTTGCTCCAGGCGATAACGTAGCGCTCATCGAGCGCGCCGCTATAAATGCCGGCGCGGCTCGGCAGCTTCGCCCCGCGCGGGCGCGGCGGCATGCGGTAAATAGGATACTGAAACTCGCCCTGCCGGGTGTAACGCGCTTCCACTACCGGCGTGTAGTAACCGGTAAACTGCACGTTGCCATAATTGTCGGTGCCTTCCATCTGAAACGCATTCAGGCCGAACTGACGCAGCTGACGCGTATCCGCACCCGAAAGCAGCCAGTTCTGGATAGCGCTGTAGGTGTCATTATTACGGCTGAACAGACGCGAGGAAGCGGACTGAATCTGCTGCACCTGCAGGCCGAAATCCTGCCCGTTAACCGGACGCCCTTTGGCATTAGGCTCATTAACCAGCCCGAGCGGTTGCTCCAGCTTGCCATCAATATATTGCTGACCGCGATCGGTCGGCTTTGAGCTACAACCCGCTAATAGCGCCAGAAATGCGCCAGTGAGTGCATACTTTACCCGGTGTCCGTTCATGACTCTCTCTTGTTGTCGGTTGTTCGCCCGGCGACGATAGCAAAGCCCTGGTCATAATGAAATCTGCCACCCGCCACCGCCTTCACATCTGTACGTTTTTTCATCCGGATGCGACATTATTCAGCAACTGCTTATGGATTTCACCCGTTAAGCGCAAAAAGGGGTTGCATCGTCACGCGCCAGGTGTATAGTGCGCATCCACGGACGCGGGGTGGAGCAGCCTGGTAGCTCGTCGGGCTCATAACCCGAAGGTCGTCGGTTCAAATCCGGCCCCCGCAACCAATTCTTCTTAATGAAAAGACAATATGAAGTGTCGCTCAGGCGACAGACGGACGCGGGGTGGAGCAGCCTGGTAGCTCGTCGGGCTCATAACCCGAAGGTCG
The DNA here is from genome assembly GCF_003057675.2 of Pantoea sp. RIT413. Classification (NCBI taxonomy): domain Bacteria; kingdom Pseudomonadati; phylum Pseudomonadota; class Gammaproteobacteria; order Enterobacterales; family Erwiniaceae; genus Pantoea; species Pantoea sp. RIT413. The sequence continues at coordinate 89,784 of NZ_QBJB02000009.1, forward strand.
TCGGTTCAAATCCGGCCTCCGCAACCAATTGTCTTAAGAAGAATACAATGTGAAACGTCGCTCAGTGCGACAGACGGACGCGGGGTGGAGCAGCCTGGTAGCTCGTCGGGCTCATAACCCGAAGGTCGTCGGTTCGAATCCGGCCCCCGCAACCAATTCTTCTGATGAAGAAACATAAAACACCTTAACGGGTGTTTTTTTGTTTCTGCCGCCGGAAAAAAGCGGCATCGCTGCCGCCCTGCCCTTACCGCCGTGCCAGCACGCCGCCTTTATCAAAATAGGCTTTGATACCGTGAAAAATCGCTTCGGCCACCTGATGCTGATAGCGTGCGGTTCGCAGCTTGCGCTCCTCCTCCACGTTACTGATAAACGCCGTCTCAACCAGAATTGACGGGATATCGGGCGCTTTCAGCACGGCAAAACCCGCCTGATCAACCGTACGCTTATGCAGATGGTTGATGTGCCCCATGCGCGCCAGTACCTCTTTGCCAAATTTCAGGCTGTCACTGATGGTCTGACGCTGCACCATATCGAACATCGTGTGGTCGAGATAGCGATCGCCGCTCATGCTGACGCCGCCAATCAGATCGGCTTCGTTCTGCGTCTGTGCCAGGAAACGGGCTGCGGCAGAGGTCGCGCCGCGCGTGGAGAGCGCGAATACCGAAGAGCCACGCGCTGCCCGGCTGGTAAACGCATCGGCATGAATCGAAACAAACAGATCGGCACGCTGCTTGCGCGCTTTTGCCACCCGCACGCGCAGTGGAATAAACACATCTTCGTTACGCGTCATGTAGGCTTTCATATTGTGCTCTTTATCGATCAATGCCCGCAGGTAGCGACCAATCTTCAGCACAATATCCTTTTCACGCGTTTTGTATTTGCCGTGCGCACCGGGATCTTCGCCGCCGTGTCCGGGATCGATCATGATAATGATCGGACGATCGCGCCCCGCCTTACCCGGCAACGGTGCCTGCGCAGGCTGATCGCGCTCCAGATCGCCTTTGTTGTAATCGTTGAGCAGCGCCAGCAGCGGATCGTCGGCGTGCGATGCCTGACTGGGATACAGATCCACCACCAGCCGGTTTTTGATACCGGCCACGGGCGCCAGGGTAAAGGTTTTTGGTGCGACGTTACGCTTCAGCTCCAGCACAATCCGCACCGTGTGCGGATCAAACTGCCCGACCCGGGCCGTTTTGATAAAGGGATCGTCTGTGCGCACCAGCTTATTGATGCCTTTCAGCGCCGGATTGATATGCAGATTTTTGATATCAATGACCAGGCGTTCAGGGTTGCTCAACGCAAACTGCTTGTAGTGCAGCGGGATATTCGACTCCAGCGTGACGCGGGAGTACGTTGATGAAGGCCAGATGCGTACCGCAACAATGTGCTGACTCGCTGCCAGCCCGGTACGCGTTACGCTAAGTAGCCATAGCGCACCGGCACCTTGTAATAACCGTCTTCGGGAAAAAGCCTGGGACATGCCACTCCAACTACTGTGTTATGGATAAATCTGCGTCAGCCGACGCTCAGAAAGCGAAAACTTTATCCAATCTGGCAACGCTTGTCTCGTCGGAAAAGCCAGATAATGCAGGCTGTTATCAACGGATGCATCTGAAAAATCGTAAAGTAACGTCAGGCGCAACGCTTGCAATACGGCGAAAAACAGAATAAAAATACACTAATTACGAATAACCATTCACAGAGGGTGCACCGTGAAGGAACGCAGTACCGAGCTGGTTCAGGGTTTTCGCCATACCGTTCCCTATATTAATGCCCATCGCAACAAGACGTTTGTCATCATGCTGGGCGGCGAAGCCATTGAGCATGAAAACTTCTCCAGTATCGTTAACGATATTGGCCTGCTGCATAGCCTGGGCATCCGTCTGGTGGTGGTCTATGGCGCACGTCCGCAGATTGATGCCAGCATGGCGCAGCAGCAGCTGGAGCCTCTCTATCACAAACACACCCGCGTGACCGATGCGCAATCGCTGGAGCTGGTAAAGCAGGCGGCGGGCCGTCTGCAGCTTGATATTACGGCGCGTTTGTCGATGAGCCTTAACAACACGCCGCTGCAGGGCGCGCATATTAATGTCGTCAGCGGTAACTTTATCATTGCCCAGCCGCTGGGCGTGGATGATGGCGTTGACTACTGTCACAGCGGACGCATTCGCCGTATTGATGAAGAGGCGATTCACCGCCAGCTGGATAATAACGCGATTGTACTGCTCGGCCCGGTCGCCGTCTCTGTAACCGGCGAAAGCTTTAATCTCACCTCAGAAGAGGTTGCCACGCAGCTCGCCATCAAGCTCAAGGCAGAGAAGATGATTGGCTTCTGCTCCGAGCAGGGCGTGACCGATCGCGCTGGCACAATTATTTCAGAGCTGTTTCCCGGTGATGCGCAGGCGCGCATTGATGAGATGGAGAGCGACGGCGATTTTCTGTCCGGTACGGTGCGCTTTCTGCGCGGCGCGGTGAAAGCGTGTCGCAGCGGCGTGCGCCGCAGCCATCTGATCAGCTATCAGGAGGATGGCGCACTGCTGCAGGAGCTCTTCTCACGCGACGGTATCGGTACACAGATTGTTATGGAATCTGCCGAGCAGATCCGGCGCGCCAACATCAACGATATTGGCGGCATCCTGGAACTGATCCGTCCGCTGGAGCAGCAGGGTATTCTGGTACGGCGCTCGCGTGAACAGCTGGAGATGGAGATCGATAAGTTTACCATCATCCAGCGCGATAATATGACCATCGCCTGTGCCGCGCTCTACCCGTTCCCGGATGAGCAGATTGGCGAAATGGCGTGTGTGGCAGTACATCCCGACTATCGCAGCTCATCGCGCGGCGAGCTGCTGCTGGATCGCGTGGCGCTACAGGCGCGGCAGATGGGGCTAAAAAAGCTGTTTGTGCTCACCACACGCAGCATTCACTGGTTTCAGGAGCGGGGCTTTACGCCAGTAGATATTGAGTCGCTGCCAGAGAGCAAGCAGCAGATGTATAACTATCAGCGTCGTTCAAAGGTACTGATGGCAGATTTAAAATAAGCCACGTATTCCAGGGCCGCATAAATGCGGCCCCTGCGTGATCCTGTAGGGGCGCCATTTATGGCGCCCTGGCCGCACGGGAAATTCCGGGCCGCGTTATTTTCCCCCAGGGCCGCATTAATGCGGCCCCTACAGGAGCACGTAGGGGCGCGATTATCCTGTACGAAGCTTTACGCGTCAGACGTCGCGCCAAGCCGTGACAGCAGGCCGCTGCGGCGCTGCGTGCGCAGCTGGACTGCGCGACGGAAAATGTTTTCATCACTGTAGAGCGTCAGCTGCCTGCGGGCACGCGTAATCGCGGTATAAATTAACTCCCGCGTCAGCACCGGTAAAAACTGGGCCGGCATCACCAGCGCGGTGTGCTCAAACTCCGAACCCTGCGACTTGTGCACCGTCATGGCCCAGGCGGTATCGTGTGCCGGCAGTCGGCTCGGCTGGACTGCTTTGATGGTCCCGTCCGGCAGCGGGAAGAAGACCTTCAGCACGCCCTCCTCGTCTGTCAGCGTGATACCGATATCGCCGTTAAACAGGCCCAGCGCGCTGTCATTGCGCGTGACCATTACCGGCCGTCCCGGATACCAGCGGCTGCCGCCTGCGGGGCGACGGATCAGCTGCAGCTGTATCAGCTTCTGCTCAATACGCTGATTGAGTCCTTCCACGCCAAACGGCCCTTCGCGCAGCGCGCACAGCAGCTGATAGCGGCCGAAAGAGGCGAGGATATCAGCCGGCGCGGCATCCTCAGCTACCTGCTGCAGAAAGTCCCGATAACCAGCACCAATCTCATTCAGCATTCGCTGATACGCTTCACCGCTGTTTAGCGGCGCACGCGCAATATCGCTGAAATTGCTCTGAAAGGCGCGCTCCACCGCCTGCGCATCACCGGCGTTAACGGCTGCTGCCAGCTGGCCGATGCCGGAGCCGGCATCAAAACGGTAGCTTTTACGCAGCAGGCAGATCGCATCGCGCACCGCGGGTGCTGCGGTTTCATTACTGCCGCCGATCTCACAGCCGGTCATCAGCGTCAGCTGCGTGGCGCGCACCGGACTGTAGCCCGCCTCCGCACAGCGACAGATATCGCCCAGTACCGCTCCCGCCTCTACGGAGGCAAGCTGGTCGCGGTCGCCGAGAAAAATTACCCGCGCCTGCGATGGCAGCGCGGCAATCAGGCTGGCCATCATGCCGAGATCCACCATGGAAGCTTCATCCACCACCAGCACATCGAGATGCAGCGGATTACCGGCATGGTGACGCAAACGCTGCGTTTCAGGCTGTGCGCCCAGCAGGCGATGCAGCGTGGTGGCCTCCTCCGGAAAGCGCTGGCGCTCCTGCTCGCTGACCGCCAGCTGCTGCAGCGCTTTTCCCAGTGACTCCGTCAGGCGCGCCGCCGCTTTGCCGGTTGGGGCCGCCAGCTGAATGCGCAGCGCGCCGTCGCTCAGGCGGATCAGCGCCGCCAGCAGTTTTGCCACGGTGGTGGTTTTGCCGGTGCCCGGCCCGCCGGAAATCACCGCGGTCTTCTGCGTTAATGCGACAGCAGCGGCAATCTTCTGCCAGTCATCCGGCGCGGTGCCAAACAACGCATCCAGCACGCTGCGTACCTGCTCCGGGGCAAACGGCTGCGGCGCAGCCTGAGGATGGAAAAAGCGCGCCACGTCACCTTCATGATGCCATAAGCGATGCAGATAGAGCCGGTCGTCGCTCAGTACAACAGGGGCCGCGCGATCGCGGGAGCTGAGCGCATCCCAGCCCGCCAGCAGGCTGTGCCAGTCGTGCGGATCGCCTGCTGCCTGCCAGATCGCCTGCGCCAGTTCGGGATGACGGCCGCGAAACAGCTGCTCGCGGTTAAGCTGGGCCAGCGGCAGGCAGACATGCCCTTCTCCCGCTTCAGCGCTGAGACAGGCAGCAGCCAGTAAGCGGGCGGGTTCATCGCTGGTGGCTATCAGCTGAGCAAACTGCACGTCCAGCGGGCGCAGCAGCCGCAGCTCTGTTGCCTGCTTTAATAGCGTAGTGATATCGCTCATGCATCCTCTCCCTGCCCGCGAAACAGGCTATCAAGTTGTGTGACAAATTCAGCGGCAGGACGGGTGAAAAAGACGCCATTATCAGGCGAACTGCCATCCATACCGCGCAAAAACAGATAAAACACGCCGCCCATATGCTGCTCATAGTCGTAATCGGGCAGCCGGTGCTGCAGAAACCGGTGCAGCGCCAGCGTATAGAGCTGATACTGCAAATCGTAGCGATGGTCAATCATCGCCTGTGCCATGGCATCCGGGGTATAGGCTTCATGACTCTCCCCCAGCCAGTTGGATTTATAATCCAGCAGGTAATATTTTCCGTCCCGGCGAAACACCAGGTCGATAAAGCCTTTGAGCATGCCCTGCACCTGACTGAAGTTAAGTGCGGGCGCCTGCGCAGAGAGCGGGTCATGCTGGCGCATCAGCCGGTCCAGCGCGGGAGCGGTAAGCAGAGCGCTGATAGGCAGATAAAACTCCATCTCAATCAGGCGGTCGCGTGCGGCCACGTCAGCCAGCCGGATCTGCTGCGCATTAAGCGGCGTAGTCACAACCCGCTCAATCCAGCTGCTCAGCACCGGCTGCCAGTGCAGCGGGTAGCCGTTCTGCTGCAGATGCTGCTCCAGCAGCTCCGTCCCTGGCGGCTGGGTAAAGTCGATCGACTCAAACAGCTCATGCAGAAACGTACCCGGTGCGGCACCGCGCGGAAAATGATGTGGCGTCAGCACAACCTCTTCGGTCGCCGCCTGCTGCTCTTCACCCGCCGCTTCCAGGTCGAAGTGGGGCACCACCTCCAGCAGGCGATGCGCGCTGTGCTGCTGCAGCCCTGAATAGCTGGTCACGCGCCACGATTCAGCCAGCTGGCGCGATATCGCGCGTGCATGCAGATCGTCGCGTACGCCAGCCTGCACCTGCCAGCGTGCGGCTTCAGCACGATCGGCCATCACCACCTCGCACCCTTCGCCGTTCAGCGCTTCCAGCAGCGCGCCGAGCTGCTCTGCCGTCGCCGCTTCGCCGCGCTGCAGCAGATAGCCCAGCGCACTTTTATGCAGGTCGCTCTCGCCTTCTTTTTTGCGCGCGCCGCGAAACAGCGGCGCCACGCCGATGCTGCAGTGATACACAGAGCGCGTCAGCGCAACATAAAGCAGGCGAAGATCTTCTGCCAGTCGCTCCTGTTCCGCCAGCGCCAGGCTCTGCTCATCGCCCTGCAAATCCAGCACCGCGCTGAAATTATCGCGGTCGTGGTAAAGCGCAATATCTGCTTCACGGAACCCGGCTGCAAACGGCAGCCAGACCAGCGGATACTGCAGCCCTTTCGATTTATGGATGGTGACGATCTGCACCAGATGGCGGTCGCTCTCCAGTCGCAGCTGCTGGCTGGCCGACTGACTGTCGGGCCGCGCTATCTGCTGTGCCAGATAACGTACCAGCGCATGCGGGCTGTCAAGCTGCGATGCCGCTTCCTGCAGCAGCTCCCCCAGATGCAGCAGATCGGTCAGGCGGCGCTCGCCATTTTCCGACGCCAGCATATTTTCGGCCAGCTGGCGCTCCAGCATAATTTCCCGCAGCATTGGCAACACACCGCGCTGATGCCAGAGGCGCTGCCAGCGCGCAAAGGTATCTACCAGCGTGTCCCAGCCGCGCGCATCGCGATCGAGCGCATCCAGCTGAGCCGCATCCAGCGCGAACAGCGAAGTCGCCAGCGCCGTACGCAGCATCCGCTCCTGTTCCGGAGCCAGAATAGCGCGCAGCAGCCAGAGCAGCTCGCGCGCTTCCGGTGTCGTGTAAACGCTGTCGCGGTTAGAGAGATAGACTGAGGGGATCGCGAGCTGCGCCAGCGCTTCGCGGATCTGATTCGCTTCGTTGCGGCTGCGCACCAGCACCGTGATATCCGATGCCTGTACGGGCCGCAGCGCCGGCCCTTTTCCCAGCATCGCCTCGCCCTGCTGCCCCGCCTGCAGCCAGCGGCTGATATCCATTGCGCACTGCTTTGCCATTTGCTGCTGATATTCGCTGACGCTGGCACCGCTGCCGGGCTGCAGCCAGAAGCGCAGCGCGGGCTGCTCTCTGCCCTCTGCCTTTAGCGACAGCGCCTGGTTAGGCGGCGCAAACTGCACCGGCAAAAACGGAATTTCAGCAAACAGAAAGGGAGCCGGCAAGCGCGAGAAAAGCTGGTTTACGCTCTCTACCATCGCGGGTGACGAGCGCCAGTTAGTGTCCAGCGTATAGTGCGCCGCAATTTCATTACGCGCCCGGATATAGGTAAAAATATCCGCCCCGCGGAAAGCGTAGATCGCCTGTTTGGGATCGCCTATCAGCAGTAGCGCATGTTCAGGCTGATGCATATAGAGCGTACGGAAAATCCGGTACTGCTGCGGATCGGTATCCTGAAATTCATCGATCAGCGCCACCGGGTAGCGCTGCCGGATCAGCTGCGCCAGCTGCGCGCCGCCCGCCTGCTGCAGCGCATCATCAAGCCGGCTCAGCAGATCGTCAAAGCCCAGCAGCGCCTGCAGCCGCTTCTGTTTATGCACCGCCTCACGCACTTCGGTCAGCGCCCGAGCAATGACCACATCACGCAGCGACAGCGGTTCAGCCAGAAACGCGTCAATTGCGCTGAACAGCGCGTGCCGCGGGGCGTCGCCTTTTTTGGTTTTCTCATCCAGTATCCGCTGCCCGAAGCGTGCCAGCTCGGGCGGAACCTGGTAATCACTGCTGTCGCTATGGGCCCACTGGCTCACTTTACTGACCCAGGCGGGCAGATGTTTGCTGCTGTAGCTGCGCTTATCCACGCCCGACTGCTCAACCAGCGTCTGCACGTCATCACCCAGCGTTCGCCACTGCGCTTTGATCTCCGCGATGCGCGCCATATTACGTGCATGCCGCGACGCAAGCGTCTCCTGGTCATCCGGCGGCAGCCGCAGCGAGGGCGACTCTCCCTGCAGCCACGGGCGCAGGGTAGCCAGCAGCTGTTCCGGCCCCAGCCATTCGGTGACAATCACGCGCGCGATATCCAGCGTCAGCGGATAGCAGTGACGCCGCCAGAAATCAGCCGTTGCCTGACGCAGGAGCGGATGCTCATCTTCAATCAGCTGCTGTTCAAACAGCATGCCGGACTCAAACGCGTTAAGATTGAGCATACGCTGGCAGAAGCCGTGGATGGTGAAAATAGCGGCTTCATCCATCTGTCTTTCCGCCGCCAGCAGCAGCGAGGCGGCCTCTTCCCGCTGCGGGATCGCCTGCAGCAGTGCGGTCAGCATCGCATCGCTGCTGACGCCGCGAATACAGGCGAGCCGCAGCGCGTGGATATTCGCGCGGATACGACCGCGCAGCTCTGCCGTCGCCGCTTCGGTGAACGTCACCACCAGAATCTCTTCTACCGAGAGCGGGCGACTATAAGCGTTCTCTTCGCCCAGCCCCAGCAGCAGACGCAGATAAAGCAGGCCGATGGTAAAGGTTTTACCCGTACCGGCAGAGGCCTCAATCAGGCGCTCGCCGCGCAGCGGCAGCGTCAGCGGATTGAGGGATTCAGCACGCTGACTCATGGCGTATCACTCTTAACCGGCAGCGACTGCTGCAGCTGCGCCAGCGCCGCCCAGGTGGTAAAGCCAGGTAGCGCTGCGTAATCTGCCTGCGGTGCGCTCTCCTGCGTACCGCTGATCTGGGAAATCATCGCCATTCCCTGCTGCCGGATCGCCTGCCGGAAGAAAGTGGCCAGCTGCGCCGGCGTCAGCTGCTGCACCTGCGCAATCACTTTCTCTCGCGTATCGAACGCATAGTTCTGACGGCTGAAGTCACGACTGTAGCGATTGGCTTCCTCCTCCAGCGTCTGAGGACGCTGTTTCAGCTCATTGATCATCGCCTGCTGGTACTGCGCAAAGGTCTCGGGCTTCATGCTGCGCAGCCGCTGTTCTGCCTGCGGATAGAATGCCTGGAAGCGCTGCAGCAGGAACGCGGGCTGCCGGCTGTTGCTCTGCAGCAGAAAACCGATGCCCCACTGGCGGCCTATCGGCATCTGATAGGTAAAGACGGCATAGCCCAGCTGCTCTTCCGTGCGCAGCTGGTTATAAAACCACGGCTGGATAATCTGACTCAGCAGCGTACTGGCGGCCATGCTCTGATATTCATCATACCCGACAGGCACATAGAGCGCCGCCAGCGCGGAATCGCTGCTGCTTCCCGCCTGCTGCAGGTTCGCCTTGATCGGTTTATCCACCACAACATAGTCACTGCGCCACGGTGCCTCTCCGCTGCTCTGCAGCTGCGCTTTCAGGGCCACGCCAAGCGCTTCCGTCTCTTTTGCTGAGAGATTACCCACCGCCAGCATCTCTGGTGTCGACTGATGCAGCAGCGCGTCACGCCAGGCGATCACCTCCTGCAGCGTGATCTCCGGCAGCAACCGGCGGCGTTCGTCGCGCTGGGTATAGGGCAGCTGCGACAGCATCTGCATCGGCTGGATCGCCTGTTCAAACGCTTTGCCTTTTTCAGCCGCATCCAGACGGTCGCGATACCAGGATTTAGCCTGAGCGAGCTGCGCTTCATCCGGACGGAAGCTGCTGTAACCGGCGACCAGCTCCTGCAGCAGCTGCGGCAAACGCTGGGTAAATCCGCTGGCGTTAAACACCAGGCCATCATCTTCTCCCACGGAGAAACTGATGCCACCCACCGACGCCTGCGAGTTGAGCTCATCCAGCGCCTGGCTGGAGAGATAATCATTCAGACCAAACAGCACCTGCTGACGCGCGTCGCCGATCGCTGCCTTATTGCGTAGCGCCAGGGTAATCGCCGCTTTTGGCTCGTCAGGATAGAACCGGCTCGGCATCCATAAAATACGCATTGCCGCGTCATTACTGAGCACAATCGGATGCGTGTAGTTTTTCCCGTCGCGTGCAATCAGTGAAAAGTCAGTGGGAATATAGGGATTGAGCGCGGGCAAAGAGAGCGTGATATGCGCTGCACGCTGCTGCCAGTCGCTGTACTGCGCGGCGCTGATTTTATCAACCTGATACGGCGCATTAACAAAGTAGGCCTGCTGATTGTGCGGCTCCTGCGGGCTGATATACCAGATGCGGGCATTTTGCGGCGTCATCTCACCAAGGCGTGCCGCTACCGCTGCAGGATCGAAGCGATCGGCAAGGTAAGGCGCATCCAGCGTGTGCGCGACCGGCACACGCAGCATGGTGTCGGCCAGCCACTGAATGTAGTCCATATCACGGGTAATTGACGGATAGCGGTAATCAAGCGCCAGCACATGCGATACCTCGTCAAAATAGCGCTTATCAATGCCGTTGCGGCGCAGCATATCGAGGTAGCTGAAAATGGCGGCCACGACTTCATCGCGTTGCGTCAGCCCTTTATCCGTCAGCGACACAGAAATAGCAAAGACGCCGCTGCTGCGCTCGGTGACCGGATCGGCCCCTGCGGTCACGCCATCGGCCAGTCCCTGCTTCTGCAGCCAGTCATTCAGCGTATTGGCGCTGCGGTTACCCAGCAGATAGCCAATCAGCGTATCGGTTTTGCTGCGGAAATCGGCGCTGTTGTTCGCGATCCGAAACTCAATCTTCAGCTGTTTACGCGGCTGAGCCGGCACGTAGTGAATAATGATGCCTTTCTGCGCCCCGGTGACCACCGGTACATCTATCTCCGGCACGCTAGCCGGATGTGCCGCGACGCGCCCAAAGGTGGCGGCGGCCATCTGCGCCATCTCAGAGAGCGGTTTATTGCTGTAAATCACTGCTTTCATCAGGCTGGCAGAATAGTGGGTACGGTAGAAGTCGCGCAGCGCCTGCTGCAGTTTGCTGCCCGGTTTATCACTCAGCGTCTCCAGGTTGCCTCCGGAGAAACGCGAACCCGGATGCTGCGGATTCAGCGTCTCAGCACTGACCTGCGCCATGCGCAGCCCGTCCCGCGAGCGCGCCATCGTCAGCTCTGCGTTGACGGCGTGACGTTCGCGATCGGCGTTAACCGGATCGAGCAGCGGCTCCGCAATCGCATCCGCCAGGCGATCTGCCGCAGGCTGCAGCGCATCGTTCTCCACTTCCAGATAGAATGCGGTGCGGTAAGAGGCGGTGCTGGCGTTGTGACTGCCGCCGTGCATTTTGAGAAATTCCGCAAGATTATCGGGCTGGGGGTAACGTTTTGAGCCCATCAGCACCATATGCTCCAGATAGTGCGCCAGCCCGGGCTGCTGGTCGGGATCGTCCAGCGAGCCAATCGGCAGCGTCAGCGCCGCCAGCGACTTCGGGGCCTCAGCGTCTGAAACCAGCAGCACCGTCATACCGTTGTTCAGGGTAATCGCCTGATAGCTGCGCGGATCGCGATCGCTTTTGCGGATAATGTCATTAACCGGCTGCCAGCCCTGTCCGGTATCGGCAAAAACATTCAGCGCCAGCGCGCCTGACAGCAGCGCGCCGATACAGCGTGCGTAAATCCGCATGTAAACCCCTTAATCTTACTCTGCCCTGCGGCTGGTTTTCCGCGCAGGTTTATCAACATATTATTCTGGCGTAAGCGCGACGCTTAGCAGCTATTTATCATCCTGATGGGCGAGACGTACCGGCAGATACCACTGCCGTGCTGCAGCGATAATCGCCTGCAGCATCTCCTCATTCAGCGTGCGATTCAGGCGCTGGAGATAAGGATCGCTGCCCTCCCCCTGCACCTGATAGCCGCCCTGCCACGCCTGCAGCAGCTTATTCAGCGCCTTTTTCTGCGTGGCGTCATCTTCCAGCAGCTGGCCGCTTTTGCGATCGAAGCTCGCCTCCAGCCAGGCGCCGCCGCTTTTGTTTAACAGCAGCAGCGGCTGCGCCAGCCCCTGCTCGCAGGCGGCGGCATACTCTGCCAGCAGCGACTGCGCCCGGTCGGCGGCTACGGCATGAAAGCGCCAGCAACTCTGTTTACGGCCATACATCCGGCTTACGCCGCTGCCGCCCAGCGCACAGTAGACCAGATGCTCCAGCCACAGCTGCAGTCCGTCATTCATGTTCAGCACGCCAGGCCGCCAGCGCAGCAGGCCATCAGCCTGCACCTGCGTCAGCCAGCCGGTCAGCCGCACGGTACCGAGCTGCAGATTTACCTCCTGACTCTCTGCCGGCAGGCGCTCTCCGGCGACTTCCGCCGCAACCTCCTGCATCTCTTCGGTCTGGCTCTGCCAGAAAAGTTCACCAAAGGCGCCATAAGGCAGGTTACCTGCTGCGCGATGATGCGCATAGAGCTGCTGCGGATCCTCGCCGTTCACCAGCGCATTGAGCAGCTGCGCGTTTAACTGATAGCGCTCAAGGCTATCAGGTGCAAAGGGCTCGCTATCGGGCAACTCACTCTCTTCTGTCCAGAATGAGACGCCAAGACGCTGCTGAAACCAGGCGCGAACCGGATGACGCCAGAAGCGCAGCAGCTGTTCCAGCGTCACAATCTCCTGCGTTTTCACCGCCAGCGGCTGCACGAAGTCGGGCTGTGCCACGCCGCGGCCGGTAGCCGCCGGCAGCCATTCGGCAGCAAAGCTCTGCCGGTGAGTGTCAGGCGCAAAATTCTCTGCGGCAAATGGCATGCGGCTGTGCAACGTTTGTAAGTGCTCACGTACATGCTGTTCACTGATGTCCGGCTCGCACTGCTCATCGCCCGGCAGGCAGAAACTCTGCCCCAGATAATCAAGCAGTTCCGTGACCAGTACTGAGGGATAGCGCTCGGTGTTATCCTGAATCGCCCGGCCGATATAGCTGATATAGAGCTGCTGCTGGGCTGAAATCAGGGCCTCAAGGAACAGATAGCGATCGTCATCGCGCCGGCTGCGGTCGCCTTTGCGCGTCTGCTGCTGCATCAGGTCAAACCCTACCGGTGCCAGCGTGCGCGGGTAGACGCCATCATTCATACCCAGCAGGCAGACGATTTTGAAGGGAATTGAGCGCATCGGCATCAGCGTACAGAAGTTTACCGGACCTGCCAGAAAACGCTGGCTGATGCGCTGCTGATCGAGACGTGAGCGCAGCTCATCACGCAGCAGCGTCACCGGCACCGGCTGCTGATAAGCAGATCCCATACCCTGTTCAATGATCTCTTTCCACTGCGTCTCTACCAGCAGCAGCGCCGCCTCGCTTTCGGCATCTCCGCTGAAAAAGCTGTCAATCAGCTCACGGCACAGCGGCAGCCACTCCGCCAGCGTGCGCTCACCGGCCAGCCGGCTGCGCCAGGTATCAAGCCGCATCAGCAGCTCGGCCAGATGTCCCGCCAGCTCTGCGATCAGACCGCTTGACTCATCGTAAGGCAGGATCCCCTGCCAGTCACCGTTGCGGCTCTCAAGCGCATAGCCCAGCAGCATACGCTGCAGGCCAAAACGCCAGGTGTGCTGGCCGGTAACCGGCAGCGACAGCGCTTCAATACTGGCATCGTCCAGCCCCCAGCGAATACCGGACTCCATGACCCAGCGGCGCAGCAGACGCAACCCGCTCTCATCCACGGAAAAACGCTGCGCCAGCGCCGGCACCTCCAGCAGCGCAAGGATCTCCTCTGAGGCGAAGCGACTCTCCGGCAGCGTCAGCAGGCTCAGCAGCGCCAGAATGGCCGGATGAGCCTGACTGGCACGACGGTCAGAAATGGCAAATGGCAGATAGCGATCCGGCGGTGCGCTGGCAAATGCCGCCTGAATAAAGGGCGCATAGCTATCGATGTCTGCCACCATAACGATGATATCGCGCGGCTTAAGCTCAGGATCGGCCTCCATCATCGCCAGCAGGTGATCCTGCAACACCTCCACTTCACGCTGTGCGCTGTGACAGATCTGCAGCGTGATGGAGCGATCGGCCGGATCGAGAGGGCGCTTCTCTGCGCTGTTCATCAGCTCTCCGGCACTCAGACCAATCACCGCGCGATCGTCAAGATTCAGCAGGTCAGCCTGCAGGTTGTGCAGCAGCGTGTCATCAGGCAGATCGACAAATGCATCGATATCGTTGGCGGCTGACTCCATCTGGCTGAGCAGAAACAGGTTATCGCGTCCCAGCTTTCCCCAGGAGGCGAGCAGCGGGTTTGTCAGCTGCTGTTCACCGCTGCTGTTAAACAGCGTGGAGGCGGCTTCAGGTTCGCGAAACAGCGGCAGCGTCTCCTCTGAATGCAGACGGCGGCGCTGACGGCTCTGCAGCTTTGCCAGAAACGCGTAATCCTGAATATCCCCCCAGTAGTGGCGGCAGGGATTAGTAAACAGCAGATGAATATCGATATGGCGGCCCAGCGCTTCAAGCGCCTGCAGGTAGACTGGCGGCAGCGCGGAGATACCGCAGATAAATACGCGCGGCGGCAGGCCAGGCGGCGTGCTTTCAGCCCGTTCCAGCGTTTCAATAAAGCGGGCGTACAGATTGGCACGGTGCCACATCGGCTGACCGAGGCTTTCCGTAAAGCTGACCAGATCGCGCCAGAGCGCCGCCTGCCACTGCTGAGCGTCACCCAGTCCCTCAATCAGTGCACCATGCTCCCAGCTGTTGAGCCAGTCAGCACGATAGACCAGATACTGGTCAAAGAGGTCGGCGACGCGGGTGCTGAGCTGGTAGAGCTTACGCTTGTCGTCGTCATCCTGCAGATAGAGCCGCAGCGACTGAAACGTCTCCTGCTCCAGCAGCACCGGCAGGCGCTGCATCAGCTTCCAGCTCATGTTGGCTTTAGTAAAGGCGCTCTCTTCCGGGATCCCCGGCAGCACCTTCACAAACATGCTCCAGATAAAGGTGGCAGGCAGTGGGAAATCGATATTTGCGGCAATGCCAAAGCTGTTTGCCAGCTCCATCTGCAGCCACTGCGCCATTCCCGGGCTCTGTACCAGCACCTGTTCAGCCGCAAAAGGATCGGCGAGAGGCTGGTTTTCAATCAGGATGCCTGCCAGATTTTTCAACAGATCGAGCTGATTGGAGTGGTAAACCCGGAACATAATTCTCCTTTAACAAAGCAGTACCCTACAGCCTGGTCACTCTACCCTTAAACGGCGGAGATGCCTATTAATCTGGTCATCTTCGTGACATTTCAGCCGTGCCAGCATCGCTGTGCGCTGATGCGGGCCGGTCACGGTCACCCGCTCCAGCGTGCAGCTACCTGGCAGAATCTGCTGCTGGCGCTGCGTGTGCCAGCCCACTGTGTCATGACCCAGCAACGCCTGCTGCGCAACCTGCCACGCCTGTCGCTGCTGCCACTGCTGGCTGAACCCCAGCGTCAGCGCACGCTGATAGTGCAGCAGCGTCGAGATGCTCAGCGCCAGCAGCAGCATGCCCACCAGCGCCTCGGCGAGGCTAAATCCCCGCTGTAACTGCCTCTCCCGGACACGCCTCCGGCGCGGCCAGCGGGCAGAAGTCAATCCAGCCGTGCGGCAAGGCCAGCACGCGCGCTCCACGAAGTTCAACCCAGCGGTAGAGCCAGAGTGCGCTGCCTGCCTGGCGCGCGGATAACAAGCCATGCCCTTCCTCCCTGCGCAGCAGACAGCTCTGCCACTGCGCGGTTGTCCACTGCTGACACTGCCAGCCTTCAGCCGGCGACCACTGCTGCTGCACTCCCCAGCGCAGCGCCGCCTGCGCCTGGCTGTGATGCTGAAAGTAGTGCTGCGTATCGGCAACCAGCACCATGCTGCGGCTCAGCTGCTGGCGGGTCGCATGCAGCGTTACGCCTCCCAGCAGCAGCAGCATCATGATCATGCCGAGCGTACTGTTGCCCCGCTGGTTCACAGATTGATGCCTTCGATAACGCGTACCAGCGTGACCTGCTGCTGACCTGCACGTGCCGCCAGCTCCAGCCGCAGGTAGCGCTGCTGGCGGCTGACCTGAAAACGTTCCAGCAGCATAAATGCGGGATCGGTGATGCGCTCCCAGCCGCTACCGTGACACGCCTCAACGCCGCGCTGCATCTCCAGCTGCCCGCTACGCAGACGATAGCCGTAGTAATCACTGTCGCTATGCCCCGCTCCCTCCCAGCGACCGTTGCTGTTCTCATCCCAGCGCAGCAGCACACAGCTGCCGCTGTTTGCCAGCGTCAGTGGCGCACCGCTGCAGGTTCCCCGGCAGTAGCCCGCCCGGCGCAGCGCTTTTTCCAGCATGCCGGCTATCTGCTCCAGCTCCTGCTGCAGCTGTACCCGCTGCTGCAGCCGCAGATTCTGTTCCAGCAGCAGCGGCAGAAAACGCCCCAGGCTAAGCATCAGCATGGCGCTTATCGCCAGCGCAATCAGCGTTTCCAGCAGGCTGAACCCGGCCTGAGCTACCCGCACGTCGCTGCTTCCGGCTGGCAGAGACGAACACGCGCGCGGGCAGAGATGATTGCGCGCCAGCGCCCGGCAGCGCTCGTTATTTCCACGCTACCGGCGCGCGCTACGTCTCTGCGCCCGTAAAAACCGGGTTCGCCCGTCAGTGCGCTGAGGTGTATGCCTGCATACGGTGGCGTGAACCACCAGCGCGAGGGAGTCGTGCAGCCTGCAGGCGGTACGGGGCCGGTACCGAGACAGCCCCCCTGACCCGGCTGCAGCCAGAGCTTTAGCTCGCGATTATGCCAGCCCGCATGCGCACGCAGCTGCAGCAAAAACGCCTGCAGCTGCAGCACACTTTCGCGCAGCTGCTGCTGCTGCTGCCAGTGCTGCCACCCCTGTATCACCCCGCCGCCCAGTACGCCTGCGATGAGCATGACGATCAGCAGTTCCGGCAGGGTAAATCCGTGATGATTATCTCTGTTCATGACGTCACTCTGCCGTCAGCGCAGCAGCGGTACAAGCGTGACAGTTGTGCGGTCAGGAGGGGCTCACAGACGTGTTTCATCCGTTACAGAGAGAACCATTTTTTTGTGCGGCAGCGTCAGAAAAACGTGGCCTGACAGGCAAAAAAAAAGCCCTGCACAGCGGCAGGGCTCAGGTGCTATCGGGAGCAGATCAGACTGCCACAGGGGCCTTGATGGCAGGATGGGGATCGTAGCCTTCTACCTCAAAATCCTCGAACTGATAGTCGAAAATTGAGGCTGGCTTACGCTTAATCACCAGCTTCGGCAGCGGACGTGGTTCGCGCGTCAGCTGCAGGCAAGCCTGCTCCAGATGGTTGCTGTAAAGGTGGGTATCGCCACCGGTCCAGACAAAATCACCCACTTCCAGATCGCACTGCTGCGCGACCATATGCACCAGCAGCGCATAGCTGGCGATATTAAACGGCAGGCCGAGGAAGATATCGCACGAACGCTGATAGAGCTGGCAGGAGAGTTTGCCGTTCGCGACGTAGAACTGGAAAAAGGCGTGGCACGGAGCCAGCGCCATCTGATCCAGCTCGCCCACATTCCAGGCTGAGACAATAATGCGGCGTGAGTCCGGATCGCGTTTCAGCTGCTCAATGACTCTGCTTATCTGATCGATCTCTGCGCCAGAGGCGCTGCCCCAGCTGCGCCACTGCTTGCCGTAGACCGGACCTAAATCTCCGTTTTCATCCGCCCACTCATCCCAGATGGTGACCTTGTTCTCTTTCAGATACTGAATGTTGGTTTCCCCTTTCAGGAACCACAGCAGCTCGTGAATGATAGAGCGCAGGTGCACTTTTTTGGTGGTGACCAGCGGGAAGCCTTCCTGCAGATTGAAACGCATCTGGTGGCCAAAAATGGAAAGCGTGCCGGTACCGGTACGGTCGGCCTTTTCTGCGCCTTCATTCAGCACATGCTGCATCAGTTCCAGATACTGTTTCATTTTACCTCTCGGGTTTGTTGCTGCGGACGACGACGATACGCCCAGACCATCATGATAATGCCCGCCAGAATCATCGGCACAGAGAGGATCTGCCCCATGCTGATACCGCCTTCAAACAGCCCCAGCTGCGCATCCGGCTGACGGAAAAACTCGACAATAATGCGAAACGCGCCGTAACCAATCAGGAACAGTCCGGAGACACTGCCCATTGGACGCGGTTTGCGAATAAACAGGTTGAGAATAAGAAACAGCACCACGCCTTCCAGACACAGCTCATAGAGCTGGGAGGCGTGACGGGGCAGTACGCCATAGGTATTCAGCAGCTGCTGATACTGCGGGTTATTCACCGCCAGCGCGAGATCTTCACTGCGCGATCCCGGAAAGAGCATCGCGAATTTAAAATCGGGCGCCACGCGGCCCCACAGTTCGCCATTGATAAAGTTACCGAGGCGACCCGCGCCAAGACCAAACGGGATCAGCGGCGCAATGAAGTCAGACACCTGGAAGAAGGTACGTTTCGTGCGACGGGCAAAAATCAGCATGACCACAATCACGCCGATAAGGCCACCGTGGAAGGACATGCCGCCATCCCAGACCTTGAACAGGTAGAGCGGGTTTTCCAGAAACAGCGGCAGATTGTAAAACAGCACATAGCCGATACGACCACCGAGAAAGACGCCGAGGAATCCGGCATAAAGCAGGTTTTCCACTTCGTCTTTCGTCCAGCCGCTACCGGGCTTGTTGGCGCGGCGCACCGCAAGCCACATGGCAAAAACAAAGCCCACCAGATACATCAGGCCGTACCAGTGAAGCGAAATCGGTCCGATTGAGAAGATCACCGGATCGAATTGGGGAAATGAAATGTAGCCGTTATTCATTATTCACCATCGATTTTTCTGCCCAACGCGGGCGTGGCTAAAGGGCCAGACAATAAAAGGCTGCGCATCATAGCACAGCCGCTTTTCACAGTTTCCGCAGAAATGTAAACCGTTAACGACCGCCGCGAATCAGTCCACCCAGACCGCGACGCTCCATAAATGCCGCAACCAGATGACGCACTTCCGAAGCGGTATGCGCTGCAATGCCCTGCTGGCTTAGCTTCTGTACTTCCTCCCGATCCAGATGTCGCAACAGGTACTTCACCCGCGGAATATTTTTGCCGTTCATGCTGAGATGATGATAGCCAAGCCCGACCAGCAGCGCGACACACATGGGATCGCCCGCCATTTCACCACACAGGCAGAGCTCAAGTTTGGCTTCCCGGGCTTCACGCGCAATGGTATGCAGCGCGCGCAGCATGGCGGGATGCAGCGGATCGTAGAGGTTTGCGACCCGGGTGTTGTTGCGATCCACCGCCAGCAGATACTGCGTCAGATCGTTGGTGCCGACCGAGATAAAATCAACGCGGCTGGCCAGATGCGGGATCATAAACAGCATTGAGGGCACTTCGATCATAACGCCGATACGCGGGCGGGGAATGGGATAGCCCAGTACCTCCTCCACTTCACGTCCGGCGCGATCGATCAGCCGGCGCGCGTCATCGATCTCATCAATATGGCTGATCATCGGCAGCAGAATATTGAGGTTTCCGGAGGCGACGTTAGCGCGCAGCATGGCCCGCACCTGGACCAGGAAGATCTCCGGCTGATCGAGCGTCAGGCGAATACCGCGCCAGCCAAGACACGGATTCTCTTCGCTGATTGGCATATAGGGCAGCTGTTTGTCCGCGCCGACGTCCAGCGTGCGCAGCGTGACCGGCTTATCGTAAAACAGCTGCAGCATGCCCTGGTACTGCGCCACCTGCTCCTCTTCTGACGGGAAGCCGCTTTGCAGCATAAACGGGATCTCAGTACGATAAAGGCCGATGCCATCGACCCAGCTGTCCAGCGCCTGCTCATGCTCCGGGCTAAGACCGGCATTGAGCATGACCTGCACCCGCTCCCCGCTTTTCAACTCACCGGGCTGATCCACCACGCCTTCCGCCATTTTGCTCAGCGCGTTCTCTTCGCTGATCAAACGCTGATACTCCTGTACCAGCACCGGCTCAGGATCGATCAGGACTTCCCCGCGATAGCCATCAACGATCAGCTGCCGCTTGTTGAGCTGCACCGGCAGGATATCGGCACCCATCACGGTCGGGATCCCCATCGCCCGCGTCAGGATCGCCGCATGTGAGTTAGCGGCGCCGTCGCGCACGACCACGCCTGCCAGCCGCTCATGCGGCAGCTCGGCCAGCGTCGTGGCCGTCAGCTCATCGGCCACCAGCACAAAGCGCTCCGGCCAGGCGTTGGTTCCCACCAGCGTATCATCAAGATGAAACAGCAGCCGCTGCCCCAGCACCCGCAGATCGCCAGCCCGTTCGCGCAGATAGTGATCCTGCAGGCTGGCAAACTGCGCCGCAAACTTTTCGATCACGGTTTTCACCGCCCACTCAGCCACCGATCCGCGCTCGATCTCCGCAAACAGATCTTTTTTCAGCCGCGCATCGGTCAGCAGATGCGAGTAGAGATCGAAGATTGCGGCGCTCTCTTTCTGCACGCCGGCCGCAAAGCGTTTACTGAAACGGCGGAATTCATTGCCCGCTTCCCCCATCGCCACCACCAGCCGCTCGCGCTCGCGCTGGGGATCAAGGGTTGATGCGGCAGAAACCTGATCCAGCAGCGGCTGTGTTTCATCCACCCAGCCGATCGCCACCGCCACGCCCGGAGAGGCGGCAATCGCTTTAACACGGGTTTGCCGGAACTGGCCAAATAGCTGGCCGAGCTGTGACTGTGAGAGCAGCCCCGCCATTTGCGTGGCGAGCGTCACCAGAAATGACTCTTCACTCTCATCAAACTGACGGTGTTCGCGCTGCTGCACCACCAGCACGCCCAGTAGCTGGCGACGACTGATAATAGGTACACCCAGGAAAGAGCGATAACGCTCTTCTTTTACGGCAGGAATATATTTAAAGCTGGGGTGACTCTGCGCATCGGCCAGGTTAATGGGTTCAGCAAGCCGGCCAACCAGGCCGACAATGCCTTCATCAAACGCCAGTGCGATCGTACGGCCGCGCGGTTTTTTCAGACCGCGGGTCGCCATCAGGTAGTAGCAGTGTCGATCGTGATCGGCGAGGTAAACCGAGCAGACCTCGGTCTCCATCGCCAGGCAGATTTCGTTAACCAGAATGTCGAGTGCTTCATTCAGACGCGGTGCACCCGCCACTTTTTCTACTATTTCGCGCAACTGAGTGAGCATAAGGGGCGTGGCCTATCCTCTTTTACGACGGTGGGCAACAGGGTTATTGCGCTGCCCCACACTCTCCTGCATCGACATTACCACGCCAGCAAACTCTTTCATGACGCGCCGGTAAACATCGCGCTTGAAGGAGACCACCTGACGTACCGGATACCAGAAGCTCACCCAGCGCCAGCCATCAAACTCGGGTGTGCTGCTGTGTTGCACATTGATATCCGCGTCATTACACATCAACTGCAGAAGAAACCACTTCTGTTTCTGGCCGATACAGACCGGCTTTGTATCCCAACGCACCAAACGTTTAGGCAACTTGTAACGTAACCAGTTACGGGTTGAAGCAAGTATTCGAACATCTTTGCGGTGTAAACCCACTTCTTCGAACAGTTCGCGATACATCGCCTGCTCTGCGGTTTCACCCGGATTGATGCCTCCCTGAGGAAACTGCCAGGAGTGCTGTCCAAAGCGCCTGGCCCATAACACTTGCCCCTGCCTGTTGCAGATTACGATACCAACATTCGGGCGGTAGCCATCATCATCGATCACTGGACTACCTCAAAGCTTAATTTGAATGGTCTGATTGTTTCACACTCCTTACAGGCGGTAAACCACTGGATAAGCCGGACCTCCGCAGAATAAAAAAGAGTTAACCCACAGAGATGACTTAACTTATAAACAGTTACCCTGCCTGTTGTGCGATCTTATGCACTTTTTCTGTGGATAGCTTTGTGCAGAACGCGGTAATTAACTGCAGACAGTTTAACGCCAGCGCAAAACAGAGGATTCTTATCCTGATAAATATATGATTATAATTAATAGCTTAATTAAAAAAATGGTGTCAGTCCGAAAGGCTTTTTTTAGCGCGGGTCAGACAAAGAGAGACGTGTGATTAAAAAACAACCTCCGTTGTTTTTATCCACAAGGAATGCCCTAAACCTGGTCAGATGATGCAAAAAAATCGCGCATTGCGGTTCAGCAGGCCCTGTAAATAGAAACAGGGATCGGCTCAGGACGGGCTTATCCCATTTATCTGTGGATAACTTACACTGATATCCTGTTTATTGTGGCGGACAAATCGGGATAAACTGTCTCTCTGAACCGTACCTGCTGCTGCAGTCATTCAAAAAAGCAGTGTGAATCATGCTATTATGACGCCCATTCAGAAAGAGGCGATGTGGACAACCTGCCCGCCCGCAAACTGATTATTTTTTAACCAACTCAGATATTGATCATGACATTTCACGATCCTTTGCCCGGTTCCCCGATAAGTGAAGAAGAGTTGCTGCAGCGTGCGCATCAGCTGGCCGGAGAGCGGCTGGAAACCCTGGCAGCCCGGCTTAACCTGCCGGTACCTGATAATCTTAAACGCGATAAAGGCTGGGTCGGCATGCTGCTGGAGCTGCACCTGGGTGCCAGCGCCGGCAGTAAAGCGGAGCAGGATTTTGCGCATTTGGGTATCGAGCTTAAAACCATTCCGGTTGATGCTCAGGGCAGGCCACTGGAGACCACCTTTGTCTGTGTGGCGCCGCTGACGGGTAACAGCGGCGTGACCTGGGCGTCAAGCCATGTGCGCCATAAGCTGGCGCGGGTATTGTGGATCCCGGTTGAGGGCGAGCGCACGATCCCACTGGCTGAGCGTCGGGTGGGTACGCCCCTGCTCTGGCAGCCAGACGCAGAAGAGGAGCAGCAGCTGCGCGCCGACTGGGAGGAGCTGATGGATATGATTGTGCTGGGGCAGGTCGAGCGTATTACCGCCCGCCACGGCGCCTGGCTGCAAATCCGTCCCAAAGCAGCCAACAACCGGGCGCTGACGGAAGCCGTAGGTGAGCATGGTGAACGCATTATGACGCTGCCGCGCGGCTTCTATCTTAAAAAGCACTTTACGGCTGCGCTGCTGGCGCGCCATTTTTTACTGTAATTCACTACACGCTCTCTTATACCGCACATTTTCCGACGTCTGGTTTTGCCAGCGTCCGCCAGCTAACGTTACACTCTTCAGTGTGCTGAGCAACCAGCAGGAAACGTGCCTGCTTGTCAAGCTAATGCACGCTATCTCTCGCTTTTTTAAGAATCATGCGATTACTTCGTCAGGTAAAAGCATTTATTACTACACTTTTGCAGTTGGAGCAGCTCAGGGAGCGGATAATGAAAGGGTTAGCGGGTGTAGCGGGTTTACTGCTGGCAGCGTCAGTGCTGAGCGGTTGCAGTAGTGACTATGTGATGGCAACAAAAGATGGCCAGATGATTATGACCGAGGGCAAGCCCTCGATCGATAAAGAGACCGGCCTGGTTGAGTACACCGATCGGCAGGGTCACGTTATGCAGATCAACGGTGATGAAGTTTCCACCATCATTGAACGTTAAGTGCCAGATTACCCGGCCTGCACGGCGTTTTCCTCCGTGCAGGCGATTTCCCGGAGTTTCCCCTCTTCCTTCCTCTGTGTCAGACAGGCTATAGTCCGAAAGGACAGAACATTCCGTTTCATAATGAAAAAAGGAAGCCGGCAATGCATTATCACCGTATCCCCCATAGTACGCTGGAAGTCAGTCAACTGGGGCTAGGCACGATGACGTTTGGTGAGCAAAACAGCGAAGCCGACGCCCACGAACAACTCGATTACGCTGTGAGCCAGGGCATCAATCTGATCGATACTGCAGAGATGTACCCGGTTCCGCCGCGTCCTGAAACCCAGGGATTAACTGAACAATACATTGGCAGCTGGCTGAAAAAGCGCGGCAGCCGCGATAAAGTGATCCTCGCCAGCAAAGTCGCCGGGCCGGTTCGCGGCAGCGACGCGCTGATCCGCCCGCATCAGGCGCTCGATCGCAAAAACATTCGCGAGGCGCTGGATGCCAGCCTGAAGCGTCTGAATACCGACTACCTCGATCTTTATCAGCTGCACTGGCCGCAGCGCCAGACTAACTACTTTGGCAAGCTCGGCTACGAGTACAGCGAAAGTACCGCGACCGTGACCCTGCTGGAGACGCTGGAAGCGCTGACCGAACAGGTGCGCGCCGGTAAGATCCGCTACATTGGCGTTTCGAATGAGACCGCCTGGGGCGTAATGCGCTATCTGCAGCTGGCTGAAAAACATGAACTGCCGCGGATTGTGACGATTCAGAACCCTTACAGTCTGCTGAACCGTAGCTTTGAGGTTGGGCTGGCCGAGATTAGTCAGCATGAAGGCGTGGAGCTGCTGGCTTACTCAAGCCTCGCATTTGGTACTCTGAGCGGCAAGTACCTGAATGGCGCGAAGCCCGCTGGCGCCCGCAACACGCTGTTCAGCCGCTTTACCCGTTACAGCAGTGAGCAGTCGCAACAGGCGATCGCCGCCTATGTCGACCTGGCAAAGCAGCATAATCTGGATCCATCGCAAATGGCCCTCGCCTATGTGCGCCAGCAGCCGTTCGTTGCCAGTACCCTGCTGGGCGCGACCACGCTGGAGCAGCTGAAAACGAATGTGGAGAGTTTTAATCTGACGCTGAACGCCGATGTGCTGGAAGCGCTGGAAACCATCCACCGGCAGTATACCTATCCCGCACCGTAATTTTTCAGGGTTATATGAATACGGCGGAGATTAACGCAAGGGCGTCATTAATGACGCCCTTTTTGATTGCGGTGAAATCGTATAAACGCAGGTGCATCGATACATACGCCAGGGTCGCATAAATGCGACCCCTACGGGAATGTTGAATCATGCGATGGGAATTCGCAGGGGCGTCATTAATGACGCCCTTTGAATGCACCAGGGCCGCATAAATGCGGCCCCTACGGGGATACGGGACGCGATTTCCACCACAGCAGCGCGATTGCGGCGGCAAATGCTATGCCAAAGCCTGTGCCGGTGGCAATCGCCGGGGCACCGAGCTTAATCGCCAGGGTATAGAGACCCAGCATCAGCAGCATGGCGCTATTCTCGCCGAGGTTCTGCACGGCAATTGCATTACCTGAACCCACGCTCGCCTTACCGCGCTCCTGCAGCAGTGCGTTGAGCGGCACCACAAAAAAACCGCCCAGGGCGCCGATCGCCATCAGCAGGAGATAAGCGTTCAGCAGCGTGGTTTGCAGCGAAAACAGCACCACCATCACTCCTATCAGCACCCCTGCCGGCATACAGCGCCGCACCGTCTGCAGCGTCACCAGCTTAGCCGCCGCCGCCGCGCCCAGTACAATTCCTATCGCTACCATGGCGTTGAGGGTGGTGGGCGTTTTGTTATCGGTAATGCCTAAGGCCACCGGCACCCAGAGCACCAGCAGGAAACGCAGTGTGACCCCTGCTCCCCAGAACAGACTGGTACCCAGCAGGGAAAAACGCGTCTCGCCGTTATGCCACAGCTGGCGTGCTGCACCGCTGAAGCTGCGCAGCATCCTGAGCGCATGCCAGCTCTGACCGGGACGCGCCGCGCTGAGGCGGGGAATGAAGAGATTGGCGACGACCGCCAGCGCGTAGGTCAGCGCACAGGCGGCCAGCGCCATCAGCAGATGCCAGTCCGCCAGTATCCCGCCCGCTACCGAACCGAGCAGAATGGCCGCGATGGTCGATGCCTCCATCAGCCCGTTGGCTTTCACCAGACGTTCACCGCTGGTGATTTCCGTCAGAATGCCATACTTCGCCGGCGAGTAAGCGGCCGCGCCGATGCCCACCAGCGTATAGCCGAGAAACGGATTAAAGCCGAAACAGATGGTCAGCGCACCCAGCAGCTTCAGACTATTCGCCAGCATCATCACCCGTCCTTTGGCGAAGCTGTCGGCCATCTGCCCGACAAACGGCGCCAGCAGAATATAGGTGGCGACAAACAGCATCTGCAGGACCGGCTGGCTCCAGTCGGGGTAGAACTGATTTTTCAGCACTGCCAGCGTGGCAAACAGCAGCGCGTTATCACCAAAAGCGGAAAAAAACTGCGCCACGATCACGGCAATCATACCGCGCGACAGCAGCGGAGCGCGGGCCTCCCCATGCTGGCTCATGCTCTCTCCTCTTCCGCCAGCTGCTTCAGGCTGACGTAGTCTGGCTTACCGCTGCCGAGCATCGGCAGCTGTTTCATGACGCGGATATCGCGCGGCACCGCCAGCTCTGGCGCACCGGTTTCACGCGCCGCCTGCAGCAGCTGCTCGCGCGTCAGCTCGCTGTCGGTGGTAAACAGCACCAGCGCTTCGCCGCGATTACCGTCCGGACGCAGCGAGGCGGCATGCTGTTTTTCACCGGAGGCTTTCAGCGCAATCTGTTCAACGCTCTCCAGCGACACCATCTCACCGGCTATCTTGGCAAAGCGCTTCGCCCGGCCCTGAATCTGACAAAAACCGCCTTCATCGAAACTGACAATATCACCGGTATCATACCAGCCCGCCTCCATCACACCTTCGCCGTTGTCCGCCACGGGCGGTTCCAGCACGCCGGGCGCGTCAACACGCAGATAGCCATTCATGATATTCGGGCCGCGCAGCTGCAGCCGGCCACCCTGCTCAATGCCCGGCACTGAAATCAGACGGGAATCCATGCCGGGCAGCAGACGGCCAACGGTATGCGTGCGGGCAGCCATCGGCACGTTGATCGCCACAACCGGCGCGCACTCGGTGACGCCATAGCCCTCAAGAATACGAATACCGTATTTCTCCATATAGAGCTGGCGCGTGCCTTCCTGCAGCTTCTCCGCACCGGCTACCACGTAGCGCAAACGGGCAAAATCATAGGGGCTGGCGAAGCGCGCGTAGTTACCCAGAAACGTTGACGTACCGAACAGAACGGTGCAGTTGCGGTCATAAACCAGCTCCGGCACGATGCGATAGTGCAGCGGACTGGGATAGAGGAAAACCTGCGCCCCGGTGAGCAGCGGCGTGAAGAGGCCCACCGTCAGGCCGAAGGCGTGAAACAGCGGCAGCGCTGACATAAAGCGATCGCGCGGCGTAAAGTCGGCCACGGTGCGGATCTGCTCCACGTTAGCCAGCAGGCTCTTATGAGAATGCACCACCCCTTTAGGATGGCCTTCCGAACCAGAGGTAAACAGCACCATCGCCGCCTCTTCCGGCTGCTGCGCCAGCTGTGCCCGGCGCGGCAGCAGCAGATGGCCAAGGATCCATAGCTTATCCTGCAGCGTTACCGTCTCTTTAAGATCTTCGAGGTAAATCCATTCGACTTCAGTCAGCCCCTGCGGCAGATGCCACAGGTTGCCTTTTTCCAGAAACTGGCGTGAGGTAAACACGGTTTTTACCTGCGAGGCGGTCAGGGCGGCACGCATGCCGCTGACGCCAGCCGTATAGTTGAGCATGGCCGGGACGCGCCCGCGCATAGATGCACCGAGGATCGCTGCAGCAGTCACGGTAGCATTAGGCAGCAGCAGACCAATATATTCTCCCTGCCGGCTGTAGCGCTCAAGAATACGTCCCACCCCGAGCGCCTTTTTCAGCAGCCCGGTGTAGCTGTCCGGCTGAAAATTCACATCTTCAATACAGGCTTTGGTCAGTCCGTAGCGGGTACGCGCGCTGAGAAAAGCTTCGTAGAGCGTTTCGCGCGGGCGCACCGCCATGCGCGCTTCCATCATAATATGGTGCAGGTGTTCACCTGCCAGCACGCGCCGGTCGCGGGCGCGTTTCGCCTCCGGCATCGGAATATGGGTCGCTGGCAGCACGCTCAGCGTAATCCGGGGAAACAGGCGACGCTTAAATACCCCGCCAAGACGGCCAAACGGCGTGTACTCCGCTCCCTCAATGCGCATCGGCACCACCGTCGCGCCCGATTTCGCCGCCACAAAGCCGGCACCGCTGTAGATCTTCATCAGCGACCCGGTCACGGTGATACGACCTTCCGGGAAAATCACCACCGGGCGGCCGGTGTTAATCATGCGAACCAGATGTTTG
The DNA here is from genome assembly GCF_003057675.2 of Pantoea sp. RIT413. Classification (NCBI taxonomy): domain Bacteria; kingdom Pseudomonadati; phylum Pseudomonadota; class Gammaproteobacteria; order Enterobacterales; family Erwiniaceae; genus Pantoea; species Pantoea sp. RIT413. Next base: position 117,600 of record NZ_QBJB02000009.1, read on the forward strand.
ATCGACATCGGCTTAGTGGGATCGAGCGGGACAAAGTCGATAATCGGTTTCAGCAGGCGCATATACCAGCGGGTGCTGATAGCAGAATAGACCGCAAATACCGGCCTGATCGGTAAAAACAGCCCCACCAGCACGCCATCCAGAAAGGACATATGATTAGGCGCGATCAGCACTTTCTCTTTATGCAGCGCCGTAAGATCGCCGCGCAGCTCCACGCGCCATAGCAGGCGACAGAGAGTGCGCAAAAGGGTAAATAGCATGCCAGCTCCTTAGCAAGGTCAAAAATGGTAATTACCTTGCAGGATTTGCCGGGCGGCGACAAGTACAGAGCAGAATTAAAGCGGAGTCCCTGACAAACAGCGATGCGGGGCCGCAAAAAAAAGATAAAAAAAACCCACGCGTCTGCGTGGGTCGGTGCAACCGAACAGGGTTATACCTGCAGTGCAGGTATCGCTGCCGCAGCAGCCGATCTTCACACCAATCATACCTCTGGGATCGCTATCGTCGCGCAGCAGCCTGCGAAATAACAGCGGCTAAACGCAACCGTATTCAGCGAAATGCAACCAGGTATGAACAGCGCATCCTGCTGGTTACATTTTGATTTAGCTAGGATTTATCTGACGGTGGCTTGCTGTAAAGCGCATCCGGCGCAATGTTCATGTGCTTCAGCACCGGTCCCATAATATTGCCGAAGATGGGCGCGGCCACCGAGCCGCCGAAGTGATCGCCCGCGGTCGGATGGTTGATCATCACTACCAGCGCCACCTCCGGATGGCTGGCTGGCGCGATCCCGGCGGTATAGTTCACGTAACCGCCATCATATTTGCCGCTGCTGCCCATCTTCTCTGCGGTACCGGTTTTGGTCGCCAGGCGATAACCTGGTACCGCAGCCTTGATACCGGTGCCGCCCGGCAGCACGTCACTCTCCAGCATATGCACCACGGTCTGTACAATCTGCGGATTGGCTACCTGTTTGCCCAGCACCGGTGGCGTGACTTTGGTTATCGACAGCGGACGATAAACGCCAAACGAGCCCAGCGTGGCATATTCGCGCGCAATCTGCAGCGGCGTCACGCGCAGGCCGTAACCAAAGGAGAAGGTTGCACGTTCAATGTCCGCCCAGCGCTCGCGATGCAGCGGAAAGTAGCCCACGCTCTCACCGGTTAATCCCAGTCCGGTAGGCTTGCCGAGACCAAATGCCTGATAGGTGTTGACCAGCGCTTCCGCCGGCATCGCCAGCGCAATATGCGATACGCCGATATCACTCGATTTTTGCAAAATGCCGGTCATGGTGAGACGCGGCCAGTGGCCGACGTCGCGGATAAGATGGCCATTGACGCTGTAGGGGGTGGTATCAATCACCGAGTCAGGCCTCACCAGATGGCGCTCCAGACCCTCCATCACTACCAGCGGTTTGACCGTTGAGCCGGGTTCAAAGCTGTCATTGATGGCGACGTTACGCATCTGCGCGGGTGTCGCCTTGTCGAAATTATTCGGGTTGAATGAGGGATACGATGCCATTGCCAGAATTTCACCGGTATCGATCTTCACCAGCACCGCGGCGCCGGAGTCCGCTTTGTTCAGCAGCACGCCGTCGCGCAGCCTGCTGTAGAGGGTAAACTGATCAAACTTGTCGATGCTGAGCTGCACCGTGGGCGGCTGCTTCGGCGGCTCATAATCGATCATCGAAATGATATTGCCCTCGCCATCCTGGCGATAGACCTCTTTGCCTGGCTCGCCCTGCAGCACCCGATCAAACCCTTTCTCCAGCCCGTTAAGCCCGTTGCTGTCAGCTCCCACAATGCCAATCAGCGGCGCAGCCGCTTCACTCATCGGATAAAACCGGCTGTCGTTATAGACCGAGCTGATCCCTTTCAGGTGCAGTTTGGCGATATCTTTGGCGATCCCCAGCTCAATCTTACGTCCCAGATAGAGAAACCGCTTTTTCGGGTTAGCCGTAATCTGCGCCTGCAGATCTTCCGGCCGCATGCTGAGCGCCGCCGCCAGATAGCCCCACTTTGCACTGCTGAAGTCGGGATTCGCCTCCAGCACCCGTTTAGGATCGGCAATGATGTCGCGCGACGGTACGCTCAGCGCCAGCGCCTGGCCGTCGCGATCCAGCAGCGTGCCGCGATTCGTGGGCAGCGTAACGGTGCGCAGCGAGCGCTGATCCGCTTCATGCTCCAGCATCGGATGGTTGATCAGCTGCAGATCGCCGACGCGGGCGAGCAGCAGTCCCATACAGGTCAGCACGCCCAGACAGATCAGACGAAAACGAAACGGGTTAAACGGGGCTTTAATCTGGTCTTTACCCAGAAATTTTTTAATCGGAGGCATAGCATTCCGCTGCGGTGAGAGTCGTTATCCAGACTGGTTATCGGCTGTTATAAAGAAAGGCCTGGCAAGTTGACAGGAAAACTGTGTTTCAGTTATTTGCAGAGATGACTGACAAAAAAAACCTGCGCATCTGCGCAGGTTGGTGTAATCAAGAAAACGTTTTGATGTTCACCCATCAATACCTCTGGGACTCTGACTGTAGCAAGCCAGCTGACAGCCCTGCACCTGCTTAAACGCAACAGTTGCCCGCAAAATGTAACCAGCGGTGAGATTGTTAGTGGTTTGTGCAACCGTGATGTTTTCTGACTTCGACCAGGCAGCTCATGGCGTTCGGTCCCTGCGTCAGGGAAGAGGTCCCGATATCCAGCGTCAGTACGTTCGGGTTGCCGGCGCGATCCCACGGCTGCCACGTGCCGCCAAAGCCGGGATCGAACCATGCACCGGTCGCGATAATCAGTACGCCCGGCGCGACGCCGTCGGTCAGGCGCACGCCGGCCAGCATACGGCCGCGCGCATTGCTTACCTCAACCACCTCCCCGTCGGCAATGCCGCGCTGCGCGGCATCCTGCGGATGCATCGACAGCGTCTCATGCCCGGCAGTTTTATTGGCCTGAACGGCAGGGGTTGCATCCAGCTGGCTGTGCAGCCGGTCGGCAGGCTGCACTGAGATCATATGCAGCGGATAGTCGCTGCTCAGCGGCGCACCCAGCCACTCCTGCGGCTCACACCAGGTGGGATGACCCGCGAAGTCATCCAGCTGATAGTCCGCAATGGTCTGGCAAAAGAGCTCAATTTTGCCGCTGGCGGTGGCGATGGGATGCGCCTGCGGATCGGCGCGAAACTCCTCCATAAAGATATAGGGTTTCCCGCCCTCGGGGATCTCCACAAACCCGCGCTCCCAGAACTCACTGAAGGCCGGGAAAGCGATACCGCGCCGCGCATGTGCCTGTGCGCACTGCTGATAAAGATGCTCAATCCACTGCATCTCATTGCGCCCTTCCGTAAAGCGCTCACGATAACCGAGGCGATCGGCGATATCGGCAAAAATATCGAAGTCGTTGCGTGCCTGATGCTGTGGCCTGACTGCCTGGTGCATCGCCAGCACAAAGCGATCGCGCGACGATCCGCCAATATCGTTGCGCTCCAGCGTGGTTGTCACCGGCAGCACAATGTCCGCCATCTGCGCCGCAGGCGTCCAGACAATATCCTGCACAATCACCGTATCGGGTCGCTGCCAGCCGGCGACCAGCCGGTTAAGCTGCTGGTGATGATGAAACGGATTACCGCCCGCCCAGTGCACCAGATGGATATCAGGATAGTGCAGCGTCTCACCGCAGAAGTCGTAAGGTTCGCCTGGCTGCAGCAGCATGTCGCTGATGCGCGCTACCGGAATCGCCAGATTGGCCGGATTAGGCCCGGTGCTCATCATCGGCGCCGGTCCCTCCTGACGCGGATTGCCTACGCTGTTCATTGAGCCATGCCCGAATGAGAAGCCTGCGCCCGGCAGGCCCGGCTGACCCAGCATGCAGGAGAGCGCAATCATCATCCAGTAAGGCTGCTCACCGCGGTGGGCGCGCTGCACGGAGTAAGCGCTGGTCATAAAGCTGCGCCTGCCCGCCAGCTGCTGTGCCAGCTGTGCGATACGTGCGGCCGGAATAGCGGTAATGGCGCTCGCCCAGGCTGCGGTTTTTGCCACGCCGTCGCTTTCGCCCAGCAGGTAAGCGCGCAGCTGCGGCCAGCCGGTGCAGTGCGTAGCGAGGAAGGTGTCGTCAGTGGCGCCGTTGCGCAGGATCTCATAGCCCAGCGCCAGCATCAGCGCGACATCGGTATTGGGGCGAATCGGGATCCATTCGGCGTTTAGCCACGCCGGACAGTCATCGCGCTGCGGGCTGATGTTGATTACCGGAGTGCCCCTGGCGCGCAGCTGCTCCAGCGCCGGCTTCAGGCTGTGCTGCCCCGCTCCGCCGGACGCGACCTGCGCATTTTTCAACGCCAGGCCACCAAAGGCGACAAAAATCTCCGCATGCTCCACCACCTGCGGCCAGTCGGTTACGCGCCCGGTCAGCGGCATGTAAGTGCCAATCACATAGGGCAGGAAGAACTGGGCGGCGCCCCAGCTGTAGTTGCCCTGCTGATCGACCCCGCCGCCGCCCTGAAAATAGAAACGCCGCACCAGCGTCCGCGCATGGTTCACCCGTCCGGCCGAGGACCAGCCGTAAGAGCCGGTAAAGATGCCGGCTGCCCCGTAGCGCTCGCGTACGCGGCGGTTCTCTTCTGCGACCAGATCGAGCGCGGTATCCCAGCTGACCGGCACAAAGTCTTCACGCCCGCGCAGGGTGCGATCGCTGTTCTCGTGCGATTTCAGCCACGAGCGGCGCACCATTGGCTGGCGGATACGCCTGTCGGAGTAAACCAGCTCGGGGATGGTGTGGATCATCGGTGAAGGATCGGTATCGGCAAAGAAAGGTTCGCAGCCTGTCAGGCGACCATCTTCCGTCACGGCGGTAAAAGCGCCCCAGTGCGCCAGGTGCGGCACGCGTGTTTTCATGAGAGTGTCCGGCAGATAAACAGAGAATGCGCGGCAGCATAGCATGAGGCTGCACTCCGCCAGAAGCCTGCCTGTGAGCGGCTGATTTTCCGCGCTTTTGCGACAACGCTGGCATTCTGATCGCTTGCGGCCCAGGGGCTTTTCCGTAACACTGATGCGATGTGTAAACGTTTTCCCTGGATGTCGATAATTGCATGGCTACCATAAAGGATGTTGCCCGTATGGCCGGGGTGTCGGTTGCGACCGTTTCCCGTGTTATCAATAACTCTCCCAAAGCCAGCGAAGGTTCACGCCTCGCGGTAACCCAGGCGATGGAGCAGCTGCAGTATCACCCTAACGCCAATGCGCGCGCGCTGGCACAGCAATCTACTGAAACGCTGGGGCTGGTGGTGGGTGATGTATCCGACCCTTTTTTTGGCGCGATGGTAAAAGCGGTGGATGAAGTGGCAGGCGAGACCGGCAACTTTCTGCTGATTGGTAACGGTTACCATAATGAACAAAAAGAGCGGCAGGCGATTGAGCAGCTGATGCGCCATCGCTGCGCGGCGCTGGTGGTGCATGCCAAGAAAATCCCGGCAGACGATCTGGAGATGCTGATGCGTCAGGTGCCGGGTATGGTGCTGCTGAACCGGCTGATCCCGGGCTTTGAGTCACGCTGTATTGCGCTTGACGATCGCTATGGCGCCTGGCTCGCCACCCGGCATCTTATTCAGCAGGGCCATACGCACATCGCTTTTATCTGCTCCACGCACACCATTTCTGATGCAGAGGATCGCCTGCAGGGCTATTACGATGCGCTGCGGGAACACGGCCTGCCCTGTAACGACCGCCTGGTGGCCTGGGGTGAGCCTGATGAAACAGGCGGTGAGCAGGCGATGACGGAGCTGCTGGGCCGCGGCAAGTCTCTGACGGCCGTCGCCTGCTATAACGACTCGATGGCTGCTGGCGCGCTGGCGGTGCTAAGTGATAACGGCATCCGCGTACCAGAGGAGATGTCACTGATCGGGTTTGATGATGTGCTGGTGTCACGTTACGTGCGTCCGCGCCTTACTACCGTGCGCTATCCTATTGTCACTATGGCGCAGCAGGCGGCACAGCTGGCGCTGGCGCTGGCGCACGGCAGCGAGCTGCCTGAAGTCACTAATATGTTCAGTCCGACGCTGGTGCGGCGTCACTCAGTGGGTGGGCCTGGATAAGTGATGCGCTGTACAGCGCGCTAAGCAGCGCGGGGCTGGGCGCTAAGCAGCGCAGGGCTGGACGCTGAGCAGAGCTGAGCGCTGAGCAGCGCGGGGCTGGTTGCGGCAGCGCGTGACGCCGGAGGGGTTCCGCCCGCCAGGCTTCTGGCAGTTTCAGCGGCGCTTGCGCA